>CALURG010000027.1 GCA_944323115.1 Candidatus Gastranaerophilales bacterium
CAGTGCCCATGTGAGCCAGAACCACGCTTCTGGCGAACGTCCGTATTTCAAGAAGCGAAATCGGACGGGCACGCCGTGTGAGCGAAGCGAACCCAGTGCCCATGTGAGCCAGAACCACGCTTCTGGCGAACGCCGGTAATCCAAGACAGCGGATTCCGTGCGGGGCTGACCGAATGAAATGAGGGAACGCCTGCGAGATAATAATAAACGGGGTTCGGGGCGGAGTCCTGATGTGAAATGGGTTAGAGATTTTTAAATGAAGAAATGAAAATTTACAGGTTCTTGTGACCTGAAATTTTCGTTTCTGAATTTTAAAAGCTTTTTTGACAGGTGCCGGTTTTCTTTTTTTTGGTTCGTTTCTTTTCTTTTGCCCGCACAATACAAAAGAAAAGAAATGAACATGTAAAAAACAAAATACATTTTGTGATTTTTGTTCTACCCATTCTTTTTCGTAAAGAGGCAAATTTGCGGACAGACAAAATACTTTGACGAACAAAACGATTGAGCATCGTTTTGTAAGAGGAAAGAGTCCGAATAGCAAGCAGATGGAGCCTGTAAGTTGGACTTTCAGCCCAACTCACCCCAAACCTCACCTTTTGTCATCCTGAGGAGCGAAACGAGCTTAGGATCTTACAATCTTTGCGACTGTATATCAGTACTGTAAGATTCTGAACACAGCACAATCCTCGCCAACAAGTCTTTTTAACGCTTCAGAATGACAGTTTGCAGATTAGGGTGTAATCTTCAGTATTTTCCTTTCAAATAATAATGTAAATTAAAATTTTATTTTGTTATAATCAAATAATATTTTTATTTTAAATTTAAAAGGAATCGTTATGATAAAAAAATTTTGTGTTTCAGTTTTAATTTGTTTTATAACAAATTTATTTGCTTTTGCGGTAGAAGATGTCACTCAACATAGCAACGAAACTCTTTCTCCACCAGTATGGAGTGAATATGTGCCTCAAAAATATGAAAATCCCAGACAATTTACTAGAGGCAAATCAATTGCGGAGTTATCTGTTGGTATCTTTTTGACAGATTTGATAATTACTTGTCCCATTGGAATACCTATGATTGTACATTCAACCACAAAGCTAAAAAATCAGGGTTATTATGAGAAGAAAATTAAGTTTGAAAAAGGTTTGCAAGAGGCGGAAAAAATAAAAGATCCTGTTGAAAAACAAAAATATTATGAAAAATTGATAAAAGATTGTAAATTGTCTGAAAGTTACAGATATAAAAAATTGCTAAAACAACAAAAGAAAGCTGAAAAGAAAAAAGATAAAGAAAAGACAAGTGTCGAAAACAAATAAATAAATTTTAAAAGCAATTTTTTATCTTAAGTTGTTTTATTATTTCTGATTCCCGGAGATGATTGAATTTAAACATACAAAAATTAAAAACAATAGTTCAAAGGCATATACCAAAGTTTTCTGACAGAAAAAGACAGACAGCACTGCGGGATATTCAAAAAATGAATCTTGATAAACTGAAACCGGTAGAATCTGATGTCATAGAACTGTCACGTAATGAAAACTCCATTAATACAGCTAATTTTGACATAAAATCATTAGCTGAAAAATTTAAGGCAGAAACCAAAAGAGATTTGTCAGGAGTCACTCCAAGATTTGACGAAACCGAAATAAAAGAACTTATAGAATTGTGTAAAATTGATAAAGACACTGTGGTTTATCTTACAGAACAACGGGCACCGAGTATTTTTAAAGGCTTACTTCCTCAATGCAGATTTTCTTACAATAAAATAAAGAGTTTTATTGAAAATACCGGCAACAACAAAGAATTTTTAAAATACCTTGTTGAAGCAAAAAAATCTAATAATGAACCGTTAAACTCAGGTGCCCGAATAGAAAATTTGTTAAAATTGGCTCGTATTGATATCAATACGGCCCGTAGTGTTGCAGACATTGATACGATTTCGAAAGACAATATATCTTCATTGCTGTCACTTTACAAAACTAATCCCGAACACTATAAAAAGTAGATGGAGTCCGGTGTTTTATCATTAATAAAAGATGAAAAGATTTCTGTGGAAATATTTGACGCTGTCGGTGAACACAGGCTGCTGTCAGAGGCAATTTTGAATGACATAATAAAAATGAAAAATAATGAATCTTTGGTTAAAGTTCTTAATGACAAAATGAATTTTGAAAATTTTTCCAAGTATGTAAAAACGGAAATGTTTTTGAATATAAATCAAAATTGTATGTTAACGATAATGGCAAAGCGGTTGAACTACATCTTACAAAAGAAAAGTTTGAAGAGCTTTTCCCTTTAATTGATTCAGCTTATTTAAAACAGGGTGAAAATGGTGACTGTTGGTTTATTTCTATGCTGGATTGCTTTTTGAATAATCCAAAAGGTCGTGTCGCATTGTATAAAACATTAAGACAGGAAGAAAATGATATCATAGTACAGTTTGCTAATAGCAAAAAAAGTATAAGGTTTAAAGGCGGGTGGTCTCCTGAAAATCAGTATGCTTATGCTCAAACAGCCAAAGGTTTGCAATATATTGAATGGGCAATGGCAATTCACAGACACAACAAATATTTAAAGAGTTGTGCCCAAACTGATGCAAGTCAGATTTTTGCAAAGAAAAATAATTTTTTAAGACAACTGTCAGACGGTTCTCCCGGCGAAGCTTATGACGCAATAATAGGCCGCACAAACAAGTCAGAAAATTTTCTTAAAACTATAGGAAAAGAACTTTGGTATGAATTAACACAACGTAATAAAACTGAAAAAATTCTAAAAAAATATGCTAACAACGAAAATTATATTTTATCTTTGTCGTTACGAAAAAATCCGAAAAAATCCAGCGAATTTTTTGATGACCTTTTTACTCACCATGAATATGCAGTTAAGGGTTATGATACTTTAAATAAAAAATTATATGTGGCAAATCCCCACAATTCATCAACAGTAATGGAAATTCCGCTAAATGAAATTTTGGCTTTGAAAGGTTTAGTTGCTCCGTACAAACTGGTCTGATTTTTGTTGGGATTTTAGTCTGCTGATTTTTATCTCTTTTATCATTTCTCTCAAATTTTCTATTTTAAAATTGATGTTATCAAATTTATCAGCATAATAATTTGAAGTTTGGGTAGACATTTGTTTGTAACCAAAATAATTCTTTAATTTATACAACTCAATTTCCAATTGAGAAATGCTTTTTTGCAGTGTGTTTATTTTATCCTTGTCTTCTTTTGTTAGTTTCAAAATAGGCCCGCTGTAGTTTTTTATCGGAACAAGAACACCAAAACTGATATTTGTTTTTATAGGATTAGGATTGTTTGTTATACGCATATTTTCTCCTTTGTTTCTATAAAGGATAAAAAAATAAAAAATTGCTATTTGAAAACCATATTTGTAATACTTATTTTTAAATTAGTACATCGATGAAAAAATGCAGAACATAACTTTCGTATTATACCATATAAATTGTACCCTTATGGGTAAAAATAATCTGCTATAGTGAATTTGTATACTTCAGATTTTGACAACCCCGAAGATAACTTTTTGTCAAAATTCACAAAATCAACAAGGAGAGAAAATGAAAGAAAACTACAAAACAGTATCAAAGCTGCTGTTCCCCGACGAACAAGCTTTTAGTCAAACCCCGTCACAAAGATTTGAAGACCAACTGAGAAATCAGCTGCATTCAATGCGTAATGAACGATTACGTGTTTTAAATCCTGAATTAGTTGAACAAGGCTCTGAGAACGAAAAATACAAAGATATAGCAGATTTTATCAAAGACCATGTTTTATCAGTCGGAAATGAACAGGCTGTGAAAGATTTTCAAGCAGGATTAAATTTTCTGCACAAAGACATCATTGAACCATTAAAGGAAGACGGTGAATTCGGAGAAAAAACCTTTAAAGCCTTCTATGAAATCTTTAAACATTACGATATTTCACTTATCAAAAATGCTATACGAAAAGGTGCACTGAGCAATACTTTGATAGATACGTCAAGCGATAAAAACATAAATACAAAAGCACTCGTTAATCAAATTCAAAATAATTTGGGAGGTATAAAATAATGGGGAATTTTACATTAAAAGGTTATGTAAGCTACGCAGCAAAAAGAAAGTACAAATGGATAACAGAATTTGG
>CALURG010000028.1 GCA_944323115.1 Candidatus Gastranaerophilales bacterium
TTTATGCTCTGCCATCTGCTGTTTTTTCATTTCGGCAGAATCTGTATTGTCAGGTCTTGAAGCAATTGTACAAACGCTGAAAGGACGGAGGATTTCCGGAAGATTTTTCAAGAAACTGAAAAACTGCACATGTTTTAAAAATGCACTTACTTTTTCTATGTCCGGCATTTCAAGATTTGTTTTTTCAAAATCAAACTCAATCGGGACATCTCTTTTTATTGTTGCAAGGAAATAGCTCATTTTGGCCATTTCCACACCGTTTTGGAGTTTTTCTTTCAGCGATTTTCCGTCTACTTCATCTATGTGAGAAAGTACATTGTCCAAAGTTTGAAATCTGTCCAAAAGTTTTACGGCTGTTTTTTCGCCTATACCTTTAACACCCGGAATATTATCGGATGTGTCGCCTCTTAACGCCTTGTAATCCACAACTTGATCCGGATAAACACCCAGCTTGTTGTATACACGAGCCCAATCGTAGTTTATCAATTCGCCTTTTGAAGGAATCAAAACACTCACAAGTCCTTCTCTGTCTACAAGTTGAAATGCATCCTGGTCACCGGTCAATATTATTGTCTTGTGCCCCAGTTTAGATGCCTTGTCTGCAATTGTACCTATTACATCATCGGCTTCAAAGCCTTCTTTTGTGTAAATAGGAATATTAAAAGCTTCCAAACCTTCCATAATTAGCCCCATCTGGCTTTTCATGGTGTCAGGCATTTGTTCTCTGTTTGCTTTGTATTCTTCAAAACATTCAGTCCTAAAAGTTTGATGGCTTACGTCAAAAGCTACCGCAATACAATCAGGGCTAATTTTGGGGTTTTTCAAAAGGTCAAAAACGGCTTTAAAAAATCCAAACACTGCCCATGTAGGTTCTTTATCGGATGTTTTCATGCCGGTTCTCTCCAGAGCAAAAAAGCTGCGAAACGCAAGTGCATGACCGTCAATCAAAACAAGTGTTTTTTTGTTATCCATTTAAAAACGCCCCAAAACTGATTTATGTAGAAATTTTAGCATACATGAACCATAAATACCAATGACATATACAAATTTCACACAGCCGAAATCAGTTGACTATATGAAATTCTTTTAAAACAAATTGCTTAAAAAATTTTTCTTTGTTTTATCATTAGAAACAGCTTTGCTCTCTTCAAGTATTTTTTCTTTTTGTTCATCAATTAGTTTGTTTATAACTTTTGATATTTCTTTGTCGTAGCCTTCTTGTTCATATAGATTTCTTTGTATTTCTAACCTTTCAGGTATTATTGAGCTGTATTTTATTTTGAAAATAAGTTCTTTGGCCCTTATGTCACAAATTTTAAAACTTGCCTGCCCTTTATCACTAAATCCCCAATATGTCCTGCTGTTTGGGATTTCAAAAAGATTTCCTTTGTATCCGACTATTTCCGGTAGTTTTGAACTGTAGTGCCGTATTTTAATAATGGCATTTTCGTTGTTGTTTTTAATTGCCTTAAGCATTCTGGGAAGTGTTTCATTGTGGCGGGCGTACCAATTGCTGTCACCCGGTAAAATATCAGCTTTTGTGAATCCTTCTCGCATGAAATTTTTTATCAAAAAATCAAAATATTTTTGACTTGTGTTATAAAATGAGTGGTACAAAAAGTGGGTGTTTGTGTTTTTGTTGTACAAATACATTACGGAACAATCATACACAGAAGATGTAGAAAGAGGATTGTCAGCCGAAGATTTCAAAAAACAGTCCGCCCATCCTTCTGTATTTGTAGAAAATCCGCTTTTATATAATTCTTTAAGTTTTTCTGCATCAAATTGTTCTTCAAAGTTTTTTAGCGGTATAGAATTTTTGCACTCAGTACCGTATTCACCGGGATGAAGTTTTTCTATTTTTGATATGCTTTTTGAAAAACAATCTTTATGTTTTTCAAAAATATCTGTTATTAATTTTGGCTTTTTAAAACTTATACCAAAACTTGGCACATTATACCCGCAATGCACCTGTTTTAGGCTGTTATTTTTGTGAAAATAATTGTTTCCAATTTTCATTATGGTTAGTAAAAGTCTGTAAAAATTTTTTTTGTTATTATAATTTAGTTATTTTAAATTTATGTCATTGTATAATTTATAGATAAAACTTTATGCGGAATAGTAAAAATGGAACATTACACAAAATCATTACTTTATGAACTGGAACTGACATCAAGAATTTTGCATGAAGCGGCAAAATGTCATTTTGCAAAATGCAATTATCCGATTACTCCCGAAGAATTTACAATTTTAGACTGTTTGTATTTAAAACCCGATATTATACAAATTGACCTTGCCAGAATGATTTTGAAAGGTAGAGCACATACCGGCAGATTTTTGAAATCGCTTGAAGAAAAAGGATTGATTGAACGCAAGCCGGTGAGAATAGGTTCCAAATCCGTGACGAAAAATACTATTACAAAAGAAGGTCTGGCACTTTACAATCGTATTTGTTCGGAAATTGATACTTATATAGAAGAAACAAATTCTGATGTAAATATACAAGTAAATGATGTAATAAAACTTTTGCAGGAAATAAGAAAAAATTGTCTTGAAAAATTTGATATAAAATTTGAATAATTTGTTTCTTGCTTTTTAGAAAAGTTTGTTTTTTAATTTTCTTGTAGATAAATCTACAAGAAAATTAAAAAAAGATAGTTTTATGTCGCAAAATATAACTGCTGAACAGGAATGGCACTTTCGGGTAAATCCTTGGATAGCAATGATACCAATCATGCTCTCTATCTTTATGTTTGCTTTGGATGAAACTATTTCAAATGTTGCTCTGCCGCATATGGCGGGTTCCTTTTCCGTCAGCCAGCACGAATCGACCTGGATTATTACAAGTTATCTTGTAGCCAGCGGTGTAATGATTCCGACAGTTGACTTTTTGTGCAAATTGATGGGAAGAAAGCAATATTTTAGCGGCTTCCGTTTTGTGCGGTTTGTCCACATCAATGCCGATGATGCTTGTTTCAAGGATTATTCAGGGTATTGGTGGCGGAGGGATAATGCCTATTGCACAGGCGATGATTTTTGAAATATTCCCCAAAGAAATTTTGCCTCTTGCGATGTCGGTATTCGGACTTGGAGTAGTTCTTGCAATGGTTCCGCTTTCAAATATTTCGTGTGCAACATTGTCTAACAAAGACCAGACAAATGCGGCCGGGCTTCAAAACCTTGTAAAAAATGTCGGTGCGGCAATCGGTACATCTATCGCAACGACAATGATTTCAAGGTTTTCTCAGATTCATCAAATGACTATGGTTCAGTTCCTAAACGAAGGAAACAATGTTTATTCAGAAAGACTAAATGCAATGGCCTCTAATTTTATGGCACACAATTTTGAATATCATTCTGCAATTAATATGGCACAAGGGCAGATGTATAATATACTTAAACAACAGGCAACCCTGTGGGGTTATGTTGAGACTTTCAGATATTTTGCACTGGCGGTTGTGTTAATCCTTCCGTTTGTTTATCTTTTGAAAGAAGACAAAAAACGCCCCAAAAAAGAAAAACAATCAGTATAAAAATGGTTTATTGTTATAATAACAAGTTAATTTATTACAACATTAACTTTACTTGAATGTTAATTTAATCATATAGACTAAATGTCAGGTTTTCCGTGAAATTATGCATAAAAAGTTAATAGAAAACAAAGAGCAAATAGAGGGAGCGACCGTAGGTCGAGAGTTCGAAAAAAACAATAAAAAAAGAACCCGTTTTGCGGGTTCTTTTTAAATAATGGAGGGACTGATGTTCACAGGTTTTAACTTTTAGTTCAAAGATATGCGAAACAATCTAGCCAGTTATAGTAAACTTAGGCAACTTTTAGTGTTAAACCCAGTTCTTTAAGAATTTTTGCTAATGTTGTAATTCTGGGTTCTTTTTTGCCATTTATGATATTGTATAAACTTGTTCTGCTTAAATCGATTTTTTCAGCAAAGCCCTGCATAGAATCTTTTGATTTTATAACAAGTTCTAATGCACGATAAAATACATTAAAGTTTCCATCTTCAATATATTGTTCAAAAGCATAGCTCAAGTATTCTTTTAAATCTTCTTGAGTGTCAAATACTTGAACAAAAGCATCATCCATAGAAATTGAATTTTTATAATTACTCATTGTTTTGTCTCCATATTGTAAAATATTCTTTAGCTTTTAAAATGTCATTACTTTGTAATTTTTTATCTCCGGCATTTAAAAGTAAAACTACTATGTTATTTATTTCTGAATAATAAATCCTGTATCCGCAACCAAAATTAAAACGCAATTCAGATAATTCACTATCTATCTTTTTAAAATCTCCAAAATTATCATCCTGTTCAATTCTGGTTAACCTGTCTTGAATTCTTGTTCTAACAGGTTTATCAAGAGTTTTTAACCATTCAACAACAGGGATTTTATCATTTGTGTGACGGTAAAACAAAATTTCTTTCATAATTGTATTGTAAACTAAAGTTTACACAAAATCAAGTATTATAAGATATATTAAAAAAATAACTACCAATAGAGGGAGCGACCGTAGGTCGAGAGTTCGAAAAAAACAACAAAAAAGCCACCAAAATGGTGACTTTTTTTAATAATGGCGGAAAGAATGCGTCTTATATCGAACCATTTATTAATATGCTTAAAGAACAGCTATTAAGTAAATCTAGTACTAAACTGATTTATATGTTAAATCAATGGGCTATTAGATTTGTAGCTT
>CALURG010000029.1 GCA_944323115.1 Candidatus Gastranaerophilales bacterium
ATAAAACTGAGTAAATTTTCTCCAAATGCTAAAAAGCTCTAATGCATACGCTTCGCCCAACAGGGGGATACCCCCTGTAACCCCCATTAGAATATCGCACAGAATCTTTGTATAACATAATTCAAAATGGGGTTCGGGACAGAGCCCTGATGTAACATTGATTAGAAACAGTTGTGTTTTGAGATAATTTTTACAGCAGTCTGTCGCTGAAAAATTACCGATAAAACACTTTACCGTTTCTTTTGATAAGCGTCCTTTTGCCTTCTTTTGCCGCTGAGTTGTGACGAAACATGCAAAATGGCTTCACGATTTAATCTTAAAACATGTTTGTTTCAACAATTTGTAAATAGTGAACTTTTCTTTGGTTCATTTCTTTCTTTTTCGTCGCAAAAAAAGAAAAGAAATTAACATAAAAAAGAGTGATATTATTGTTTTAACCCATTCTTTGGTGCAAAGAACGGGTGGAAGATATATCATAAACTTGTTTTACATAATAAGTAGTATCAACAGCAAATTGTAACAAAATATAAATATAACTCTCATGTTACCTGAAACCCAATTATAATACCTAATATAATTAAATATATAAAGCAGGGTTGCAGTGTTGCTGCTAGGATATATTCTATAGTCTATGCCTATAAAGGCGGCAAATAATCGGATTTATGGATTTAAAAAGCTTGCTGAGAAAAATCAGTGAGTTTCTTTTATAAACTTTTGTAAATTTTTTGAAATTTGAAAAAAAATCTCAAAAATACTGTTGACGTCGAATTTTGTTTAATATAAGGTTATTAATACACTAGCTGGCTAAGCGTACAAATGTGTGCAGTTTCTAAAAAAGCTATCACTTCGCTCCCCAGCAAAATTATAAAAATAATTAATAAAGCAAAGGAAGTATAACAAATGAGTACAGCTCAAAGACAAAGAATCAGAGTTTGCTTAAAAGCATATGATCATAAGCTTATTGATGTTTCAGCGGAAAAAATCGTTGAAACAGCAAAAAGAACTGATGCTAAGGTTGCAGGTCCTATTCCTCTTCCTACAAAAAGAAGATTGTATTGCGTTTTAAGATCACCTCACGTTGACAAAAAGTCAAGAGAACATTTTGAAATGAGAATTCATAAAAGAATTATCGACATCTATGACCCGACTCAACAGACTACTGAAGAGTTAAGCAGAATGGATTTGCCTGCGGGTGTTGATATTGAAGTTAAGCTCTATGGTGTGTGACGGCTTGCAGGGCTTTCAGGACTGAAAGACCAAAAGCCAAAACAGTTCCAAGCCGCCGTTGTACTCTGCCGAACAAAAGTTGACTAAATGTCAAGTTTTGTGAGAGGTAAAACAAAGTTAACGGAACGAACAAATCTCTGATTTGACAGGCGGAAATAAGCAAAACTTCGTATTAAGGGTTATAAAATCCGAAACTAATAACACATTAACAATTGAATACGATTTAATGTGATCTACAGTCCGTAACAAAAAAGAAGCGGCAGGGACAACCGCTCAAAGTAACACAAGTAGCGCTCACAAGGAGAAAGGTAGAATATGACTACAAACGCTAAAAATGCGTCTAAATCAAAAAACAGATTAGGCGTTGTCGGTAAAAAATTAGGAATGACACAAGTCTTTGATGAACAAGGACTGGCAATTCCTGTCACAGTTATCAAAGTTGATCCGTTGACAGTCACTCAGGTTAAAACAGTAGAATCTGACGGATACAATGCTATCCAAGTCGGTTTCGAACCTGCTAAAGAAAAACATTTGACAAAGGCTCAAATCGGCCACTTTGCAAAAAACGGTCTTGATAACTTCAGAAATTTGCAGGAATTCAGAGTTGAAAACTCTGCTGAATATAAAGTTGGACAACAGATTGATTTGTCTGTATTGGAAAATGTTGCAAAGGTTGACGTAACAGGCAAATCAGTAGGTAAAGGTTTTCAAGGTACTGTAAAGAGATGGAATTTCTCAAGAGGACCTATGGGACACGGTTCTAAAAACCATAGAGAACCCGGTTCTATCGGTGCAGGTACTACTCCGAGCCGTGTAATTAAAGGTAAAAGAATGGCCGGAAATATGGGTAACGAAAAAGTAACCATTACAAAATTAACTGTTGTTCAAATTGATAAAGACAGCAATTTGCTTTTGGTTAAAGGTTCTGTACCCGGACCCGAAGGCAAAATGGTTACAGTAGTTCCTTCAAGAGTTAAATGGAACTAGCGGAATTTTCGCTTTTAAATAACAACTCAAACATAACAAACTTAATTGAGGTTAAAGAAAAATGGCAAAAGAAGTTTCAATATTAAATACAAAAGGAAGTGCAGTCGGACAAATCGCTCTTGACGAAAAAGTCTTTGGTGTTGAGCCGAACCTGCATGTTATGCATCTTGCTCTCAGACGTCAGTTGAACAACGGCAGAGCAGGCAGTGCAAATACAAAAACAAGATCTGAAGTTTCAGGCGGCGGCAGAAAACCTTGGAAACAAAAAGGTACAGGCCGTGCAAGAGCAGGTTCTTTGAGATCACCTTTGTTTGCTGGCGGTGGTGTTATCTTTGGACCCAAACCGAGAGATTACAGTTTTTCTATGCCTTCTAAAGCAAGAAGATTGGCTCTTAAATCAGCTCTTTCCGCAAGAATTGAAAATACTGTTTTAGTAAAAGATTTCTCAGAAATCAACGAGCCTAAAACAAAATTGATGACTGAAACTTTAAAAGCTCTCAAGATCGAAGGTAAAATTTTAATCATAGCTGATGTTAAAGCAGCTGAAAATGCTTATCTCGAATTGAGTGCAAGAAATTTACCTAATGTAAAAATTATTTTGCCTTCTAACTTAAACGTAAAAGATTTGTTGGAAGCAGATAATGTAATTATTACAGAAGCAGCAATAAAAGAAATTACTGAAAGGTTGTCTAAATAATGAGCAGCATGAAAAACAATACGGAAAGACTGTACGACATCATTAAAAGACCTATCATCAC
>CALURG010000030.1 GCA_944323115.1 Candidatus Gastranaerophilales bacterium
CGGCGGAAAATACAAAGGTGTTATAATCGGACATCTTATAGGCAAAACATTGAGGTATAACGAACTTCAAAAGCTGGTTTCGCATGCAACTCCCAAAATGCTTATACAACAGTTAAAAGAACTTGAAACAGATGGAATAATCAAACGAAAACTTTATCCTGTAGTACCGCCTAAAACAGAATATTCTCTCACAAAAAGAGGAGAAACGCTAATTCCTGCGATTATCGAATTAAACAAATGGGGAATGAATTATTTGAGAGAAGAAAATATACCGTGTGCTTACATGGGACAGAATAAATAATTAGTCTATTTACAAAAAACACTTGACAAATATACCCTGACGGGGTATTATATACATGTTGTTAGATACCCTACCGGGGTATAACAAAAAGGAGGCTAATATGGCAAAATGTTCAAATCCACACTGCAAATGCGTTAACTGTACATGCGGGGACAATTGTACTTGCACTGAGGACAAATGTAATTGTCCGCCAGAGTGCAATGAACCTCCTAAAAAATAGAATATTATTTTAGGGTTAAGGGACAGTTTTTCTGTCCCTTTTTTATGTATAATGAAAATATGAAAAAAGAGTCTAAAAAAGATATGAACAACAAAAAATCAGAAAATCCGAATCATAAACATGAAATACCTCGTTTAAACAGAGCAATAGGTCAGTTGGAAGGGATCAAAAAAATGATTGAAGAACAACGTTATTGTCCTGATATTATTGTACAACTCAAGGCTGTACGTTCTGCAATTAAGCATGTTGAAAGTAATATTTTGAAAACACATCTTGAAGAATGTGTTGCTAAGTCTTTTTCTGATTCTAAAATCGCTAAAGAAAAGATTATGGAAATTAAAACCCTGCTTGATAAAATGCAGGGCTAATGAATAATTTATATTAAAAACAAGAAATAGACTTTAGAAAATTTAAAGAACAAGTTGCAAAAAAAATCAAACCATGTGTTTTTTTACAGTGGGAGAGAGCTGAGGCTGGAGTGTTTTTGTTTGGAGTGATGAAATCACGAAAACAAAACACGGAATTGCCGTTAAACGCGAGCGACCAAGACAATCCCTCCTTCTCCGAATTTAGTGCCGAAAGGGACTTTTTTAGTATTTGGAGGGATGAGAACCCGAGAACATGGTGAGAATGCTACGACAAACAAGGCGAGGAACGAGCCGTAGTTTGTATATTTTATGTTCAATTTATTGTTGGGCTGAAAGCCCAACCTACAGACTACGGACTCGGCAGAGTGTCACAGCTTACGGGATGGAATTTTAAGACGGCCGGTAGCAACTGCGGCACTAGATTGGATGGTAATATCAAATCATTAACAATTTTCAGAAAGAATAGCAACAGGATTTTGAGAATTTTCCAGTTTGTCTAATTTTGTATAATATAAATCTAACTTGCCGGATTCTACATACAAAATGTATTTTTTCAGGTCATCTGAAATTTTATTATTCTTTGTGAAATTATTTAACATTTTTAAATAATCACTTATATCATATTTTTGATAATCAAATTGATAATTTTTTTGAACATTAATACCATACACAGGCGGATAATAAGTCAATTTTTGCTGTCTTTGTATATCTAAACTATTCAGATTGTTTATAATCTTCACGAAGCCTTTTGAATTATTTAAATATTTTGAGTTTATCAATTCTTTAAAATCATTATTATTTTTTATCTTATTGTATAGCAGACTGCAATTTGTGTTACTGCCGTATTTTGCAAGTTGTTCAAATTTACCCGCATTATACAACATATCATTTCTGACTGTCTGAGAAGCATTAAATTCTTCAGGTGTCAAATCATGATAATATGTTTGATGTATTTTGTTCAGCTCTTCTGCTGTATTTACAGGCTGTACAGGATAAAACAAATTAGTATACTGATATGGATTTGGCTGTATATAGTTTGGAAATTGTATCATAATATTACCCTTTTCTATTTTATAATTCCTTGATTATCGTCAATTAATCCCTCCCAGGTCTCATACAAAACCTGATTCAATGCGGGAGTAGAGGTAATTATTGGTAGTGGATTTTTCTTTAATCTTAGAGACATATAATCCATACAATTTATAAACGCTCTTGCAAATTCTTCCGCAAATGTTTCCGGCAATAAAGTACTGCCGTATCCGCTGGATTTTTTCATAGCTTCTCTGGCTTCTTTTGTTACATATTTATTATTTATCGCCTTACCTGTATTTGAATCGTAAACAGGCATGTTTAAGGCTTTCAAAATTCTAGATACATCAGGATTGTACACATATCCCTGATTTGGTACAGGTACACCAAATTTAGAGTATAAGTGATGATAATGAATATTATGTGCAAATTCATGCAAAAATGTTTGAATAAAATGTCCGGAAGAAAAATGTCCGCCATTTTTTTTATTATTTTCTCTAAGTGTTTCCATATGATTGTCCCAGTCATATTCTGTATTGAATTCAACAGTTCTTATCGGAATATTATTTTGTATGTCAGGCAGATAATAACAAGCGGCTAAAATATCAGGATTTCCCATTTCTCCCATTGTTATTTTGGTAGGTAAAACCATATTAATTTGCCTAAGCATTTCAGCTGCATTAAAAGAACAATATGCAACAACTTTTTTTGCTTTATCTGTGCCGTTTCTAAATTCACAAGGAATACCCAATGCTCTAAAATAATCCTCAACTGTTTTCGGGTTAAGAACTTTTGCTTCGTTGATATGCTTTACCAGAGATTTATCATAGATATAATCATCAATAAGATTTTCACCAAAAGATATTTGATATGAACCTTTGTCATATATGCTTTTTAAAGGCTTTGCTTGCACAGCAGGCAGAATAAAATCCGATACATTAGGTTTCTTTCGGGGTACTGTAAAAGAATTTATTTTATAAGTATTTTTTGTTTCAATTTTCATTTAGAACCGTCTTATTGTTTTATTCTATAAAATGTCAGATACATCAATGTCAGATACATCAATGTCAGATACATCAATATCTGCAACATCTATATCGGGGGCTTCTATCTCAGGTCCTTCAATTTCCGGGATATCAATATCAGGATTATCGATATCTAAGTTGTTATCATCAATATCGTAACTTCCGACATGTTTTGAATCTATGTCCGGAGCATTTTCTTGCAGATTATTATCGTCTGTTATGTTGTTAATCTCTCCGTTTTGAAGATCATTTTCATCCAACAAATCAACCTGTGTACTGTCATCTGAATCTACTGTATCTGTGGATTTTTCTGTTTTTATACCTTCTTTTGTTTTCATTTTTTCAGCAACTGATTTTGTTCCTTCAATAGCGGTGCCTGTAGTTGTTCCGCTTACTGCACCTTCTACAGCAGCTCCGCCCTTTGAGCTTTGCGGATTAATATCTGATGATTGACCTTTTTCATAATAATTTTCAATTATAACAGTGCCTCCGTCTTGAGATTTTGTAAATGTATCACCTGCACTAAATTTTCCATTTTCGATTTGTTCTCTGATTTTGTTTACTGCTTCATTAATTCCTTTAAAAGGAGTTGCACAGTATGCTGAATTAAACGAGATTCTCATGTTTGTTCCTTTCCTTATGACATACCTAATGTTATAATTTTTATTACTGTTTTTCTTGCTGTTCTTTTGTTTTGACGTTTGTCTTGTATGTTTACAAGTTTATTTACAAGTTCTTCATATTTTTTTGAAGTTTTATTTAAGCTGCTTACTAATTTTCGATTGTTTACGGAGCAATTATTAGTGCTTTTTTTCAAATTTATAAGAAGTTTTTCTCTTGTTTTTGATTCGCCTTCAATATAATTTACGTACTTAATACCCTCTGATAGATATTCATTTAGTCGGGTATAATTTGAAATCAATTCCGAAATATTTTTTGTGTAATAATTTTCTACTATATCTTCATATTTGTTTTTAATATTCCACGCTTCTTCTTTAATTTTTTTAATAAAATCATTTGAAAAGACAGTATCGTGGTATTGTTTTATGATTCCAACAACAGGAATTTTTGAACCTGAAGGATTTTTGGATGCAATTTTGTTGATGTTGTCTTTTACCATAATACTAAAATGTTTTATTACCGGTGCCAAACTTTGCATTGCTACATAAATTTTTTTCTCTTCTTCTGACAATAGCTTGTATGCTGCAATCAATCCGATATCAATATTGGGTGCATTTTCAATTGTTTCATCAATTTTTGCAGTCGTCAGCTGTGTTTTATAATTTAAGTTTTTTCTTAAAGAGTCGGTTCCGTATTCATAATAAGCACGTCCCTTAAAAGATGTGGATTTTTTATTTTTATTCAGCCATTTAGAATAAGTTTCATATTTTTTATAACAATCTTCAATTGTTTCGTTATTCAGTGATTTTAGGTTTTGTGCACCATGTTGTTTTATAACTTCAACTAAATTTCTATTTCCCAATAAGGCAAAGTGTAGCATCGGGGTATATCCGTATTTATTATATAAATTTAAATTTGCATTGTTTTTTATGAGTGTTAATAAATCATTTTCGTTATTTATGTAAAAAACTGAAGAATTACCTGCTTCATCAATTTTATCGGGATTTGCACCGCATTCTAATAATAAATCCGCAAATTCACTATTTTTGTTTTTTAGTGCATCTATCAAATAAGTTTTAAAATTAGGGTTTGAGCCTGCGGCAAGCAGCAGAATTTTTATATCGTTATTAGTTGTCAAATCCATAGGACAATTGCCGTCTTTATCTATTACATTGGGATTTGCTTTATATATTGTTAACAGATTTACTGCTTTGAGATTATTTGTTTTTGCACAATTGTGAAGCAAATACCTGCTGTTTGGCGTTTGTATATCAGGATTTGCACCATGTTGTAAAAGCAGCTTCATCATATTTATTGTTTTTGCATATGCAAGAGGTGGAAGTTCTTTTTTGTCTTTAACATTAGGATTTGCTTTACGTTTTAACAATTCATTGGTGAAATTTAGATTATTATTTATAACACTTTGATGAAGTACTGTTTGCTTATTTTTATCTGTTAAGTTTATATTTGCATTATTTTGAATAAGCCAATCTAAAGTTTCTATATTGTTTGAATAGAAAATTGGGGATTTACCCCATTTGTCTTTGTAATTTATTTCGGCTCTATATCTTTCTAGTAAATCAGCAATATCCAATCTGTTATTAATGATTGCTTTGTGCAGGAGTGTTTGTTTATTTAAGTCTATAGTATTAGGGTTTACTCCGTGTTTTAGATAAACTTCTAATGTTTGCGGCTTTGTAAAAGTGTTGGCAAATGCTGTTTGACCAAAATCATTTGGAAGATAAGGATTTGCATTATAATCTAACAATATTTTTGTAATTTCAGGACTGTTTGTACATAAGTGTAGCGGCGTGTTTTTTAAGTTATCCTGAGTATTAACATTAGCACCATATATCAAAAAAGTTTGAACAAGAGCTTTATTATTTCTGGAACATGCAATTGAAAACGGTGTTTTTCCATGCAGATTTTTTTGATTCGGGTTTTGTTTTTTGTTTAATAAATATCTGCAAATTTCAGTTTGGTTATATCTTGCTCCGACATGTAATAAACTATCAAATTTTTTGTTTATGACAGATACATCTTTTAATTGTTTTATTGCATTTATATCAGCTTCTTTTATTCTTTCTTCTATTTCATCAAATGTTAGTAATTGCCCTGTAAAACTGATGTGACAAGGCTGTGTACAAGTGCTGTATATATAGTGTTTATTCAGAGAAATAGGAGCAATCAACATTGCGAATACCTTTTTATTAATATTTATAATAAATTGAAGAAAAATTTTTTTGCTAATCAAAAATAAAATTGTAAAGAAAGATTAAAGTTATTCTTTAAGATAACAAAAAATATTATTTGAAAACTTATAATTGAAAAAGGAGAAAAGTATATGTTTATTAGTCCTGTTTCTGCGACCTTTTCCAAAAAATCTCAATATATAAGGAAATCTGCAAATTTTTATCAAACCAACTATTCTTCATCAGTTTCCTTTAAAGGAGAAGATAATTATTTTGACTACGAAGCACGTCTGAAAGACAAACTAAACGCAAGAAGTAACTGGCAAAAATTTTGGGGTACAGGCAAAAATAAAGCAAAACAGGATGTGAATTCTGAATTGATTGGTTTCAATATCAGTCAGGCTGCTATAGTAAAAAAAGTAGAACAATCAATTCTGGATAAAGAAGCGTTACTTAAACAAAAAGGCGAAGCTATCAGATTGATGGAAGAAAAGAATGCTTTGTTAAAAGAGCGTTACGAAGAGGCAATCAAAAATAAAGAAAAAGACGAAATAATTGTTGCACTAAAAAAACAACTTGAAGAATTACAGCAGAAAACAATTACAGAAAAACAAGATTATACACAAGAAGTCAACAGAATAAACAGACTAAAAGAAAACCAGGAAATCATAACAAAACGTGAAGCAGGAACAGGCTGGGACAAAATAGCGGGACATAAAAGACTTAAAACGCAGCTTGAAGAAGTTTTTATCAATAAACTTCCTATTGAAAAAGCCGGATATGAAGTCGATATACCGAACGGAATTTTATTATACGGTCAGCACGGAACGGGAAAAACTCGTTTTGCACAAGCATTTGCAGAAGAGGCAAAGTGCTTTTTCGTCAAAATTGATATGCTGCAAGACAACGATGAAATTATAGATGATATAAGAGAGGCACTTAAAAAAGCCAAAAGAAATTATAAATCATCAGAAACTCCGAAAAAGCGTACAATAATTTTGCTTGATGATTTTAATTCAATTGCAAAATTAAGCGAAGAAGAAAAGAAAGAAATAGAAAATAGAGGTGCAGATTTTGAAGATACCGCTGTAGGACAGCTGGTAGAATTGCTAAGTAATTGTTCTTCAAAATACAAAGCAACAATATTTATGACCACAAATTATCCTAAAAAAATAGAGTCTGAATTGTTGGATAAAAATTTAGTTCCTTTTCAAATTTTCTTAGGTCCGCCAAATCCGCAAGATGCGGCTGAAATTTTTAAATATCACACACAAGGTTTTACTGAACAGGATATTGATTACAATCAATTAGGCAATAAAGTTTCACAAGCAATAATAAATGACGAGGCATACAGTGCACAGGGCATTGTCAATGTCGTTGAATATGCAAAGGAAAAAGCAAAAGGTGCACAAATTACTCATACTGATTTGCTAACGGCTATTGATAAAGTTAAACCTGATATTACAGCAAAAACATTTAACAATTTTCTTGATGACATGGCTGACTTGTTAGAAGAAACATCCAGAATTAATGAAAGGAAGGACTAGTGTATATTTCTAAAATTTCATTTTCCTCCAATAATAATCATAAAAGTCGGCTTGATAATAAAGGCATAGTTTTTTCTGGTTCTTTATCGAACAATATTCCCAAAAGCATTAACGAAAAAACAGACAACCAAGAAAGTAAAATTGTTAAAAACAAATGGGTTAAATTTGCCGGTATCGGTGCCTTGCTTACAGCCGGAGCAGCAGGGGCTGTAAAACTTTTTAAACATGCTGCAAATCCTGATGATTCTCTTAAAATTGTTAAAAAATTAATCAAAATTTTAAAACCTGAAGATATACAAACAGCAAAAGAGTTTTATCCTGTTATGTTGCGTAATATGGAATCTTTAGGCATAGAACATGAACAGTTTAATACTCTCATGAATGTAATTAAGAAAGAAAATATGCCGTTTATGGTATCCGAAGGCATTGATTTGATATCTTCAAAAATGAATCTTTTAAAAGAATGCTTTGTTGACAGAATAGAAGATTTTTCTACATTGTTTAAATCTTTAACGCAAAAGAATAAAGAAATGTTTTCTTTTGTTTCCGGAAATAGAGAAAATCTTCATGTTGACTGTATCGATGATTTGTTATTGTTTTTAGAATTAAATCCGGCAAAGCAAGAGCATATTTTGAAAAGCCTATTGCCTAAACTAATAAAAAACGAAAAACAATTGAATTTAAAATCTGCTGAAAGGTATGTAAGCATTCTGGATAAAATTTCTCCCGAATGTGAATATTTAATACAACAAATTGCCGACTTTCCAATAGCCGCAGAAAAAAAGATAAACAAATATTCAGTTTTAAAAATGGTAAATAAAGAAAATAAAGATTGTGTAATACCATTGTTGAAAAATCTGGAAAACTCTGATTATTCCACTATTCAAATACAAAAAATATTGTCTGTAGCAACCGGTAAAGAGGTACCTGCTATAATAGCAGTTTCAAAACATGCCAATACTCTGGCAAAACTGGACATTGATTATAAAAAAGTACAAGATTTGATACAAGATGAAAATACGGCAAAAGTTTTTGATTTTATAATGGAGAAAAAAGATTTCTTCAATATATTAGAATTTGCTGACATAAAATATTGTTTAAAACACATAAAAGCAGATAAACTCCAATACCTTCCTGATGAATTAATTGAACTTTTGAAAGAAAATAAGGATTTATTGGGTTTTCATGTCCCTGACATGATTGCAGATGCACTCAAAAATGCTGATTCTTCAACACTGGATACGGTAAAATCAGTTGTGAAATATGCAAAGGAATTTGCCGAAGGAGACAATTTTATTTTAGGCTATACAGCATTAATCGGTGCTCTTAATAAAGACAATGCTCATAAGCTGCCTCAATTAATGCAGAATATTAAACAAACAAACGTATGGAAAGAATCCTTGGTAAGCATTGATAGTTTCAAAGATTTGTTAGATACAATCAAATGATTTTAGGGATTTAAGATGAAAATAATGTTTTCTACCGGCATCCAAACACAATATTTTAAAAATTCAAAAACTTCAAAATTTCAAAATCAACGATATTTCCCGTCACCATCTTTTAAATCCGATAACGATAATTATTCAAGTGAAATAATTCTCCTGGCACAAAAATACAAGTATGTAAAAAACCCAAAACCATATATTACAGAAGAAATATCCATTTATGAGTTTGTAAATGGCGGTGTAAAAAAAGTACTAAATTACATTCAAAAGTTAAAAGACGATGATAGCTCAAAGTCTAAAAAACTTACAGAAATTGAAAATGATATAAAATTGGAAGACAGCAGAGCACGTGAGATACAAACACAAGATGCAGAAATGCTGGAAAAAATTGCAAAAGTCCAAATAGAGAATGTAATGGATAAAATAAAATTACAAAAAATTCTGATTGAAGAAAAACGAAAAAAACAAGTATGCGATGAGCTTCAACAAAAATATATTGATTTATTTAAACTTGATAAAAAAATATTTCCAAATGGTATTATGATAAAAGGAATAGATGAAAAATTCGAACAGGATATGATAATCGACTTTTTGAGAAAAAATAATTGTCAGGTTTTAAGACTCGATTTTGAAAAAATACTTTTAAAAAATGCAAATAAAGAAGTTGCCAATTGCAGAAACAGTATCAAAAACAGTGGTCAACATTCAATACTTGCTATAGATAATTTTGCTAAATATATGGTTTATAATGATGAAAATTCTAATTTTATCAACAATATGAAAAGTACATTGGTAACCTGTGCAAATGATTACAATATGACAATTTTGGTATTTGAAAGTAATCCTGAGAAACTTGATGAAAATATTATAGGCAGACATAGGTTTCAAAATGTAATAGATGTTTCAGAAATAAATACAAACAACTTGTGTGAATTTATGCCTATATACGACGGTTTTCGTATGGTTTATGATGATAACGAAGAATCAACCGTTGATTTATATCTTGGAGATTTAGGCTATAACAAAGATATTTTATGGGTAGATTCAACAGATGAAAACAAGATACAAACAGCCATTGACAGAATCGATAAAATTAAAAGTATAAATAAATTTAAAAGCGTAAAGTATATTCAATGTGAACAGCAAAAACAATTTGAAAATTTAAAAGGTTTTTACAAGATAAATAAGTATTCCAAAAACCTTAATCAAATATATGAAAAAAAGATTTGAGAGAGAGATTTTGTTAGCAAACGAATGTATATTGTGCATACGGCTGTATCATAGCTATTTGACAAGCCCGTAGGTTGGGGTTCCTGCCCCAACAATAATATTTGAACTAAAATTAAAAAATGAGCCTGTAGGTTGCGGCAAGTTTTAATTATTCCCATTTTCTCCGCCAATGTTATGTTTCGACAAATTCTCATATTGTCTTATAATATTCGTACACAGGTAAATAAAATATGGAGAATAAATGGATAATTTGCAAAAATTTTTGGAATATATGAAAACTCAAAAACCCGTAGAGCCCGGTTCTGAAATTTTTCCGATGTTTGATGAATATGCCCGGCAGGCAATGAAAATTACTTTTGAAATTAATACAAAATATCACACACCGGATGAATTGAGAGAACTTTTTTCCGAATTGACAGGCCAAAAAGTCGATGAAAGCTTTCGTTTGTTTCCGCCGTTTTACACAGACTGCGGGAAAAATATTACTGTAGGCAAAAACGTTTTTATAAATATGTGCTGCAAATTTCAGGATCAAGGTGGTATAACAATAGATGACGGCTGCTTAATCGGCCATAATGTTACTTTTGCTACGCTAAATCATGATATAAACCCGCTAAATCGTGCGGTTATGCATCCTTTGCCGATAAAAATAAACAAAAATGTTTGGATTGGCTCAAATTCAACAATTCTTCCGGGTGTGACGGTTGGAGAAGGTTCTATTATCGGTGCAGGCAGTATTGTGACAAAGGATGTACCGCCAAATACTATTGCGGCCGGAAATCCTTGCAGAGTGATTAAACATATAAAATAATTCGAATAATCGGAAGTATCTAAATCTTTATTTAAACTGTAATAAAAAAGAGCTCTTTATCTCTAAAGGACTCTTTTTATTTATTTTGTTCTTCTATTTTTTTATTTAAGTCTTCGTATGATTGGTTTGCAGTAAGAATTTTAGATTCCAATATATTAACAACTTCTGTGTTGTTTGTTATTATTTGTTGTTGGACTTGTATTTCTTTTTCGAGTTTTTGAAGTTTTTCACCGCTTTTTTCTATTTGTTTTTTAATTTTTGAGATTTTTTGTTTTATTTCACTAATTTGTTTATTGTGAGCAGCTTTTTGTTCCGGTGTCATTTTGGAAGTATCTGCTTTTTCAAGTGTAGACAATTCTTTTTCAGCAGCAGCTTTGTCGTTTAACAATCCGTCATATACTGTTTGTTCTTGTTGTTGATTTTTTTCCAGGTTTTTCTTAGTTGTTGTAGCTGTTGAAACATTGCGTTCAGCATCATTTTTTTGATTAGTTGCTTGTGTTATAGAATTTCTTAAGTTTTCACTTGCTTTCATAAGTGTATCAACTGAAGCATTTTCATCAAGATTTTGTGCCGTTTCAATAGTTGAATCTATTGCTGTGTTTATGTCTGTTGTGTTTTCTGTGTTTCTTCTTATTTCTTTTGATTCTTTTCTTGTGAAACCATTGTTTACACCGTTTGTTTGTTTATTTTGTTGGAAAAGTGAAACTATAGAAGCGACAGTACCGACAAGTCCCAATGCTCCGGTCAAACCGGCAAAAATTGTTGTAATAATTTCACCGGCACTTTTTTTGTTTGAATAGCTTATATCACCAAAATTTGTTATAGGATCTTTAGAATAATAATTTCCGAATATAGAATTGGAATTGTTGTATCTCATATAGAGACCGCCGGGTCGGTTTACGCTGGTAGCTTCATGGTTTCTGTTAAAATTATTAGCAGGTGTACCGGCACCGGTAAACGGTGATAGATTTTTATTATAATTTTGTAAACTGTTGTTACCCATGCTCATCTCTCTTTTTATATCTCTTACATATATAAAGTATATACGTATCTAAAAATTGCCAAAATTGTATATACTTTCTTAATATTTCTTAACATTATCTTCTTGCATAATGATTTACAACAAATTCAAGTCTTTCCTCCAAAAAGCATACAAACGTATATATGACTTTTATTTAATACGGTTTTGTTTTTGACCGGATTAATTGATTTGTGATAAATTCTATTTATTAGTCGATTAACTTAAAACAAACTAAAATTATGAGTGAAAAACTTGATATTATAACAATCGGAGAAAGCCTTATAGAGCTTTCAAGTTCAAAGAGTCTTGCTTATTCCCAAACTCTTGACAAGTATTACGGAGGAGACACCCTTTGTACCGCTATAGCTGCACAAAGACTGGGTTCCAAAACGGGATATATTACACGTGTGGGAAATGACCCGTTTCGTGAATATCTTTTGGACTGCTGGCAGTCTGAGGGGCTTGATATTTCTCAGGTTAAGCTGATTGACGGTTTTAACGGTGTTTATTTTATCGGTCATCCGGAGTTTGGAGACAAAGAGTTTGTTTATTACCGTAAGAAAACAGCTGCTACAAAGCTTTCTGTTGATGATATTTCGCCTGAGTATATACTGAGTGCGGACATTATTTATGCGACAGGAGTTACACAGTCTTTGTCTTTGTCTGCTAAAGAAGCCGTAAAAAAAGCATTTGAAATTGCAAACGAGCACAATATGCTTACCGCATATGACGTAAATTTTGACTGCCGCTTGTGGTCGGTTGATGACGCAAAAGATGCACTGGAAGAAATTGGCGGCTTTGTCCAAATCCTCTTTTTGAGCCTTGAACATGATGTCACGAAGCTTTTTGAAATGGATTCGCCCGACAAATGTATAAAATATTTTTGGGATAAAGGAATAAAAACGGTAGTTGTCAAATCGGCAAAAGACAACGGTTATTTTGTAGGATTTGAAGGCGATATCAGTTTTACGAAGTTCTTTACGGATAATATTGTGGATTCGACCAGTTCCGGTGATGCTTTCAACGGTGCATTTTTGCACGGTATAAATTCTGGCATGACTCCTTTTGAAGCTGCAAAGCTGGCTTCTATAGATGCTGGTTTGCAATGTCAGGGTATGGGAGCAATAAAATCCACACCATATAAGGAACAGGTTTATTCCGCATATTATGGAGCATAAGGCACAGCAGAAGGATGACAGATAAAAAAAAGATTGCTATTTCCGGCTATTACGGTTTTGAAAATTTTGGCGATGAAGCTATATTGCAGGTTCTGGTAAATGAACTGAAAGACAGAGGATATTCTGTTACAGTTTTTTCAAAAAATCCGTCCATAACTAATATAAAACTTATAGTAAATGCAGTTAACAGATTTTCATTAAAAGATTTGTTTTTTACTTTGTTCAAATCTGATGTTTTGGTGAGCGGCGGAGGCAGCCTTTTGCAGGATGTTACAAGTTTAAAAAGCCTTTTTTATTACCTTTTTGTTATTTGGCTGGCATTGCTTTTAAGAAATGAAGTAATAATTTTTGCACAGGGTATTGGGCCGATAAACAGTCCTGTAGGCAGATTTTTCACAAAATATTTATTGAAAAAATGTAAATTTATAACGGTGAGAGATGAAAAAAGTCTTTTTCTTTTAAGAGGCTGGGGATTGACTCCTGAGCTTGTATCCGATCCTGTTTGGAGTATAAAAACAGATGAAAAAAAATCCGAAAATCGTGTCGGGGTTCAATTGAGAAGCTGGGACAAGCTTTCGCAAAAGTATTTGATGACACTTGCAAGAAACATTGTTGAAAGATTTTCAGATAAAGAAATTTTGATATATTCATTTCAGGATTCTTTGGATTTGGAACTGTGCAAGCATTTTGATGCACAACTTAAACTTTTGAATCCTTCCGTAAAAACAAGAATAGTCAACGGATTTTCGGTAGATGCTGTTGTAAAATCTTTTGCTTCTTTGGATTATCTCATTGCAATGAGATATCATGCCTGTATGTTGGGAGTGAAATACGGTATACCGACTTTGGCTCTCAGTTATGATGAAAAGGTTAAAAAACTTTCTGAAAAATTTGAACTGCCTTGTTCATTCCTTGATGAAAATGAAGATTTTAAACAATTGTTTGATAATCTGGAAAATATGGATTTATCCAAAATGAAGGAAAAAGCAAAATCCTGTGTTTTTGACTTTCAAGATATTATAAATGCTATAGAATGAATGAACCGCACTAGCTTGTCTTAAGAGTGTCAACATGAGTCTAAACTTCAAATCGGAACTGCAACCTGTCATCGAATTACGTAACATATACAAAGATGACAGAAAGCTGGTGTCATTCCTTAACACTACAGTTCAGCCCCGAATGGAACCAAGCAGTCAAAGTTGGTTGCCTATATGAAATGACTAGACTCAAAAGATTTTTATTTTAAAATATATACTGGTATGAAAAGGTTTTTAGTTACAATAGCTGTATTTATGTGTATTTGTTCAACCGCTTTTGCTGTTGAACAAAATTCCGGCTTGCTTGATGATGACAAGTATAAAATCGATTTGCAGACTGCTATGGATATGGCACTTGTCGGAAACATTGAATTGCAAGAGCAAAGAAAAAATCTTGGTATTTCCCAAAATGACATAAAAATTGCAAATGCACTGAAAAATCCTCAATTTCAATCCAATTTTCTTGTAGGACAAATCGCAAGAGGAAATTCCAGCCAATTCGGGCTTATGGTGCCTGTTGAACTTGCAAAAAGGGGGGTAAGGAAAAAATCAGCAGAGGCCGGTTTGTCTTATACCGAAAATAAAATAAGTGATTACGAATTTAAACTTAAACTGAGAATAAAAACTTCGTATTTCAATCTTTTGCTTGCGAAGTCTGATCTGAAAATCATGGAAGAAAGAAAAGAACTTCTGGAAGACTTGTGTGAAATTACAAAACACAAGCCAAAAAATGAAAATTACCAGATTGATGTTCTTCAAGCTGACATGAAGCTAAAAAAACAACTTATACAAATAAATAAAGCAAAAGCAAATGTCAGAACAGCTCAGTATAATTTTAACCGTGTACTAAACCTTGAAAATAATTTAACTCTCTATGATACCAAAGAAGATTCTTTGTTTGACAAGTCTTTTGCCGCAGAATTTAACCTGCCTGATTATGAAGCATTGGAAAATGCAGCTTTTACACACAGGTATGATATAAAAATGGCAGAATCGAAAATTCTTAAGGCAAAAAGAGATATAGACGTAGTTGTCAGAAAAAGAGTTCCCGATTTGTATATCTCAGGCGGATACGCCTTTACACATGACGGTATGCCGGGAGCGTTTGTCGGTGCTGGGGTAGATTTGCCGTCATTGTATATGTATTCTCCTGAAATTAAAAATGCAAAGCTAAATTATGAAAAAGCACAGCTTGAATACAATTCAATTATAAATATTACAAAGAATATTATTCATACAAATCACGATAAATTGCAAATAGCCAAAGACAATGTTCAGCACTACAATTCAATTCTTGATGAATCAAATGAAATCTTAAAGCTTTCAAAACAAAGATACAAAAAAGGCAAAACACCACTGACAAGTCTTATTGTTGTAGAACATGCTCATCAGGAGCTTTTGAACGAATATTTAAGTGCGATGGGCGTTTATTACAATGCTTATATTGCACTTCTTCAAGAGATAGGTGTGGACAATTTTTCTCAAATTTACTCAAAAGACACAGAAAAAGAGTATTTGTAAATAATCCTAACAGAGACTTGCCAATTTTATATAATCTGGTATACTTAAATAGTAATTATTCTTATTAAGGAATTCGTATGCATAAGAATAACAATGTATTGGATGAAAAAATAGAATATTTGCGTACTATGTGCAAACTTAAAGGCATGAGGGTTACTCCGCAAAGGGTTGAAATATATAAACATGTAGCAAACTCTTGCGAACACCCGGATGCGGAAACTATCTATGAATCTGTCAAAGAAAAAATGCCTAATGTTTCAGTTGATACCGTATACAGGACTTTGGCTTCGCTGGAAGACATGGATATGATTTTCAGAGTCGACAACCAGCTGCCCAAAGCCCGTTTTGATGCGGACAAAACACCTCATCATCATTTTTTGTGTGTGAAATGCAATGAAGTTTATGATATATTTTTAGAACCCGGCGAAAAGGTAGAATTACCCAAAAACGCCGAGCGTTTTGGTGAAATTAAAGATATAAATGTTCAAATAAGAGGTATTTGCAACAAATGCCTTCAGGAACAAACTAACAAACAAAACTAAGGAGAGATAAATTATGAAAAAATTTGTATGTAATGTATGCGGATATGTATATGATCCTGCTGAAAACGGTAATATAGCATTCGAAGATCTTCCCGCTGATTACACTTGCCCGCTTTGCGGCGTGGGAAAAGAAGAATTTTCTGAAGAATAAATTTTTGTTTATTATTACAAACAAGCTGGGGACAGCCAAAAGCCGCTCCCAGTTTTATATTAAAAGGAGTGAATTATGGAACTAAAAGGCAGTAAAACAGAAAAGAACCTGATGGAAGCTTTTGCGGGTGAATCTCAAGCAAGAAACAAGTATACATACTATGCGTCTCAGGCAAAAAAAGAAGGTTATGTGCAAATTGCACAGGTTTTTGAAGCAACAGCAAACAACGAAAAAGAACACGCAAAAATCTGGTTTAAACTTTTACACGGCGGCAGTGTTGCAGATACAATGACAAATCTTGAGGACGCGGCTAACGGTGAAAATTACGAATGGACACAGATGTATGCACAGTTTGCTAAAGAAGCCGAAGAAGAAGGCTTTAGTGATATCGCATTCTTGTTTAAAAAAGTTGCGGAAATCGAAAAACACCATGAAGACAGATACAAAAAACTTCTCGAAAATGTAAAAAACGGTCGTGTTTTTGAAAAAGAAGAAGAAGTTGAATGGGAATGTGCAAACTGCGGTTTCAGACACAAAGGCACCTCTGCCGTTCAAATGTGCCCTGTTTGCAAACATCCTCAGGCATATTTCTTTAAAGTTGAAAACAAATATTAATTGTCCGAGAAAAATTCGTGATAAAACGCTGCCGCCTGTCTCCACTTTGACGAGCATGGGTGAGACGGATATTGCGAACCGGATTTAAATAAAAAAGCAATCCTAAACAAAACAGTCTTGCCAAAATCAACTGTATCCGGCAAGGCTGTTTTTTATCTTCTGCTTTCAGCTTCTTCTTTTTTAGGAACTTTGAGTAAAAAGCCAAACGGTATCAATATAAAAGCAACCAGTGCAAACATTTCAAAAACATCGACATATGACATCAGCTTTGCTTGTGCAAGCATTTGTTTGTATAACATGCCGCCTGCTTTGTGCATTGCATAGTTGGAAGCAAACTGCATAAAATTGCCTGCTATCGAGTGCAGCCTGTTTTGAAAAGCGAGATTGAAATTAGAAAGATTGTGAACCAGATACGTCTGATGTACCTGAGAAAGTCTTGCAACAAGCGTTGATGACATTGAGACAACAAATGCCGTCATTACACATTTACACAAACTATGCAGCCCTGCACCGTTAGAAAGTTCAGACTTTGGTAATGTACCGAGAACAAGTCCCGATACCGGAATAAAAACAAGTATTACTCCAACGCCCATTAGTATATTCGGAATAATTACATAATCAAAAGATATCGAGAGATTCAAATTTGCATACATTATGGTAGAAAGCCCGAGAAAGAAAAATCCTGAAGCAATCAAGATTCTGTTGTCCAAAAACTCTACCATAGGACCTATGATTAAAAGCATAATTATGCACGAAAACACTCTCGGAGCCAGAGACATACCGCTGAGCATGGCAGTATAACCCATAAGACTTTGTAAAAAGCTCGGCAAAAGTACTATGGTTACATAAATAATCATGTTGACTGATGCCCCGAGAATCGTCCCGATAAAGAAATTTTTATCCTTAAAAATTCTCAAATTCACAATCGGACTGTGATATTCCAGTTCCCAGATAATAAAGAAAACAAAGGAAAACAAAGATATTCCGGCAAGCCAGCAAATCCACGTACAGTCAAACCAGTTATACTGCTGACCTTTATCAAGAACAATCTGCATAGACATGAGCCACAACACAAGAGCCCCAAAGCCGACATAATCAACCTTATCAGGTTTAATCCTGTTTTTTAGTTCAACTATATTGCAGTGTACAAGCACGACAGAAAATATACCTACAGGAATATTTATAAGATAAATCCATTGCCACGCCGAGTTGTCAACAATAAAGCCGCCGAAAGTCGGTCCCATAATTGAAAAAACCATTACGGCAAGTGCAAATAACGCCATCGCCTCTCCTCTTTTGTTGTAAGGGAAGCTTGAAATCAAAATAGCCTGAGATATTGGCATCATAGGACCGCCGCCTATACCCTGAATGAGTCTTCCTATAACCAGTGCGTTTAAACTTGGAGCCAGTGCACAAATTACTGAACCAATGGTAAATATTATGATAAACACTTTCAAAAACATTACCCTGCCCATGTAATTTTCCAGCCATCCTGTGAGAGGAATCAAAATCGCATTGGCTATCATATAAATTGTTATAACCCAGTTTGCCTCGTCCACTGTTGAACCAAAATATCCTGCAATATAAGGAATAGCAACGTTTGTTGCTGATGTGGCCAGCATGGCGAATGCTGTCGGCAGCAATATTGAAATTGCGACGAGCCATATAGGTACATCTTTTTCTCTTTTTAGTTTCGGCAAAGGATTACCGGTTATTGTTATTCCGTTTTCGGCTGTTTCTGAACTCATAAAACTATCTGACCTTTACTTCCGGAACTACAGACATGCCTGGAACTATGTTGTACTTTGAGATATCCTCCGTAAACACAATTTTTACGGGAACTCTTTGTACGATTTTTACATAGCTGCCGACAGCATTTTCCGGAGGGAAAAGACTGGCTTTTGCACCTGTAGCTCTTTGAATACTGTCAACTTTGGCTCTGAATTTTTTGCCCGGATATGTATCAATCTTTACTTTTACATCCTGACCCGGCTTCATATATGTAAGCTGAGTTTCTTTAAAGTTTGCAACAACCCATACGGTTTCAGGAACAATTGCAAACATCGGCTGTGCAACCTGAACGTAGTTGCCCTGTTCAACACTTCTGTTTGTAATCAAACCGTCTTGCGGAGCATAAATTTTTGTATAAGACAAATTAAGTTCGTCTGTTTTTACTTCAGCTTCGAGTTTTTGAATTTCAGCCAGAGTCGCTTCTTTTTTTGCCTTTGCACTTTCATACATAGCTTTTGCTGCTCTTTGGTTTTCTATTGCGGATTTGTAAGAAGCTTTTGCAACTGTCAAACCCGTTTTGCTCTGGTCATACTCTTGTTTTGACGAAATTCCTTCTTTGTACATTGAAGAGTATCTTTTGTAATCTTTCTGAGAAAAATCAAGTTTTGATTTTGTGGAAACTACATCATGTGCTGAAGAATCCAAGCCTGATTTTGTTCTTGTTATATCGTCTTGTGAAATTTTTAAAGAAGCTTTTGCCTGAGCCAATTTTGCCTTTGACTGTGCGAGTTTTGCTTCATAGTCATTCGGGTCGATAACAATAAGCAAATCACCTTTTTTAACCGGCTGATTATCCGTTATCAGCATTTCTTTAACAGGTCCGGCCACTCTCGGTGCAATAGAAACTATATGCCCTTCAACAAACGCATCATCGGTTGATTGAAAATGCATTCCATGCACCATAAAGTATACGCCTGTCAGCAGGAAGATTACAGCTGTTATTGTCGGAACGATGACTCTTTTTTTCTGGTAACTCGGTCTGTCATCATCCTCTTCATCAAAATCATCTTCTGCGTTTTCCGGTAGTTTTGTATTTGTTTTTTCTTCTTTTTCTTCTATAGAAGGAATATTTTTTTCATTCCCGTTTTGTTGCTGATTGTTATTTGTTTCGTCTGTGCTCATATAGTGTTTTCCTTTATATCATCTGATTATTTATATATGGAGTTTCACATGGTCAAACATATTCATCTGCATTTGTTCAAGTATTTTTAGTGAAAACTCCAAATCCGCTTCACTTATATTTTGTGTTGTAATCGCTCTAAGTTTATACATAGTAGGTTGTATTTTCTTTCTTGTTTCAATACCTTTTTGAGTAACTTCTACTTTAAAAACCTTTCTTTTGTTTACATCTTCAATTCTTTTAATCAGCCCGAGATTTTCGAGAATGTTTATTATTCTTGTTACGTTCGGCCTGTCTTTGTAGGTAATTTCGGAAATTTGTCTTTGGTATAGTTCTCCGCCCGAATCCATAATTATTGACAATATTAAATACTGTTCCGGAGTAATTTCAAAACCTTTTTCCGCAAAAATCTGAAGCGACATCATTCTGAACATAAAACCTGTCGCAGTCAGCATTGCACCTACTCGTTTATTTAATAAATTATTTCTTGTTTTTTCCGGCATAGTTAAAAAGATTTTTACTTTTTATTTTTTTTATTATAAAATTTTCTTGTGTTATTATCATAACACAAGAAAAAAAATGGAAGCCGAAATATGAAAAAATTTTTTACAACACTAATTTTGTGTGTTTTTATGCTGTCGTGCCTTCCTGCAAATGCCAAAAAAGACAAAAAAGAAGAACAGCAGCAATCACAGAGACTTGAATATCTTAATTTGAGCTGGTGGGAAAAATATAACGACCCGATTTTGACAGCATACATTCAAGAGTTATACGAAAAAAACCATGACCTGAAAATTGCAGCTTTGAAAATCAAAGAAGGCGAAAAGATGGTCAAAATTTCTCTTGCAAACGAACTGCCGCAAATTTCATTTGACGGCAATCTCGGAAGAACAATGAGATCAAGCAATCAACAGTTCGGCAGCATGCTTATTCCGAGTTATGCACAGTGGGGATATCAACTGCCGCTCACAGCCAGCTATGAAATAGATATCTGGGGCGAAAACAGATTAAAAACAAAAAGCATAGAGCAGCAGCTTAATATAATCAGAGAAGAAGAAAGAGCAAGCTATATTGCTCTTACCTCCGCTTTTGCAA
>CALURG010000031.1 GCA_944323115.1 Candidatus Gastranaerophilales bacterium
CAAAACAAAACAGTTTCATTATATGACAAAATTCTTGAAAAATTGGAGAACGATAAAATTGCACAAGATGCTTTGAGAAATCCAAATGAACTTATAGTAGAAGACTTTGAAAAGCTTAAAAACAAATTGTCAGCAAACAAGTAATTATTTGTATTTTTGATTAAAAAAATGGTATAAATATAAAAGAGCATAACATTTTTATTAAGTGTTATGCTCTATATTTAAATTTGTATAAATAATTGGAGAGAATTGAAATTACGATGTTTGATTTTAAGTTACTTTTGGATCCTATAATTTTAGCTATACTTTTTTTGTTTGCAGCCGTAGTTATATATTTTATAAACAAAGTAAGGTATATAAACAAATCGCTTTTGTTTCTTACAAATGTTCTTCGTTCGTTTAAAAAAGGAAATATAGCTTATCGTTTTAAAGAACTTGATGATATCTTTTCGAACAATACATTTATTTCAAATTATTGGGTAGAGTTTAAGAATACTCTTGTTTTTAATGAAGCACTTTCCATAAGCAATGTAAAACTTAAAGGAATTGAAAACGAAACATCAAGTATACAATGTACGGTTGATTCCGGATATTTTTTCAATGAAGAAACTCTTGTAAACAGCAAGCTGAATTATAAATTTATAGCTTCGGTTCCAACGATTTTAACAGGTCTTGGGCCTTTGTTTACATTTTTGCATGTTGCAATAGCTTTTTCCAAAGTAAACTTTTCTACTCAAGAGGCTACTATAGCATCGGTTTCATCACTTCTTGCCGCAATGAAAGTTGCTGCAATGATTTCTGTTATAGCAGTTGGTTCGTCGATTCTATTCATAATTATTGAAAGAATCTTATACAAGAATATGTGCAAAACACCTTTGAATGCTTTCCAGCTTGAGATGAACAAACTTTTTGACAATATTACGTCTGAAAAGTTTCTCGTTGAATTGTTAAAGGAATCAAAACTCCAGAATAATTCATTAAACAAAGCATTTTCATCTCTTTCTTCCGAAATGAAAACAGCTTTTGATAAAAGTTTGAGAGAAACCCTTGTCCCTTATTTGGACAACTTGATATTTTCTGTTAATAAACTTCAAGAAAATATTAAAAAACAAGGCTCTAAAGGTATTCTTGACGATTTGTTCGGCAATGATGACAAAGAATAAAATGAGATATAAATTTTATGAAGTATATAAAATACGGTACAAATCAAAACAGTGAAGATGATTCAAATGTATTTTGGGTTACGATGAGCGACCTTCTTCTTGGGCTGGTTGTCGTTTTTATGGTATTGTTTGTCTTTGCTATTACCGGTTTTACGCAAAACAAAATAAACGAACAGGAAACTCAATATCAGGTCACTGAAAAAATAGTAAATGAACTTAAGAAAAATAATATTGATGTTGAAGCTGACAAATTTTCCGGCAGGATAAAAATTTCTGATTTGGAATTGTTTGAACTCAACAGCTGGGAGCTTTCGCCAAAAGGTAAAGCTTATATGGCAAAATTTGTGCCTGTGTATTTAAACACAATTATGCAAGACAAAAAAATATCTGACAACATTTCACAAATTATTATTGAAGGACATACAGACTCACAAACTTTTGCGGGAGCAAAATCGGAAGAAGAAAAATATTACAGAAATATGGAACTCAGCTTGAGAAGAGCTTCATCTGTTGCAAAGTATATTGTATATTCCGACTTTAAAGGCAAAAATAAGTATGAAAAACAGCTGTTTAAGCTTCTTTCTGTTGAGGGGAAAGGTCCATCAGAGCCTGTGATAGTTAACGGAAAAGAAGATTATTCCAAAAGCAGACGTGTTGAATTGAAAATTATGTTCAAAGACAAGAGTGTTCTTGATTCCATAAAAAATTTCAATAAAAAAAGCTGATATTTTTAGTATCAGCTTTTTTGTTTCTAGTCTTTTCCGTTTATTGCATTTATACAATCTCTGCAAATAGCACCTTGACCGTCAAGGTCTACCAGCTTTCTGTATTTCCAGCAGCGGTCGCATTTGTCTCCGATAGCATGTGTCACATAGACAGTGTATTCATCTTCCGTATATTCATTCATGACGGAAGCTGGTTTGTCTTCTGTCAAGAATGCCTGAGACGTGATAAATATATTGCAGAGTTCTTTTTCGTATTTGTTAAGAAGCTCTTTGTCTCCGCCTTTTATGTACACTGCCGCTTCAAGAGAACTGCCTATTTCTTTGTTTGCCCTGAGCGGTTCAATTGCTTTTGAAACAATCTCTCTGAGTTTAAGGATTTTTGTAAATTCTGAATCCAACTTTTCGTTTACCCATTTTGCATTTGTAACAGGCCAATCTGAAAGCAAAATACTTTCAAGTCCGTTTTTCTGCTTTTCAGGAGTATTCTGCCAAATATCTTCGGCCTGGTGCGGCATAACCGGTGACAACATTCTGGTTAAAGCTTGTGATATTTCATACAGAACAGTTTGGCAGGCACGTCTTGAAAGAGATTTTTTGCCTGCGGTATACAGTCTGTCTTTTACGATATCCAGGTAGAATGAACTCAAATCAGTTGTTGCAAAGTTTTGCAGATATTGAAAATATTTGTAAAACTCATAAGAATCAAAAGCTTTTGTTACATTTGCAATCAAGTTATTCAATTTGTGTAAAGCAAACTTGTCAATTGCTTTCAAATCTTTGTAAAATACATAATCCGCAATAGGGTCAAAATCGTAAAGGTTTCCGAGCAAAAATCTTGATGTATTTCTCATCTTTTTAAAGATTTCAACCATCTGTTTTATTGCCGTATCACCGATTTTTACGTCATTTCTGTAGTCAACGGATGCTGCCCACAATCTCAAAACATCGGCACCGTAGATTTTTATAATATCTTGCGGAGCAACAGTGTTTCCGAGAGATTTACTCATCTTTCTGCCTTCACCGTCAAGAACAAAACCATGAGTCAATACAGTAAGATATGGTGCTCTTCCGCTGGTTGCGACTGCCGTTAAAAGAGAAGACTGGAACCAGCCTCTGTGCTGATCGGAACCTTCCAAATACATTTCAACAGGCAGATGACCGAGTTCTTTGTGTCTTTTTTCTACTACTGCTCTGTGAGTGATGCCTGAATCGAACCAGACATCCATGATGTCTCGCTCTTTCAAAAATTCTCTGCTGCCGCAGTGAGGACATTTGAAAGCTGTCGGCAAAAGATATTTTGCAGGCATTTTTACCCAAACATCGGATGATTCTTTTTCAAATGTTCTGGCTACTTTGTCTATTGTTGCCGGTGTAACAATCTCCTGGCCGCATTTTTTACAGTAGAACACAGGTATCGGAACACCCCAGACTCTTTGTCTTGAAATACACCAGTCAGAACGTGATGCAACCATGTTTGCTATTCTCTGCTCACCGGAAGCAGGAATCCATTGAACATTGCTGATTTCACGAAGAGCCGCTCTTCTGAATCTGTCAACTTTTACGAACCACTGGGGTGTAGCTCTGTATATAACAGGCTTTTTACATCTCCAGCAGTGAGGATAGCTGTGTGTGATTTCTTTTTGTGAAATCAATGCGAGGGCTTTGTTTAATCTGTTTATAACAATTTCATTTCCGTCTTCATAGTATTTGCCTTGTAAATCAGGTACTTCTTCTGTCCAATAACCTTTTGCATCAAGAGGAGACAAGACTTCTATACCGTATTTTTGGCAGACTTCCCAGTCTTCAAGGCCGTGTCCCGGAGCTGTATGTACACATCCGGTACCGGCATCAAGTGTAACGTGGTCTCCGCACAGTATAGGGCTGTATCTGTCATAAAGAGGATGTTTTGTATTTAAGTTTTCAAGATCTTTTCCTTGAATTGTACCTATAACTTTGACATCCGATTCGTTCAAGTCTGCATCTTTTACAAAAGAAGACAGCAAATCCGTTGCGACAAGATAAACTTCATCTATGTATTCGATAAGAGAATATTCAAATCTTTCGTTTACACAGATTGCAAGGTTGGATGGGATTGTCCAGGGAGTTGTTGTCCAGATGACAGCTGACAATACTTTGTCAGATTTAACTCCGGCTTTTTGGTATATTTTTACGATATCTTCGTCTGTAAATTGAAATTTTACATATATTGCACAAGAAGTGTGATCCGCATATTCAACTTCTGCTTCTGCCAGAGCTGTTTCGCAGTGAGGACACCAATAAACAGGCTTCAGACCTTTTTCAATGTATCCTTTTTGATACATTTCACCAAAAACTCTCACCTGTTCTCCTTCAATTTCCGGAGAAATTGTTACGTAAGGGTGTTCCCAGTCACCAAGTACTCCGAGACGTCTAAAGTCTTCTTCCTGGCCTTTAAGGTTTGCCATTGCAAATTCTCTGCATTTTGAACGGAGTTCGCCCTTAGTTACTGCATCTCTTCCTCCTTCTATAGTTTTTACAACGGCGTTTTCGATAGGCAGTCCGTGTCCGTCATATCCCGGTACATAAGGTGAATAAAAGCCGCTTTGAGTTTTATATTTGATAACAATGTCTTTAAGAATTTTGTTCAATGCCGTACCGATGTGAATTTTGGAAGAACTCAAATACGGCGGACCGTCATGGAGAACAAACTTGTTGTCTATACTTCTTTGTTCCAGTCCTTTTTCATAAATCTTTTTCATTTCCCAAAAATCTTGTATTTCAATTTCACGCACGGGTGCATTTGCTCTCATAGCAAGCGTAGTCTGCGGAAGATTAAGTGTGTTTTTGAACTCTAATTCTTTTTTCTCTGACATTTTTTATCCTCTGTTCTTAATTCACGTAATATTAATTTTATACAAAAAACAGACAATAGTAAAATTTTCAAAGAAAATTTGGGTAAATTTTCAAGTTTTTTTAATAAATTACATTTTTTGGAGGATACAGTAATTAAAATGCATGTAGTACCCTGTATGTATATAATTCCTGTCGGAATATATTTGGTATGTAAAAACTCAGGAATTATAGTTTAGACTTGGTACAAACAAAACCAAACATTGAGGTAAGGTTTGAAAAAATTTCAGTTTAGATTACAGGTAGTCCTTGATATAAAGGAAAAACTTCTTGAAGAAAAACTTCTTGAACTTTCAAAAGTACAAAGAAGTCTGCAAGAAGCAATTGACAAACAAAAAACACTTGAAAGCTACCAGATTGAAATAAACCAAGCTTTGATGAGAGTTTTTCAAAGCGGCAATGACCTTAATGTAGTTGAAGTTCAAAGGTACAAAGATTTTATCAACAAGCTTATCGTTGATATCTCAAGCCAGAAAGTGGTTGTACAAAACATTTCGAAACTTTTGGAAATTAAAAGAAAAGAAGTTAACGAGGTGTTGAAAGAGAAAAAAGTTCTTGAAAAGCTGAAAGAAAATCAGCAAAAAAAATACTATCAGGAATTTGAACAGTACGAAAGAAGAGAACTTGACGATATGTCTTCCAGCCGTTACGGAAGAAGAGTCGGCTAAAAAAATCGAATTTGGACAATAACCGGGAGAGAGTGCAGGAATGACTGCTGATTACACAACTTTAATACCATCTGTAAACAACAAATCAACTGTTGGGGACAAATTGTCTTTAAAAGTTGATTTCAACAATTCTGACTCTCAAAGCGGCATGTTTGATTCTTTGCTTTCGAATGCTTCAAAGTCTTATGCTGACAAAACTATTGAAAGCAAGAATTACTTTAATTCAAATGAATATGCAAACAACACAAAAGACTATACATCTTCCGCAAGTAAAAATACGTTTAATTCTTCTTTGAAAGATGCAGCTCAGTCAAAAAATATTTTTAATAATAATAACAATTCTATCAATTCGAAAGAGCCAAAAACTTTTGACAGTGCACAAGAAAACCAATGTGCACAAAATACTGAGTCCGTTCAAAATGAACAGAGCAGCAAAATCAAAGATTCAAGTCAAGAAAACAATATAAATAAAAATGAAGACAAAAACAAAATAGATGATTCGGTTGATAATAAAAATGAAAAAACCGAAAACGAATCTTCATCAAATAAAACCGAAAAAAATGAATCTGATTTAAAACAAAACGAAGAGTCTTCAAATTCTGCAAAAGACGATAAAGAAAATCAGACTGATAAGGTACAACAGCAGGAAAATACTGAAGAAAAAACTGTTTCTACAGCAAAACAGCTTGCAGAGGTCCAACTGGAGCCTATGCAGCTTCTGACTCCGGACAGCAATATTCAAAGTGGAACATCACAGCCTCAACCCCAGAGTCAGGCTGTTGTAAATACGCAAAATGTTCAAGTTTCTACAGAAAACAATTTGCCTGTTGCAGGTGATAATACAGCGTCTGATGGTGATGTCAGCAAACTTGAGGCTCAGAAACTGAATGTAAATAAAACTACAGAATCTGTTATTCCTGATACATTACAGCAAACTAAAAACACCGAAATACCGGATGTCGTTTTGCAGAATGTCAAAAACGTGCCGCAAAATATTTTACAAGGAAACTTGGCTGAAACTGTTCCTGCGGAAAATGAATTATTGCAGAAGGTACAAACCGTTCAAAACAGACAAAATCCTAAACTTGATACAATGCCTTCATCAACAAATGTTGATAACAATGTTCCTGAGGTAGAAATAAAATCTGATATTCAAAAACTGAATAACGAAACTTTAAAAACAGAATCGAATACTGTAAGAACAGCAAAAGACAACCTTGCGGCTGACAATACAAGATATATAATAAACCTTGAAAATGCTTCAAATGAAGCAGTTGAACAAAATACTATTGTTACTCCGACTTCAAAATCAGAGACAACTACAGCTCAAAATCAGCAGCCTGTGATTAGAGTTACTGATGAAGTTGCTTCTCAGACAAAAGCAACTGAAAATCTTCCTTTGAACAAAGATTTTAGTGCAAATGCAAAAGATAAAGCAGCGGCACAAATGACAGAGGTTCAAAATACAAATACAGTTGTCACTGATGTACAAAACAATTCAGCACGCAGCAATGCTCAAACAAACAACGGCCAAAACAACTCCATGACACAGGGTGATGCAAGTGAACAGATTATAAAATTTTCTGTTGATGATACATCAACAACAAATGTCAGCACAAACCCTGCCGAAAGTTTCATGAATAAGCTTGATGCAAAACTTGGCTCTGCACTTAAGGGCAGTCAGCAGAACAATATTTTGAACAAAAATGACATAATGTCTCAACTGAATACAAAATTTAATGATATGCTGCAAGGCGGCCAAAATAAAGTTTCTATGATTTTACAACCTGAAAATCTCGGAAAAGTTTCTGTTGAGATTGTAAATTCAAAAGACGGTATTGTTGCAAAAATGACTACTGAAAACCAGCAGGTAAAAGAACTTTTGGATAAAAACATGGAGGCTCTTCGTTCAAATCTAAGTTCACAGGGTGTAAACGTAAATAATATCAAGGTTGAATGCACAAATGAGTCTTCAAACAACGCAATGAATTTTGAGCGAGAACAATTTAATCAGAGCAATTTTAGCAATCCGAACGGACAAAATCATCAGACGCACAGGGAACAGTATTCCCAAACGGTTTATACAAATACAACATATGGCTCTGCTGAAGAATACACAGAGGATACAACAGAAAACAACGTAATTGATAAGAATGATTCAATAATAAAACACAATGGTAAGGTAGATTACAAAGTATAAAAGACTTTGTGAGGGGAGTAAAAAGAAAAATGGCAACACTTGGTTCAATACAACAAGAATTGGTGACAATGCAGTCACAGACTGCTGTCAATAAAGCAAAAGAACTTGCAGCAAACGGTGCTTCTCAAGAGTTGGACGGAGATGCATTTCTCATGCTTATGATGGAGCAGTTGAAAAATCAGGATCCGATGAATCCTATGGACAACTCGGAAATGCTGGCTCAACAGGCTCAATTTACTCAATTGCAGGAATTGCAGGAGTTAAATGAATCTATTGCAACAAATAATATGATTCAGCAGGCAAACAGCCTTGTCGGAAAAACTGTTCAAGTAGTCGACCCAAACAACACTTCCAGACTTGTTACAGGAATTGTTACAAGTGCAAACTTTACAAACGGATCAGCGACAATTACCGTAAACGGAAAAGAATATCCGCTCGGGCTTGTTGCTTCTATCACAGATGGTGCTTCAGCTTCTTCTCCGGAAGTTATTGCAAACAAAAAATTGAGCGAATTGAACGGTGCACAAGGTATCACGGACGGATATATCTATGTTACGGTTCAAGATGAAAAATATCAAAGAACACACTATGACATAAAAATCACAGGCAGTATGACTGTTGCAGACTTGCAGAAAGAAATTGAAAAAACAGGTCTTAAAACTTCTATCAAAGACGGTATACTGACAATTGAAAAAGGCGATAACAAATCAATTGCCGTTACTCAGGGTAAACACGATAACAACAATGGAAGTGTAGCGTCAAACCTTGTTGAAAAAATGGAAATGTTCCAGTCAGAAACTGGCGATTTGGAAACAGCAATTCTTGATTTCAACAGAAACAACAGTTCATCAAAATAAAATTATAAATAAGAAAATAATTTAAAGTTAAAAAATAAGATAAACGGGAGGATTAATGACACAAGCATTTTACACTGCAATCGGCGGTATGGCAGCAGGACAAACCAAAATTACTGTTGTTGCCGACAACATTGCAAACATGAACACAATAGGTTTTAAAGCCTCAAATGTTAACTTTTCTGATGTTTACTACAGAACATCATCTACAGGACAAGCTCCTACAGGCCAGATGGGCGGTATCAACCCTAAACAAACCGGTATTGGTGTACAAACAGCTTCTATTACAAGAGACTTTGCAGCTGGTACCACACTTTCCACAGGTTTGAATACTGACCTTTGTATCAACGGCAGCAGCTTCTTTACGGTTGCTTCTCCGACGGTTGAAATTCTTTATACAAGAGACGGCAACTTTACAATTGACGCAAACGGAAACATGGTAACTTCAAGCGGTTACAAATTGCTCGGTACAAACAACCTGCTTGATACAACTTCGAGCACAACACCGATTAAAATTCCGACTTATATCAATACTGTTACAACACCTTCTACCCTTGCTCAAATGGGCAACAAAGCACTGGATGAGCTTAACGGTACAAAATCAGGCGGTGTTTCTGCCGGTACTTTTAATATTATCACATATGATGATGCAGGAACACCAACAACACACCCTATAACAATCAACAGCAGTGATATGACTGTTAACGAACTTATTGATGAAATTAATACCATAGACGACATAACAGCAACAATTGTTGACGGTAAATTACAAATTACAGCAGCAGGTGACGTTGAAAGGTTTGAAGTCGCTAACGAAGATACTAACTTGGTTACACAGCTAGGTATCGGTGTTATGGACCCGATTACAAAAACAGCAAGCTCCGAAGTAATCAACTATCACCAAACTATTGGTGAAGGCACTCCTGGCAGCGAAGACGCTCAAAACTTTACTTCTGTTTCTATTAACGAAAACGGACTTATTGAAGTTAAATACGGAAACAACGATACATTGAGTGTTATGCAGGATCCGCATGATCCTTCAAAAATGATTTTGAAGTACACTTTAAACGACGGTACTGTTATTACAGGTTCTGACCTGACTGTAAATGACCAGCTTGTTGAACCTGCCAACCTTCAAATTCAGATGGCAAGCTTTGTTAACCCGCAAGGTTTGACTGCACAGGGCAATAACACGTACTCAAACGCTCCGAACGCAGGTATGGTATTGTACGGCAGTGTTTCCTCAGCAGCTTTCGGTAACGTAAAATCAGGTGTACTGGAAGGCTCAAACGTAGACTTGGCGTCTGAATTTGCTGACATGGTTGTTTCTCAAAGAGCCATCGAAGCTAACAGCCGTGTGTTTACTACTACAAACGAAATTCTGCAAACATTGTCAAACTTGGGCAGATAATTTAATTAATCCGAATCTTATTTTTTAACTTATAAAAACCGGGCTTTTTTAAAGTCCGGTTTTTTAGAATTTATTTTTATTTTTACATTTTGTCTTAATTCTTTGCCGGTTGTATAATTTTTACAATTTTCTTTATGCTTGATTTTTTAGGCAGTGGAAGGAGTTTTTGCTGGTTTCAAAAAATTGATTTTTAAGAAATACTTGTATTAATGATATTTTTTTATAGAATAGATTTATAAATTAAAAGGAGATTTACATATGAAAAATGGTTTTAAGTACGCAGCTTTGACTCTTAGTGCATTTCTAATCGGTATGTCTGTCAGCAATTTTGCAATTTCAAATGTTCCTTCAAAAATTGCAGTTGTTGATGTTCAAAAAGTAGTTGCTTCTTCTTCTCAAGTTAAAACTCTTAAAGCTGACAGAGAAGCAAAAATTAAAGATTTGGCTAATTTTGTTAAAACAGCAAGAGCAAATGTAGCTAAAGAAACAAATGCAACAAAAAAGAAAGCTCTTGAAGACAAATATAATAAAGAACTTAATCAAAAAAGAAATGCTATCCAAAAAGACTATGCATCAAAACTTTCTGCTATCGATAAAAGTATTTCAAACATAATTGCTCAAAAAGCAAAAGCAGCAAATTATGATATCGTGTTGGCAAAAGGTGTGGTGTTATACGGCGGTAGCGACATTACTGCTGAAATCACAAAATCTGTGAAATAAAAATTTATAAATATTGAAAAAAGACTCTGCGATATTTGCAGGGTCTTTTTTCTTGTGTATAATACATAAAGATTATATTTTGGAGATATCTATGAAAAAAATAATGACTTTTTTGTTGTTTATGCTGATTTCCGGTAGTGCTCTTGCTTATGATTACGGTGCACCTGTTACAAATGAAATAAAAGATACACAATCAGTTGTTTACAACTCTCTTACAAAAGAATGGTTCAGAGTTGATGAAAATAATACTAAAGATGCTCCGACACCGGATGAAGTTGTTTTTACAAAGTATATAACAAAAGGTTCAGGCGGATATAGCGAGTATGATACTGTTGATAAACAGTATGAAGCTGGTGAAGGTTCTACATATGAATTTTTAGACGGGACAGAACTTATTGCTTACAATGCACATACACTAAAATTTTATAAACTGGATTTTGATGGTGAAAAAATAACAGCAAAAGAGCTGACTGTAGACCGGGTTCAAAAATATTTCCCTGACGTAAAAATTGTGAAAATATCTCAATTTAAAAACAATAAGATAGAATTGACAAAAAAATGGTTTAAGCCCAAAAGTTTTATGTTATTAAATGATACAAAAACAGATTTTTACAAATATCAGTTTGAAAATATAAAATCTTATCAGCTCATAAAAGGAATGTTTGAAATACCTAAAAATCAAATAAGACAAAAAACGCTGGTATTTTCGCATTTTTCTTCAAAGGACAAAATGTATCCAGTTTTTCAAATTGTCGTCAAAAACAGTTTTAAGGGATAGGGTGATTTTTTAAAAGACTTTTTGTTTTTTATTTAGATATAAAAAAGAAACCGAAATTAACGGTTTCTTTTTTTTATATGAATAAATTTTATATTAAAAATCTAAAATCTGAAGTCACGCTCGCCGTGTTCGATTTTTACAAGGTCTTCTTTCACTGCGGCTTTTATTTTTTCGCCGCTTTCAAGAATTTCTAATTCGTGTTTTATAAGCTTTTCACCAAGAGCTTTTGTTTCCGGCGATGCGTAATCTTCAAGGTATTCTTTTAAGGTTATAATCGCATTCGGGTGGCAGAAGTTATGGATTTGCTGCTGTTTGCAGACTTCCATAAACCTTTCGCCGGTACGTCCGGCTCTGTAGCAGGCAGTGCAAAAGCTCGGTAAATATCCGAGTTCCATAAGCCATTTGATAACTTCATCCAGCGGTCTTCTGTCAGATATGTCAAACTGGGAAGAATCTTCATCTTCGGGCATGGGATTAAAATATCCTCCTACACTGGTTTTTGAACCGCCTGACATCTGAGAAATTCCGAGTTTCAGAAGTCTTTCCCTGCATTGTTCTGATTCTCTGGTTGAAATAATCATTCCGGTATATGGTGTTGCAATACGTATGCATGCAACTATTTTTGCAAAAGTATCATCGTCAATGCCGTTGTCAAAAGCTGACGGGTCAATGTCATCGGCTTTTTTAATACGGGGTACGCTGATTGCATGCGGGCCTACACCAAAAGTTGCCTCTAAATGTTCTGCATGCATCATTAGAGCGGTAAATTCATACCTGTAAAGTTCCAGCCCGAACAAAACACCTAGACTTACGTCATCAATACCGGCTTCCATTGCTCTGTCCATAGCTTCCGTATGGTAAGCATAATTATGTTTTGGCCCTGTTGGGTGAAGACGTTCATAGGTTTCTTTGTTATAAGTTTCTTGAAAGAGAACATAAGTGCCTATACCTGCCTCGTGCAGCTTTTTGTAGTTTTCAACAGTGGTTGCCGCAATATTGACGTTTACACGGCGGATTGCACCGTTTTTATGTTTTACGGAATAAATTGTTTTTAATGATTCCAAAATGTATTCAATAGGGTTGTTTACGGGGTCTTCGCCGGATTCGATTGCCAGACGTTTATGCCCCATGTCCTGCAAGGCAATTACTTCGTTTTTTATTTCTTCCTGTGTAAGTTTTCTTCTGGGGATATGTTTATTCTGGTGATGATACGGGCAATACACGCATCCGTTTACACAGTAATTTGACAAATACAAAGGTGCAAACAAAACGATTCTGTTTCCGTAATAATCTTGTTTTATTTCCATTGCAAGGTCAAAAATCTCTTTGTTTTTTTCTTCAATTTCACAATCAAGAAGGACTGCCGCTTCTCTGTGAGTAAGACCTTTTTTTAGTTTTGCTTTTTCTAAGATTTTATTTATAAGTTCAATATTGTTTTTGTTTTTTTCTGCGTAATCAAGAGTTTCCAATACTTCTTCATGACATATAAACTCTTCTGCTTTGTGTGATTTTGGATTGTACATAATACTTTTCTTTCTAAACCTGTAATTTTATTATATCACGCAGAGGAAAAGTCAAATAAAAATTTAAACAAATAATAATTTATGCAGTCAGATTAGCCGATTTAGAGAATATTTATAAATAAAAATTTTTATTATCATTTGAACTATGAAAAAACTGTTTTACATTTTGGCTCTTATAATTATTGCGGCACTTGGGTTTTACATTTACAAGCTGACAACATATACGTATGTCACTGCAAAATTTAAAGAGTTGCGTCCGATACATGGAAAAATGTCTGTATATTACAAGGGGCTTGTTGTTGGAAAAGCAAGAGAACAAAAACACAGTGATGATTTCAACCATACACTTATAAATCTTGTTTTGTATCCAAAGAGATTGCTTTTGCCTGAAAATACAACGGTATTGTTAAAAAAAGAAAAGCGTAATGATAAAGAACGGGATTTCCTTGAACTTGTCTATCCAAAAGAACCTTCAAACATAATGCTGTCTAACGGTTCAATTTTGGAAGGCAAAGCAACTGTTGATATAGACGAGTTTATGTCTAATCAAAACCCGGATGACTTGGAGGCAATAAGGCATAATCTTGCACAAAGTGCGGAAAATCTAAATATTGCTATTGAAGGTTTAAGTATAGTTTTTGAGTCGGTAAATGACATACTGAAAGAAAATCAAAAAAATCTGTATGCAACAACCAAAAATCTTTCTGATACCACAGGAAATCTGAATAATATGACAACAAAATTTGATAAATCTATACAGCAAAAAAAATTGGAAAATACTATCAATAATATAGAAGCCTCAAGTAAAAATCTTGAATCGGTAAGTTCAAATCTTACCGGAACAACTACGGATGTAAATGGTGTTATGCCTTCTGTTGAAGCAACAATGTGCCAGGTTCAGGGGCTTGCAGCAAATGCAAATGCGATTTCCTGCGGAGTAAGAAAAACATTGAGAAAAAGATTTGGCGGTTTGAGGCTTTTGTTTGGAAGAGTTATTGATGAATGTGACAAACCGGCTTGCAAGAACTGATTTATGTATTAATATTTTTATATCAGACATAAACAGGCAATTTTGATATGAATATTACCCCCATCACCACAGGTTTTCAAGCTCAGGTTCAAACAACAAACACGACAAAGAAAGAAGGATTTCTTGAAAAGTTTCATACAGCGGCAAAAAATTCTGCTGATATGACAGACACAATAGTTGTACCGAGAACTATTTTCAAAGGATACTTAGGAATTATGACCGGTACAACGCTTGTTACTGTAGGAAGTCTACTGTCACAGAAAATGAAGAAAATTTCTCGTGTGCTTTCAATTGCGGGACTTTTGACTTCTTTGTACGGTACGTATGCTTTTGTTCGCCCGTTTATAATAAAAGATGCACCGGGTGTCGAAAAAACAAAAAAAGTTTAGGTATAAAAAATTTTTTAGTATAAAATTAAAAACAAGGAGAGGTGTCCGAGTGGTTTAAGGTGCGGACCTCGAAAGTCTGTGTGCAAGCAATTGTACCGTGGGTTCGAATCCCACCCTCTCCGCCATAAAAAAGAGGTTGGCTTTAGCCAAACCTCTTTTTATTAGAGTGTTTGTATAGAACCCACACAAAGCAAAGCTTTGTCAGTGGGTGAGAATGCTACGACAAACAAGGCGAGGAACGAGCCGTAGTTTGACGGATGCAAAGTACCGATTTTTCGAACGAAGTGAGTAAAAAATCGAGTGCT
>CALURG010000032.1 GCA_944323115.1 Candidatus Gastranaerophilales bacterium
ACACCGATACTATTGCTATCTCTAATAAATTATTAAAAAATGGGATAAAGTCTGATTTTGATAACAATAAAACTATTGCCTGGTGTTGCAATAAAGTTATTGAAGTTATTAATTTTATTAATAAAAAATACAAAATGGGATTTGGGCTACCTAAAGGAGTCTTTGTAAAAGATTTCGAAAATTTGAATGTTGATGATAACAAGATAAGAGCATTTTGCAATCTCAGACCTTTTGAATTGTATAAAAGTAGTGCAGAAGTAGTTCCGTCAAGAACTCTTTTTTTTAATAATTTTGAAACTGTAAAACAAAATTTGTCATCGGAAAATAGTTTTTTTTACGATTGGAGAAATATTGATAAAATTTCTGATTTGACATATGACATTAAACATTCACCTACGGATTTTTTCTTGGATACTTTTTTCCATGAATTTGCACACTCTATACACGAATCAAGATTGATAAACAAACTTGGCCCAAATAAATTGTCTAAACAACTCGATTTAATAGAAACTACAGAAAATGTACAAAATTATCGTCAAAAATATGGAGACAGAGTAAAACAAATTTGTGATTATGCTTCAAACAACCAATTAGAAGCTGTTGCGTGTGATATGTCAAAAACGATAACAGAATCTCTTGATAAAAACACAATACACCCAAATAAACATCCATTTATTGACACAGCTTTTGAAAAACTATTTTTCTGGCAGCCAAAAAGAATTAAAATCCCTGTATATTCTGATGAAGAAAGACCATTAATAGAAATAATCAGAAGTTTTTGGAATGGAGATTTTCAATAAAATTATAAGCCAATAGGATAAAAGGAAAAATATATGATACAGAAAATTGGAATAACTTTGTTAAAAAGAAATGCATCAAAAATGAGAGGCATTACTAATATCTCACGAAATGAAACAAAAAATATAATTTCCAAATATGAACCAGCTAACAAACAATCTATCTTGTTTGTTAAAAATCTATTAAATAAACTAAAAAACAAATTAATAATATTATTTAATAAAATATTTAAAAACAATGAACTTAAAAAATCAAATAAACCCAAAGTTGCTTTATATGATAATTCTGACAAAATTTATATTGATAAAGCTAAAGAACTATTGGATAATCCTAAATTACCAGAAAATATAAAAGATATAATAAGAAATGAAATAGCGTATGCGGAAAAAACTATTAGTGTTGAAACAAACTCATATACTTGTGGTGCCCTTCAATCGTTAAAAAATGCGATTTCTAAAGCTGAGGATGCATTAAAAAATATTTCATTCGGTAAAAATATTGATAATATTGAAGATACATCTATTGAAGTTAAGTCGAAATACACAGACATAATTTACGGTCGACATATAAATGATATTGAAGAACATACAGTTTTGTCTTTACCAGAAAAGCAGCTTACGAAAAATCACGATATAGATTCACACAGCATTGATATTGACGATAAATATGCTGATTTAATAAACGGAAATCACACCAATAATATAGAAAATGAAACAAGTCATTCGTTGCTAGATGCAATGCAAGGAAATCATTCCCGAAACTGTCAGGAAAATTTAGATGATGTTGCGGAAAATGGATTGAAGCATATTGATGACAACATTGATGATTTGACAGCCGCCTTGTTTGATTAAAAATTAGACATTCTTCTTAACATATCTATACATATACAAATTACAATAGCAAAAGAAACCAATTAGGCGTATTAGTGCTAATAATTAACTTAAAGAAGAACACAAGAGGTTAGAGTTGATAAGTAAAGTTTATTCAAAGTCAAATATAATAACATTTGGACGAAATATCAGCAATTATGAACAAAAGGAATTTCAAAGAAATATTGACAATAAAAAACAAAATGAATTAAATATCATAACTGATACAATTAATAATAATATGCTTGATGGTTTGTCAAAGGGGAAACTCTTTGACAAATTTGCATACATATATGAAGAATCTGACAATAATAACAATGCAAAGGTATTATACAAAGCAGCGGTAGAACAAAAACAAAACTCAAATGAGTCTTTGTTTGAACTTTTTAAATCATATATTGCACTGCAAAAGACATATCAGGCGACCGGTGAATTACAAAAATCAGAAGAAATAGATGCCTATCTTGAGAAAACAGCAAAAGAAAACGACTGTATAAAACCTAAACCATTGACACAAGATGAAATTAATACATCAAACAACTTATTTATAAAAAATGCATTAATTATTTCTGAAAAGCTGTTAATGGAAAATAAACCGCAAACTGCTTTAAATATTTTTAATGCAGCAAAAAAAATTATTACAGAAAATAATTTAGAATCGGTATATGATAACAAGTCATATAAAAAATTGCAAGCTGTTTTGCTTCAAAAAAATGGTTTTTATGATGAGTCATCAGAAATTTATAAAGATTTGATAGATTCTGATGATTCAAATCAAATTTTAGATTATAAACACAAAGTTGTTGAAAATAACTTATCTTTAAATCAAACAGATAAAATTTACATTGATTTGGATGATTGTCTTGATATGGCTAAATCAACAAAAGAAATATTAGAAAATTTGTTTTTAAGAGCAAATTATGAATATCAAAACAATCATTTATTAAATGCGGCAAAATACATTAATCTGGCTGCTGCTGTTGCACAGAATTCAGATGAAGATGTCAAATATTCCATAAATCTTTTATTAGCTCTTGAATTAAAAAATAATAACCAAATAGAAAAAAGCAGTGATGTTTGTATAAAAAATTTGGAAGCTTTAGAAAACAGAAACAAAATTTTTTCAGAAGAATTTGTAAAATCACTGTTTATTTTAGCCTCAAATGACTATGAAGAATATAAAAAAGATGCAAAAGGTGATTTTGATAAATTATCAGCTGCAATTGACACTTTTAAAAATGCATTTAAAATTTCTGATGAAATATATGATAATGAATCAAAAATTATGATAGCTAATGAGATGGCTAATATATATTTTGAACAAGGTAATGAAGAAAAATTTAAAAAATTTGCAAAGTTCATATTGGAAACTGATAAAGAAAACAGTTTATTGTCAGGTAATGCATACAGACTCCTTGCGTTAAATTCACTAAAAAATAATAATTTAAATGATTCAATAAATAAATTTGAAAAAGAGCGAAAATTACTTTTAGCAAATAATGCGGATAAATGTTTAATACAAGAAAATTTAAAAAATCTGATTGAAGTACATAGAAAAAATGGTGACATACAAAAAGCAGAAGATTACACAAAGATATTGGCAGATAAAAAATCAGCAAGATATACAGACCTTATGGAGTTGGGAAACACAAATTTAAGAAATGCTGAATATAAAAAAGCACAAGAATATTATGAACAGGCTGCAAATTTAGAAGGAGAAGCTGAATCATTAAAAGCAATTGCACTAATAAATGTTGGTACTGCAAAATTACAAACACAAAATGATAAAAAAGCACTGAAGGATATTGAAAAGGGTGTTAGTGATCTTGAAAGAATAATAAAAAATGATAATTACAGCAATGATGAAGAAACCAAAACGCTTTTGGATTCTTTGAACTTTCTTGGTGAGTATTATTATTTAAAAAAAGCTGAATACAATTCAGCTGCAAGAATTTTTGAAAAAATGTATACTATTCAATCAAAACAAATATCGGAACGATTGTCGGATGATTTCAAAAATTCAGTAACTACAAAAACGGGTGCCGCTTTTTATAAGGCCGGTAAATATGAAAAAGCTTTGCCTTATTATATGGAATATTTGCAAAAATTAACCGATATTCCTAAAGTTAACTTTTCATCAATAAATGCAGAGTTTACAGAAAATATTGTAGATAAAAAAGATAGAAAAGAATGTGCTCAAATAGCAATGACACTTGAAGTAATCGGTGTTATTAATGTTAAAGACCAAAGATTTATGGCTGCTAATAACTGTTTCGAATGTGCATTAAAAATAAGGGAACTTGCAGGCGGTAATAATCTTCTGCTTGCAAATGACTATAAAGCACTATCCAGACTTGCAATGCTTTATACATTCGAAAACCCAAAAGCCGGCTTTGGCGTATCAAAACAATATCTGGAAAAAGCAATAGAATTGATGAAATCAAAACTTGGCAACAAGGCGGATGCCGTTTTAAAAGAGCAAAAATTTCTGGATAAATACTTTGGTTTTAATTTTAATTCAATAGGAAAATACGGTTTAAGGGCTTGGGGACGTGCTAAAGAGTTTTTCGGAGGCAAAAATAATTTCAAAAATGAAATAATCAAAGATTTTCATATAATTTATGAGGATTTGGCTTTATGCGAATAAATGTGCTTAATATTCATCCACCTATTTCACAACTGAATTATTCGGTGAAAACTAAAAATCAGTCTAATTTAAAATTTTCAAATAAGGTTTGTAATTATCAACCCGCATATTATTCATTTGTATCTTTTAAGGGGAATAAAAAAAGTGAACTTTCGTTAGTAAAAAATATAGTTGACTCTATAGAAAATGAACAAATACCTATTATAAATACTGGTAGTTCTGATATTGTACCTGAAGCACACACAGATCAATTTAGTATAAAAAATGAACAACATAAACAGATACTTCTAAACAAAGAAATAGAATTAACACAACAGTTTGTAGATAATACATCTGGATTGTTTAATAATCCACAATCAACTAATAAAGAAAAACTAAAAGCAGTGCAAACAGCATATTCTTTTGTTCAGGACAAATCAAAAAAATACAAGGAACCGGAGAATTTGGCTGAATACTTGAACTCTCTCAATCTATCTCTTGACAACCAGCACACTATATTTGCGGATAAATCTATACAACATCTTTTTCAGGAAGCACAAAGCTACTGGAAACAGGAATATCTGCCGCAGTTATTAAACAGAGAAAATAATAAAATTACATACTTTGAAAATGTTTTGGAAAAAATGCCTTCGTTAAAAGAAATGAAAGCCTTTAATGATCTTTCGTATAATGATAAATATTTTGTTGCAAAATACTTTGAAATTAACAACTTTAAAGTATTTGAAGATGATCCGATGAAAAAAATATTAACTGATCATACAATTGAAAATAAAAATGAACTTTTAAATGAAGTCAGACAGAAAATTGTTATAGATACTGAAGTCTTTAATGAAAAATTGAATGAACTCCCATACTTGCTGCAAGATGAATCAGGTCTGGAAGAACTTTCTAATTATGTTATCAACGGTAAAAACAAGGATGATAACATTAGCCTTTTAAACCTTTTGTTAATTTCATTGGATAAAAAAGATGTCATTGACAAGGATATAAATATAAAGGCCGAATATTTTGCTAATCTTGATTCATCAATACTAGACAAAGGTATTGAAAAAGTACGTAAAATTTGGTTTTTAAAATATATTCCTTTAAAACTGGAAAAAGAAATATCCTATCAGGCATACAAAACAGATATTCATGTTAAAAATCATACAGAACTGTCAAAAATCAATGCTCAACTTGAAAAAATTAATATAAAACTGGATAAAATAGCTATATCTTTAACTGATTTTATTTCGAATTTGGATGGTATATATGCAAAGTTCAAAACGCCTGTCGAAGACAGTCTGGAAATACAACGAAATACTGGTATGCAGATTGAAGAAATGTTGTCTTCTGTAAATAGGTTATCAGATGAAGAAAAAGATAAACTAATGAATTCTTTTAAAACAGATGGCATAAAATACCTCGATATACTTCTTAAAAATACAAAAGAACAGGCAGTTGCAAATATGATCAATGACTTAAAGAAAGTCATTGTCGAAGAAAAGAAACCCAACATGGTGCTTGCAAGACTTGAAAGTTATGGAACAATGGCGGTTATGAGCAACCTTATGCACAGCGGTCATGCAGCTTCCGCTGCTGCAAGTCATAGCATAAACACACTGGCAAATGCAGATTTTCTATCAGGAAATACAGCTTCTACAGTTGGCGGGGGTATCGGTGCTATTTTAGATCCGCATGCACTGGCCTTTGCTGCAATTGTAGCAGGAATATACTCTATTTATTCAGCAAGTCAGACTCATAAAGAGTTTAGTGATATGTATTTTGGCGGAAAAGTGTAACAAAAATATAGATAACAAAAGAAGGAAGAAAAAATGAAAGTATCTCTCAACACAAACAACAATATTAATTTTACACAAAACAATTATCATGTTAAAACTCAACAGAACTTAAGCAAAAAAGCAGAATATGCAGAAAATAATCATGAATTTCAGGCATATCCAAAGTCATATTACATGATGTCATTTGGCTCTGCAACAAATCAAGACAATAAAAAAACTTTGACAAAGCTTGAATGGGCAAAAAACTGGAACTTTGAAAAAAGGAAAAAAGAACTAAATCTGGAAGCAGAAAATGCAATAAATGCTATGTCAGGCTGGAAAAGAAATTTTTCCAAAGCACCCAAAAAGCTTAGAGAAGCTGCTGCCTTTAAACTTGCAACAGAACAGAAAGAAGTTACAACTATTCTGCAGCTTGCTGCTGATATACAGGGAAAAATTGATGATCTGACACAAAAAGCACAACAGGATGAAGAAACAATAAAACTTATAAATAAAGAAAAACAGAAACTTGCAGGATTAAACACTATTCAAGATACACTGACAAAATTCAAAACAAATGAAGGTGCACTGGATGATGTGATAGCAGGATATGATGCAGAAAAACAGCTGCTGCGTTCAAAATTTATAGGTCCTTTGGCGATAGAAAAGACTCAGCTTGAAAACGGCGAAAAACCCATTGAAATCCCTCCGTCAGTACTCTTGTACGGTGCAATCGGAACAGGTAAAAGTACATTTGCAAGAGCAATTGGCAAAGAAACCGGCTGCGAGGTTATAGAAATAACACCACGAGTTGAAGATTTTTCAGAAAAGGTAGAAAATTTATTGTTTGAAGCTGAAAACAGATACAATAGTACCGGCAAAAGGACTGTAATAATTATTAATGAGATTGATAAGTACTTAAAAGATTCAAATAAAAATGATGAAAGTATAGGTTTAATGAAAAATGCTCTGGACAATTGCAGCAAATTACCGGGTTATGAATATGATAATGCGTTTGCAACTTCATTTGTTTTTACGACAAATCATCCTCTTGATATTACGGACGAGATTTTATACAGAGACGGAAAACTACCGATAAAACTTGCTCTTGAACCGGCTAATGAAGGAAATTTTAAAGAAGTTTTGAAATTTTATGTAAAACAAGCAGATTCTCAAAAACAGTATTTTGACTATGAAAATATTGACTATGACAAATATCTCGAAAAATACAAACCTGATATGGAAAAAGGTGCATACAGCAATGATAAACTGCGTTCAATTGTTCAAAAGACCTATGAGTCATATCTTATGAATCAGGAAATCCCTTTTGAACAGCAGCTTGAGGACCGTTTTGAAAAAACAAAAAGAGATATAAGACCCCAGAGACTTGAACAATATTATAAAGATTTAGAAGAACTAGATGAGGAATAAAAAATGAACATAAACAGTATTTCATACAAACTAACTGTATATAACAGATATGATAAACATACAGCACCGAACTTTAAAGCAAAAGAAAACAACAGTGATGTTTTTGAACCTGCTAATAAAAGCTTAAAGCAAAAATTTTTTGACAAGTTAAAAAAGATTGTAAACTACAAGCAAAAAATTTTTAACAAATTGTATTACAAAGTATTTCCAAAGAAAAACACAGAATTACAGCAGACAGAAGTTGTAACTATAAAACCTTCTGTAGTAAAAACATCTTCCGAGAAACCGGCTGAAATTGTAAAATTTCCTGAACCACAATTCAGTTTTGATATAGAAAGACTGCAGGACACATTGAATCACACAAAAAAACTCTCTGCTGACTGGATAGAAGACAATCAGACAGATTTTGACAACTTAATCAAAGCCATTTCAACAATAGATGGAATGGAATATGCAAAAATAAAATCGATAGCAGATTTTAATGACCTGATTGATTCTAAACAAGGACAGGCAAACGTAGTTAATATGCTGATTTCTTCTCCTGAGTTTTTGAAAAATGCACAAGAACAATATGCAAAAGAGAAGAAAGCCTATGTTGATAGCATAATGCCATATCTATACAAAAGAGATAAACAGCTAAAAATTAAAGCAATAGAAGCAATAGAGAAATATGGAAGCTGGGAGCATGGAG
>CALURG010000033.1 GCA_944323115.1 Candidatus Gastranaerophilales bacterium
AATAGGAAGGGAAGGTTAGGAAGTTAGGTAGGTAGTGTTAGTGTGAAAGTCTCATCTTATTTAATGTATGTTATTAAAATCTCGTTTGGTTTATTTAATGCTTACATATATATAAAGTATATACAAAGTTAAAAATTGCAGACATGAGTATATACTGTTACATTTCTTTACAATTAATGTAACAGTGGTGTGAAATTTATATATGGACTAATCTTCCAGCGGTGAAGATAAATCTGAAACATCAACAGCAATCAGCCTTTTATAGAATTCTTCTTTACTCATTGCAATTGGACCGGCAGCAGTGTCATACGGGTCTGTCAGGTATACATTTTTATCATCATAAGAATTAAAACGCAAAGCATGAGCGTCCGATGATTGATTTTCATCCATCAGCGTTGTAACTATAATATTTTTGGGATTGTCAAAATATTTTTTCAAAAAGTTTTCATCAAAAGTTCCGGATGTTTCTCTACTGTTTATAAAAATTGTGCTGTCATCAGCAGATTTTGAAATTTTGGTAGCTTTACTGCCTGTTAACAATTCTATTGCATTTTTAGGATCACCGCCAACGAGTTCATAGCCCACGTAATGTGCTTTTACGTAGTTCAAATCTAAAGGATTCATTGACATGGTGTCATTTTCATAATTTTCAATCCTAAATTTTTTGACGGCTAATTCAATAGCCAAAACATCTTTGTCACCTACTGAATAATTTTTTGAATCCATAATAGCTGCATCCATGTCAGCCTTAGTTATTACATATATTTTGTTTACACCATTTAGTTTCACGGATATATTTCCGTTTTCATCGGTGCTTATTGAATTTTTAAGGATTTCTCTGCCTTTTTCATTGTCACCAAGTGCATTTAAAGAAGATAAAAGCCAGCAGTCTGATGTTCCCTGCATAAAGTTTCCTATTTCACCGTCAGCAGGATTGTTTTTCATATTTTCAACCAGTCTTGCTCTGTCTGTAAGTTCAAACTTTTTAGTTTCATCATTCCATTTGCATTCTCTGCCTTCAGAATCTTTGTAAATATCGGTGCCAAAAACTTTTTTATAACCGTATTTCTGTGCATAAAAATACGGAGCTGTTATTTCATAGCCATCAACATCAAAATATTTTTCTCCTGATTTATAAAAGCCACCTTCAACAGCATCGTCAACTCGGGATTTTTTGAATGATTCCGAATTTTGGTCCCATTCTACGTAACAATTTTTTTCTTTATCAAAAAACACATTATTAATACTGGTTTTAGAATAACCATGATAGTCCGCCATTACATCAGGTAATTTTTCGGGTGCTTCTTTTGTAGGAGCTAAATTTCCATTTTCATACGCAGCTACTAATGTTCCGTCTTTTTTAAAATAGCCTGTATCAGTTTTATAATTACCGTTAGGCAAAATGTTTTCTATACCTTTAGCTTTTTTAAACTTATTTTTTGTTTCATCCCATATAAAATAAGAATTTTGAGTATCACTGTAGTAGATATCAGGGTTGCTGGTCTTTTTGTATCCCAAAGACGCTGCGGTAACGACTTTTTCTTCATTATTGGACTGTATTTCGTCATTGACAATATTGACACCAAATATACTTGCATTTGTCTTCGTCGTACCAAGCACTGTTGAAGAATCAGAAAATGAAATTCCCATGCCGGTATTTAATTTATCAATGTTTAATCCAAAATTGCCCATTTGCAAACCCCGTTTTATTATTTTTAATTATTTTACTTCATCTTGCTATATTTATATAAAAACTTATTTTTCTCACCAATTTCAAGATTATTAAGTTAATTTACAAATTTTAATAAAAACATATTGTTAAGAAATATTAATAAAGTATATATACTACACTTAAAATATTTTTTCTTGATATACTTGACTTTTCAGCACATAAATAATAGACTTTGAAAGAAATTGTATATACTAAAAAATTTTTTTATAATAAACTAGCAAAAAAATTTTTCTTATGTTTTTAAGCATGATGAAGAACACGAAAACTATCTGTTAATCGGAGAGAATAGTTATGACTGATATAAATAATAAACTTAATTTAAACAATGTTCACAGCACATACACTCCCAGCTTCAAAAAAGAAGATGATACAAAGTGTGCTCAAAACATAAAACAAGAATCTCAAATTGAAAAAAATGACGGTTCCAAAGCCGCAGATGCATACGGGCGTATACTCGTAAAACAGCCTCGTGTCGATTCTCCGGAAACTATTGAAGGAGTAAAACAAGATTTGGAATTTTTTATGAAAAACCCCGAACTTGCAGCCGCAGCGGTGAAATCAGCAGATAACACGTATGAACTGCTTTGTGCTGACGGTGTTGAATATGCTTATGAAAAAGCTTGTTGTGGTGCCTGCGATGCTGCTTATAACAGAGCCGGTATTGTTTATTAATGAAATAATATTTACAAATAGTCTCTTTCATACTGTTATAGTATAATTTTTGTATGGAGAAGTTGTCTTTTAAACATATTTCAATAATTTACAATGAAGATGTTCCTGAATCTCTTGAAGTTGCAAATTTTACAAAAAATTCGCTTGAAAAAAGAGGAATAAACTCTCAAACTACGCCTTCAAAAAAATTTGATAAAGAATCTTCTTTTGTAATAACAATAGGCGGCGACGGCACATTGCTTAAGGCTGCCAGATTTTATGCACCTATGGATACACCTATCTTTGGGATAAATCTAGGCAGGCTCGGATTTCTTGCACAAGCTAATATAGATGAAATAGACTTTGCAATAGACTCGCTTATTAACGAAAAATACAAAATACAAAGCAGGATGATGCTGTCTGCATGCGAGGGAAAAATTCTTGCATTAAATGACATTGTAATAAAAGGTGATACTTTTTCACGGACATCAAAACTATTTTTGTCAATAAACGGCAAAGTAGTATGTGATTATCTTGCTGACGGAATTATAATCTCTACACCAACAGGTTCAACAGCATACACTCTTTCAGCAGGCGGGCCTGTTATTTCTCCGGAGCTTGAATCAATAGTCATAGTGCCTATTTGTCCTCATACTCTAACTTCAAGACCGCTTGTAATACCTGCTGAAGAAAAAATAGAGATTTCGGGCCGTATAAATTGCAGCAACCTAAAAATCTCTGCTGATGGACAAAATACTCTTGATATAAATGCAAATGACAGTATTATAATTCAAAAAAGCAATACCAAAGCTAAACTGGTAATCCTTGAGAAAGAAAACAACGAATTTTATTCAATTTTAAGAAAAAAACTTCAATGGGGTGTTGCACCGGAGCGTTAATATGATAAAAACACTATCAATTAAAGATTTTATAATAATAGATGAGCTAAAACTTGATTTCGACAAAGGGTTTAATGTAATCACCGGCGAAACAGGTGCCGGCAAAAGTATAATTATTAACGCTATTGATTTAGCATTTGGAGCAAGAGCAAACAAAGAACTTATCAAAACTGATAAAACACGTGCGGTTATTGAGTTAACTCTTATTATTGACTCTAAATTTCCGGAATCTTTTTTTGATGAATACGGTATTGAAAAATTCGGTAACGAATTGATAATTTCAAAAGAAATAACCGAATCCGGCTCACGCTCAAGAATAAACGGAGTACTTGTCACTCAAGATGTTATTAAAGCATTACGTGAATCTGTAATTGATATTCACAACCAGCACATGACTTACACTTATATTCAGCCCAAATATCACATAATACTCTTAGACAGTTATGGGGATGAAAGGCATAATGAGCTGCTTGTACAATATAAAAAGCTGTACACTGATTACAAAGATACTCTAAAAAGTTTGGAAGATGCAAAAAATGCAGGAATGCAATCAGAGCAGCATACAGAATTTCTTAAATTTCAAATAGATGAAATAGAAAACGCAAACATTGAAGATATACAAGAAGACATAAAACTGAATGAAGAACTAAATATACTTGCAAATGTTGAAAAATTAAAAGATTTAACATACTCAAGCTACTGGACATTGTACGGAGACGACGGATGCGTCTTGGATGCAATAGGCAAAATAAAAACAAACCTTTCAAAAGCGGCAGAAACAGACTCAAACCTAAACCAATATGAAACGAGTATTATCGATATACAAGAAACTCTCCGAGAGATTTCTTCTAATTTAAGAAACTACTCGGAATCATTAGAATTAGATGCCCAAAGGCTGGATGAAATACAACAGAGAATTGATTTGCTTGACAAAATAAAACGCAAATACGGCAGCACTCTTGAAGAAGTTCTTGAAAATTACGAAAAATTCAAACAAGAATACAATTCTATTGAATTTTCCCAAGAAGAAATTGAAAGACTTGAGTTAAAAAAAGCAGAAATCGAAAAAGCTCTGAAAAATGCCTCCGAATTATTAACCGAATCCAGAAAAAGTTTATCAAAAACACTATCGGAACTTATAAGAAAAGAGCTTGAACAGCTTGATATGCCCAAAGTGCGTTTTGAAATAGAGATAAAGCCTTGTGAATATACGGAATCAGGATGTGACAATGTTGAATTTTTGATTTCAACAAATATTTCAGAATCACCCAAACCTCTTGCAAAAATTGCATCAGGAGGTGAAATTTCAAGAGTAATGCTTGCAATAAAAACTATATTTGCAAAGACAGACAATATTAATACAATAATTTTTGACGAAATAGACACAGGTATCTCAGGAAATGCCTGCCAGGCCGTAGCACAAACAATTACAAAACTGGCAAAATCTCATCAAATAATATCAATAACACATCAACCTATAATAGCAGCAAAGTCAGACAGGCACTTTTATGTGGCCAAAACACAAGATGAAAAGACAAGTGTCAAAGTTTATACATTGGATGAAAACAATAAAATAAAGGCCATTGCCGTACTTGCAGCGGGTGAAGTCACACAAGATTCGATAAACTTTGCAAAACAGCTTATCTATAACTAAGGAAATATGTTAATACAGTTTATAGCTGAATATCTGGAATATCTTCAAGCGGAACGGGGATTGTCTCAAAATACCCTTGATGCATATCGCAGAGATTTAACTTCATTTTGCAGCTTTTTATTTCAAGAAGACACAATTGATGAAATATCGCAAATAAAACGTATTCATATAAATTTATACATTAAAGAACTGCATGACAAAAATTACACACCAACCAGCGTAACAAGAAAACTTGCGGCAATAAGAGGATGGTTCAGGTGGCTCAGTGCAAATGAAATTATAAGTTCCGACCCCAGCCTTTCAATCGAACTTCCAAAACTTACAAAAAAATTACCAAAAGTTTTAAGTATAGAAGAGATAGAAAATATTTTAAAAAGTAGTCTGAATACGACCGAATCCGTTATAATAGAGCTTTTATACGGTGCAGGGCTGAGAGTATCGGAACTTGTGAATCTTGAAATAAACAACATAGACCTTTCTTCAAGATACGTAAGGTGTACAGGTAAAGGTTCAAAAGAGAGAATTATTCCTATAGGAGAAAAAGCAAAAAAAGCTGTGCAAAAATATCTAAAATACAGAGAAATTATTGAGAAAAAATACAAACCGGATACAAAACAGTTTTTGTTAAAAGACAACGGCCACTTGATGACACGGCAGGATATTTATGTTTTTATTAGGAAGCAAGGTGAATTGTTAAAAAAACACATTTCACCACACACCCTAAGGCACAGTTTTGCAACTCATATGCTGGAAAACGGTGCGGATTTAAGAGTGGTTCAAGAGTTGCTGGGACACAGCGATGTGTCAACTACACAACTGTATACACATGTAAGCAAAAAACGTTTAAAAGAAGTTTACTTTTCAATAAATAAATAAATAGAGCTATGAAACTGAAAGATATTTACTCAAAAAACAAAACAGATAAAAGCCCGGTGATTTCATACGAAATTTTCCCGCCAAAAGACGATGTTGACGGTTCAAAACTGGAAAAGCTCTTTTCAGAGTTAAACATTCTTCTAAAATACAATCCTTCCTTAATATCTGTTACATACGGTGCCGGAGGTTCAAATCAAAATCTGTCAATCGAAATAATAAGGAGAATAAAAGAGACTCTAAATGTTACACCAATGCCTCATTTTACATGTGTTGCAACAAGTAAAGACAATATTTCTTCTTACCTGAAAAATATAGAAAGATTAAATATCGAAAACATACTTGCTCTAAGAGGAGATATTCCCAAAGACGGTTTTATTTACAATGATTTTAAACATGCTAATGAACTTGTGTCTTACATAAAAGAAAAAACAAATCTTTGTATTTCTGTTGCGGGTTATCCTGAAGGACACAAAGAATCAAAAAGTCTTGATGAAGATATAGCTTATTTAAAACAAAAAACAGATTGCGGTGCAGATGTAATATATACCCAGCTGTTTTTTGATAACAGTCATTTTTTTAAATTTGTCGATATTTGCAGACAGAAAGGAATTGTACAGCCTATTATACCAGGAATACTGCCTGTCACAAGCTATAAACAAGTTTTGAAAATGACTGAAATAAGCAGAGTGGAAATTCCCCAAGAACTATCTGAAAAACTTGAAAAACACAAAGATGATAAAGATTACATAAAAAAATACGGAATAGAATATGCTTCAAAACAATGCCAACAACTTTATAAAAATAAAGTACAAGGATTACATTTCTATACTCTAAACAAGGCAGAAGCAGTATCAAAAATTCTTGAAAACATAAATCAATAAAAACAAAAAGGCAAGAAAATGAAACTTATATCAGAAAATTTACACATAATATCTAAATCAACAAAAGAAGCATTGTTGAACAGAGATGAAACTTTTATAAGAAATCTTTTACAAAAACAAATTCAAACAAATCCGGATTGGCTTGATTTAAATATCGGTCCTGCAAGGGGCAGCTTTGCAGGTACAATGAAATGGCTTACAGAAATAGTCAAAGATATGACACAGATTCCCTTGTCTTTTGATAGCTCGAACTTGTCAGAAATAGATTCGGGACTGGCTGTTTTTAACAATCCGCAAGATTGTATAATAAACAGCACCAACGCAGACACAGAAAAGCTGGCAAATACCGTAGATTTGGTCTTAAAGTATGATTGCAGCCTTATTGCACTGACAATGAATTCCCAGCTTGGTATACCCAAAGAATCTGACAAACGTCTGGAACTTGCATTTGAAATAACTTCTTACACTGAATCTAAAGGAATTGACAATTCAAAATTATACTTTGACCCGCTAATTTTACCCGTATGTGTTGAACAAACCCAAACACAAGAAGCTCTAAATACAATACGAATGCTAAAAGAAAGTTTTGATCCGCCTGTTATGACAACAATAGGTCTGTCCAATGTATCCAACGGATGTCCGAAAGAATTGCGGCCGCTAATAAACAGAGTTTTCTTGGTATTGGCAATGGGATGCGGATTGGATAGTGCAATAGTCGATTCTTTTGATAACGAACTACTGCGGATAATAAAAGTTGTCGAATCTCAAACACCGGAAACATCTTACGACAAAACATATATTGGACTCTACAAGATGATGCAGTCATTTGAAGAGCTTGACTCAATCACATATAACCCAAAAGACAAAGAACAGGTTGATATTTTTAAAACAGCAGAAATATTGCTAAACAAAAAAATCTATTCAAATAGTTATCTTGAAATATAAAAAATTTATTAATCAAATTTTTGATATTAGCATTATTTAACCCCAAAGAAAACGGCTCTCAATACCAATAAATCTTCAAATGCCGCACCGGCCTCCGCCAGTTCTTCCGGTGTAAGACCAAACAAAGAAATAATACTTTTGGTTTCATCTCCAAAATTTTTATCTTGTATATTAGAAACGACCTTTTTTATTGCTTCAGCTCGAGAAAAAGCAGGTGTCGAAATATTTACACCTGTTTTTATACAACTATGAAAATTTCTCTTTTTAGCCTTTCCCATAATCTTTCTGTTTATTTAACACATAAAGATTTTAAATATTCATCAATTGCTTTTGCCGCTCTTTTACCGGCTCCCATAGCGTTGATAGCATTTGATTCTCCGGTCGGAGCGACATCACCTCCGGCGTACACACCTGGTATTGAAGTTTTTCCGGTCTGTTCATCTACAATTATATAGCCTTTTTTATCTGTATCAAGCTCCAATCCTTCATCCGCTGCCGATTTTTGAATAATTGGATTTGGCCCTGTACCAAGTGCAACAATAACTGCATCTAAGTCAATTATATCGGTTTCACCGGTCGGAACAGGTCTTCTTCTTCCTGAAGAATCAGGTTCCCCAAGTTCCATAATCTCAAACTTCATTGCTTTTACATATCCGTTTTCACCGATAATTTCGCAAGGTGCATGCAAAAATTTAAAGACAACACCCTCTTCTTTTGCATGCCTGATTTCTTCCAGCCTTGCCGGCAGTTCTTTTTCTGTTCTTCTATAAGCAATAAATACATCTTCAAAACCGACTCTGACAGCAGTTCTAGCTGCATCCATTGCAACATTACCACCGCCAATGACAGCGACTTTTTTCCCGATTTTTAGGGGAGTCGGAGTATCTTCACTGTTAGCGTGCATAAGATTTACACGTGTTAGAAATTCATTTGCACTATAGACACCATTAAGGTTTTCACCCGGTATATGCATCATTTTGGGAAGACCTGCACCGGAGCAAAGAAATATAGCATCAAAACCTTCTTCTTTAAGCTGATTTATTGTGATAGATTTTCCTACAATGACATTTTTTTCAAATTTTACTCCGATATTTTTTAAACCTTCTATTTCTCTGTCCAAAACAGTTCTTGGAAGTCTAAAAGGAGGAATACCATACCTGAGAACTCCGCCTAATTTGTGCAATGCTTCAAATACGGTAACAGAATATCCGGCTTTTCTTAAATCCGCAGCAGCAGTAATACCTGCACATCCTGAACCGACAATCGCAACTTTTTTGCCGTTGTCTTTTATTTCACCGATTTTAGCAGAAGTTTTATCACCAACATATCTTTCGAGTGCACCGATTGCAACAGGCTTGTCTTTTATACCTAAAACACAATTTCCTTCGCATTGTCTTTCTTGCGGGCAGACTCTTCCGCATACAGAAGGAAGCATACTGGTTTCACGTATTATATCACCCGCTTTTTCGATGTCATTATTTTTTATCGCATCAATAAAATCAGGTATCTGAATATTTACGGGACAGCCTTTTACGCAACGGGCATTTTTGCAATGCAAACATCTGGAAGCTTCCAGCATAGCCTGCTCATCCGTAAAATTACTTTCAACAGCATCAAAATTATTTTTTCTTATTTGAGGATCCTGTTCAACAGGATGCTGTCTTTCGACTTTAGCCATATTACACAATATTCTCCATCTAGCATATCTTTGACAAAATTATAATATAAACAGAGTGATTTATATATCAATATACTTTTTCATTTCCCACTGTGTCACTTGCGTACGGTATTCACTCCATTCTTTTCTTTTTGAAGATAAAAATTCATTAAAAATATACTCACCCAAAGCTGCTTTTGCAACAAGACTTTTTTCAAATTCGTCAAGAGCAATAAACAAATTACCGGGCAAGGATTTTATTTTGCGTTTTTTTATTTCATTGTCAGAAAAAAGAAAAAGGTTTTTTTCAACAGGTGAAGGAGGGTCAACCTTGTTTCTTATTCCGTCCATGCATGTTTGTAAAAGTACTGCAAATGCCAGATACGGGTTTATCCCGGCATCCGGAGAGCGTAATTCAAGTCTTGTGGAATTTCCTCTTTTAGAAGGTATTCGAACAAGTGCACTTCTTGTAACAACCGACCAAACTATATAAACAGGTGCTTCATAATCTTTCACCAATCGCTTATAGCTGTTCACCGTAGGATTTAAAACAGCGGTTATTCCTTTAATATTCTTTAAAAGAGAACCTATAGAATATTTTGCAATATCGGACAACTTGTATTGAGCATTACTATCAAAAAAGACATTCTTCTTATCTTTTTCATCAAATAAAGAAATATTCAAATGCAACCCAGAACCGTTTTTTCCATATAACGGCTTTGGCATAAATGTCGCTTTAAATCCAAAATTTTCAGCAAGAATTTTCGTAACAAACTTAAAAGTGATTAAATTGTCTGCAGCTTTTAATATGTCATCGTATCCCAAATCGACTTCGTGCTGAAAAGGAGCACCTTCATGGTGCAGTGCATCTGTTTCAAAACCCATTTGTTGTAGAGCAACCAGTATTTGATAAAGAGCATCATCGTATTCTTTACTCTTGTTCAAATCGTAATAACCCGTTTTTTCAGTATGTCCGTCAATAATATTATTTTCATCGTCTGTTTTAAAAAGAAAAAATTCTATTTCCGGACCGATTTTCATTTTCAAGCCGTATTGCTTTGCGTTTTCAATTACTTTTTTAAGGTTCGAACGAGGACAACCGACAAAAGGAGTTCCGTCATAATTTGAAATATCACACACAAAACGTGCACATTTTTCAAGTTTGGAAAATCCAAAAGGAAACTTTAAAAAAGTTTCTCTGTCAGGTATGAGTCTTAAATCCATAGTTTCATTTTCTCTGAATCCGCTTATGGAAGAGCCGTCAAACATTATCTGGTTGGCAAGAATATCATCTATTTGTTTAGACGGCACGGCAAGCGACTTTACACACCCTTGTATATCTACAAATTGCAAATATATTGTTTTTATTTTGTTTTCGACAATTTGTTTTTTTATTTCTAAATCTGAAAGCATACAACAATTATCCTTCAGCAAACACCGTCAGGTCAAGTAAAGTTAATTCTCCAACATTTAACATTTGTTAATAATGATTATATAAAATAGCAATAAATTTTATAGAAAATACTTTAATTATTTGAGAGGAAAAATAAAACAAAATAAAAAGAAAGAGGGAAATATGGAAAACTGTTTAACAAAAAATGGAGAAATTATTTACAATTGTCTTGCAGAAGAAAAGAATGTTTCAACAAAACTTTGCTTACCTCATATTTTGAAAAGATTACCTCACATTAATTTGAATCTTCCAACAATTGATTTGTTTCAATTCATAGATCCGGCTTTTTGTTAATTCAAGCCAAATAAGGTTTTTTAATTTCAGAGTTTAAATCATCAAACATTTGGTTTACGGGTTTAACTTTTACCGGAAACTCAGGATTTGTATTGTTCAATATGTTTTCGAGATTTAAAACCGCATCATATTCAGTTTGTCCAAAGCCGACAAGTTTTTTTATAATGCAATTTGCGACAAAGACATTTTTATTCTTGTTTTTGTATACCAAAGCAGGATAGCAAATATATGTAGATTCCATAAAAACCTCAATTATGTAATAACTCATATATCGGAAATTAAGCGTTTAAATTTAGTTTTATTCTTACAATTTCAATTTTTTGAAGTAGTACAAAATTTCTTAATAATAATTAAAATATGTGAAAAGAGAAAACTGCTTGTGTTAATATATTAAAAGTCTATAAATATTGAAAAGGATTTGTACGGTTTTATATGAGCAGAATTATCAGTAAACTTTCCGCATTACTTGCTGTGATACTTATTACAATTAACAGTGCAAACGCAGCAATAGAAATACCTGACGCAATGAAACAAACAATGGCACAAGAAGTTTCCGGGATGCCAAGTCTCTTAAATCTTGTTGTATCGATGATTCTGGTCATTGCAATGATTTATTTGACTGGATGGATTTATAACAAATTGAATATTGTGAACAAAAACAAATTAAAAAGTCTGACAAATAATGACACAGACTTGAAAAAGTTTACCGTCATTCAATCTATGCCTCTGGGACAGCAAAGATATATTTATACTGTTGAAATGGCAGGAAAAATTCTTCTTGTGGGGTCTACTCCTTCACATATTAATCTTTTAAAAGAATTTAGTGAAAATGATTTTGTAGTGCAAAATACAATTTCTAATCAAAAAACAGATGTTTCTAATGAAAAAGAAAATAGTGTAAATATAGACGAACTTTATAAAAAATACAAATTATAATAATCGAAAGCTAATAGACAGTATAAATACATAACTTCGGAGTTGTAAGTGAGAAAAGAAGTAATAATCGGAAACAAAAAAATATCAGACAATGCACCTTGTTTTATAATTGCAGAAATTGGTATCAATCATAACGGTTCATTAGATTTGGCTAAAAGAATGATAGATGAAGCTGTCATGGCGGGTTGTGATGCGGTAAAATTCCAGAAACGAACCGTAAATAAAGTGTATACACCGGAAGAACTTGATGTATACAGACCGAATTATTACGGAAGCACAAACAGAGACCTTAAAAACGGTCTAGAGTTAACATATGAAGATTACAAAGAAATAGACACCTATTGCAAATCAAAAAAAATAATATGGTTTGCATCTTGTTGGGATAAAGATTCGGTAGACTTTATCGAGCAGTTTAATGTTCCTTGCCACAAAATTGCATCTGCATTGCTGACCGATGATGAATTGCTGCTGTATATAAAAAAGACAGGTAAGCCTATCCTTTTGTCTACGGGAATGAGCACAATGGATGAAATCAGGCATGCTGTAAGACTTTTGGGTGAAGACAATCTTGTGTTGTATCACTGTACATCTACTTATCCTACAGATCACAAAGAAATAAATCTGAAAGTAATTGAATCTTTCAGAAAAGAATTTTCATGTCCAATAGGATACAGCGGTCATGAAAAAGGGCTGCTTCCGTCAATTCTTTCGGTTGAACTTGGTGCGGCATCAGTGGAAAGACATATTACGGTGGATAGAACATTATGGGGTTCTGATCAAGCGGCAAGCCTTGAACCGGAAGGTTTACGCAGAATGGTAAGGGATATCAGAGAAGTAAAAAAAGTACTGGGAGATGGAAACAAAATTGTTTATGATTCAGAAATTCCCGTAAAAAACAAATTAAGAAAAGTTAACAAGGCCCTTGTCTAATGTATAAAACACTAAATTTATCTTCAAAAATCAAAATGATAATAAGTGATTTTGACGGGATTTTTACAGACAATTCCGTATATGTTTTTAACAAAGATACAAAATTTAAAAAATTAAGCTTTAAAGATTTAATGGGTGTTTCTATTTGCACAAAAAATAACATAAAAATTGCAATAATATCAGGAGAAAAAAGTCAGGAAATAGATTACATAGCTGAAAAATTTTCTATTGAAGATATTCATCAAGGAATAAGAAACAAACTTCCGATACTACTTAAAATAAAAGACAAATACAATTTAAAAGATGACGAAATAATATACATTGGTGACGACATAAATGATATAGAGTGTCTGAACAGAGTAAAATATGCTATAAGTGTTGACAGTGCTAATTACAAAGTAAAAGAAATTCCTCATATACAAATTACAAAAGCAAAATCAGGTGATGGTGCATTTCGCGAAATTGTCGACAATTTAATGGAACTTAAGCTTAAAGAACAGAATAATGAAGAATAAACTCGAACAAATAACAGAAAGTCTAAACAACAAAATAAACAAATTAGAAAAATTTGTAAAAAACTACAAAGAGATGTCTTCATATACTCAACTGCCTAATATAGCATATATGAACTGGGGTGTTCAGCTTGCCGACAAAGGAAATATAAAAGAAGCAATGGACAAACTTAATACTGCATCACTTATGGCAAATCAGCATCCTGGTGTATATGTAAATATAGGAATTGCTCTTTTAAAAGAAAAAGATTTTGAAGGTGCAATAAAAAATTTCAGAAAAGCTATAAAAATAGACAAATCTAATTCGAAAGCCTATATAATGTGGGCAACGGCCTTGTCAGAAATAGGTGACTTAAAAGGAGCAATTGACATATATGCACTGGCACAAAAATATGAACCAAGAGACCCGGAAATTTATTTGAACTGGGGTATATCTCTTGCCAGAGCTGATAAAAAAGCCGAAGCAGAAGATAAGTTCAAGAAAGCAATTGCTCTAAATCCGCTGAATCCCATCGCTCCATTTTTGTGGGGGTTGATTCTTTTTGAACAGGGAAAATATGAAGAGGCGATAAAGAAATTTAACCATTGTTTAATTTATACAGAAAACAAATATGAAACGCTTTATTATCTTGCATTAAGCTACTTGAAACAACAAGACTACAATTCTGCTATTTTGTATGCAGAACAGGCACAAAAAGAAAATGATTCAAATATTGATATATACGTAATTTTGGCAGACTCTTATATGAATAGCTGCAAACCGGAATTGTGTCTTGAAGCATTTAAAGAAGGCGAAATCAAGGGCAAACCAAATTTTCAATTTTATTTAAACTGGGGTATCGCTCTTCAAAAATACGGTTTTGTAGATGAAGCCAGAGAAAAATTGAACAAATCTTTGGCAATTGAACCCAATCAATACATGACACTATTTCATTTGGGTGTAAATTACATGATGACACAAGAAATAACTCAGGCAGAAGAGTACTTTAACAAAGTATTGGAGCGAAACCCGAAACATCCCCAATCTCACTTTAATATTGCATCAATAGCTTATAGGCATCAAAACTATGATTTGGCATTAAAACATTTTAATGAATCGTTAAATTCAGATCCCCAAAATCACGTAATATATTTTTATATAGCAAACTGTTACAACAAAAAAGGCGACCTTGAAAATGCAAAAAACTTTTATAAAAAATGTATAGAATACTGTCCAAATCATGTTCAATCATATCTGAACTATGCGGATTTGTTGTTTGAAACAGGAGATTATACAGAAGCAAAAAGGAAAGCAAGAGCTGCTTATTTTTTAGATAAAACATCTCCTTATTTAAATTTTGCATATGGGGTAGTTTTGCTAAAACTGGGTGAATTTACAGAGGCACTTGAAAAATTTCAAAATGCAATAACATTTGATTCCAAATATGATCTTGCTTATCTTGGCCTATGCGAAACTTATTTAAACCTGAAACAATACGAAAAATCTCTTGAGAACTTAAATAAAGTGTCTACTTACGGTATAAATCTTCCGGAATTTGATGAACTGCAAATAAGAGTACTAAATGAGATAGCAGAACCGGAAAATGATGTAGAAATTACGCAAAACACAGTAACTTTTGCAATAGAATATTGTAATAATTTTTTACGGATGTATAATAACGATAAGGTACTAGCTTTAAAAAATAAGTTGACGGAAAAATACGAACTCGAGGCTGATTAATAGTGGGTATAATTGTTCAAAAATTTGGCGGAACATCGGTAGCTGATACAGAAAAAATAAAAAATGTAGCATCTGCCGTAATAAAAGAAAAAAATAACGGAAATGACGTAATTGTAGTTGTTTCTGCAATGGGTCATACTACAGATTACCTTGTAAAAATGGCAAAAGACATTACTGAAAAGCCAAACTCAAGAGAATTGGATATGCTGCTTGCAACAGGAGAACAAGTTTCTATAGCCCTTCTTACTATGGCAATCCAAGCACAAGGCTATGCAGCAGTCAGTATGAATGCTATGCAGGTAGGCATCATTACAGAATGTGTTCACTCTAAGGCAAGAATTGTAGATATAAAAACTCAAAAACTTAAAGAGCATTTAAGCAAAGGTGAAATTATTGTAGTTGCTGGTTTTCAGGGTGTTACTCCGGAAGGTGAAATAACCACACTGGGTAGAGGCGGCTCAGACACATCAGCCGTTGCAATTGCAGGAGCATTGCATGCGGACAGATGCGATATATATACTGATGTCGAAGGTGTATACACGACTGACCCGAGAATTGTATCAAATGCAACAAAATTAAAAGAAATTTCTTATGAAGAAATGCTTGAGCTGGCATATGTCGGTGCAAATGTTTTACACCCGCGTTCCGTTGAAACAGCAAAGCAGTACCAGGTTCCGCTTCGGGTAAGAAGCACATTTAAATTAGACGATTTAGGCACTTATATTATAGGAGTCAACGATATGGAAATAAGCAAACCCGTAGCGGGTGTAGCATCTGATTTATCTCAAGTCAGAATTGTTATTACAGAGGTTCCCGACAGACCAGGTAATGCTGCAAAAATATTTGAAATGCTTTCAAATGCCGATATCAGCGTTGATATGATTATTCAATCATACGGAAGAAGTGATGACACAAACGACATTGCTTTTACAATCAGCAGAACTGATTTTGAAAAAACAATGGAAATAGTAAAAGATATATTGAAAGAAATCAACGCATCAGGTGTACTTGTTGATGAAGATATTGCCAAAGTATCAATAGTAGGTGCCGGAATGGTCGACAGACCGGGTATAGCAGCATCTATGTTCAAAGCTCTCGCTGATAGCGGAATAAACATAAAAATGATTTCAACAAGTGAAATAAAAATAAGCTGTCTTGTTGAAAAATCACAATCAGAATCAGCTTTGCGTGCACTCCATACAGCATTTCATCTTGATTCAAAAGAAGAAGCTGTCGTGATGGGTGATTTGCCTGATGTATAAATAAATATGCTTAATATTTATTAATTTTTTTTACAAAACTGTCAAAAATAAAATTCAGAAGCATTTAATACGGTATGCAAATGTTAACAGACAAACAGCAAAGCAACAAAGATAAAATTATAAAACCTGATTTTTCCACAAAAACAGGCCGTGAGTTTCTTGCATTTTATCTTCAAACAAAGTTTAAACAAATACTTCAATCAGACAAAAAAGCTGAATGTCCTATATTTAAAGAAATTAATCCAAACTTTATATCAAAATTTTCCAGAAGATTAATTGAAAATCCGCAAAAAAAATTCCTGATAGGAGTAACAGGTGAGTCTGCAAGCGGAAAAACAACTATTTGTAAGCAGTTAAAAAAAACCAGCATCGAACTGGCATTCCCGTTGGAATACCTAAGTATTGACAACTATTTTAATGATATTTCCGAATTAATAAAAAAATACGGTTCTTTTGATGCATTAAGAGATAACGGCTACGATGTCGATTCTCCGGAAAGTTTTCAGCTTGATTTGCTCAAAAAAGATTTGACAAAACTTGCAAGCGGACAAGACATAAAAGCACCGGAATATCTTATTAACGGCACAGGTATCAGTGTTCCTGAATCTATACCCATAAGCTCTAAAAAATTTATAGTCGTTGAAGGTATGGCAGCAATGTATAAAGATATAAAAGACCTTTTCGATGTAAGAGTGTATATAGATATTGACCCTAAATTACAAAAAAAATGGTTTATGGCACGTGCAGCAGAAAGAAACCAGGATTTAGAAAATGCTCAAAAACACTGGGAATATGTTGGTGCCGCAGCTGAAAAATACATAAGACCTTCCAAAAACGATGCGGATATTGTAATAAACGGGGGTTCATCTTTGGATTATTTTTCACAAATTATTGAATTTATACATTCTGCGACAAATTGTTTTATTTCATAAAATCTTTTCAAAGTGTTGCTATAATTGACTATTGCGTTCTTATATTAAGTTTTGTAAAGATAAATATACTTTTTATATAAAAAATAGGCAATAATTATTTAAAAATTTTTTTTATATAAGTACGAGAGATAAATTAAGAGAGAAACAAAAAAAGAGAGTAGAGAACACAACAGGAGGAATTTTATGTCAAGAGTACTTATTTCAATGCCGGAAAAATTTTTAGATGAAATCGACCAAGTTGCAGAAAACGAAAATCGTTCAAGAAGCGAATTAATCAGAGAAGCATTGAGAACTTACATTCATAGAAACAGAGTAAGAGAAAATACACTCGCTGCAAAAAATGCAACTATTTTGGAAGCATTACTTGACTAAAAAAAGCTCTAACACAAAACAAAGCTACGAGATTTGGGGAAATTTCGAAAAGCAAAACTAGACGAACAAAAGCAAAAATTAGGCAATACAAAGTTAATAGGGGAAATAAGGAAAAAGTTATAAAAAAGCGGTTTCTTTCAGAAACCGCTATATTTTTATGGTTAGTTAGATATATGGTTAATAGAATTAATTATTCAAAGTATTTACTGCAAAAGGATTTGTTGACACAGGGTTTGAAGCAAATTGAGAGTACTGATTCATATCGTAACCCATTCCGTTAAATCCAGGTACAACCGGAATGCCTGCATTTTGAGAATAAACATTTGTTTGTACATTGGGCATTACGTTTGCCTGTTGAGTTTGTGTATTGCTTACAGAATTGATATTTGCTGTATTAGTAAGCTCAGCAATTACATTGTTTGCTGCATCTCTTGCTGCGAGGGCATCTTTATTTTCCGGATCAACAGCAAGAGTTTGTTCTGCATAAGCTAAAGTTTGCTGTGCAAGTGCCAATTTTGTCTGAGGGTCATTTTCTATTTGTTGAGATGTCTGTGCAACTTGATTATTTTGTATTTTTTCCAGTTCACTTGGACCGGTAATTTTTTTAGCAACTTTACTTGCTACAGCAGAACCGCAGATACCGCCGAGAAATCCTCCGATAAATCCGCCTATTGCAGTTCCTACACCGGGACATATAAATGTACCGATTGCAGCACCTATGCCTTTGCCCACTACATCACCGGCAAGAAATCCGCCAGTACTTGCAGCTACTTTTGTACCGGATTTAGCCAATTGTTTGAAACCTGCTGAAGCACCGCCTTGTTGAAAAGCAGGAACGACCTGAGTAAACATTTCAACGCCGCCTTCCATCACTGCCATCCAGCCGGCACCGGATTTACCCATAGCCTGTCCGAAACCGCTTGCTCTTAGTTTTTTATATCCGGGCAACTTGTCAAGAGCTCTGCCAAGTTTACGTCTGTGAGTGTCGACTGTAACTGATTTTTTGAAAAAGTTACCGTAATCTTTGGCTATTTTGTCTTTTGCTGCCTGTAGAGCCTGACTTCTTGTATAATTATATCTGGAATTAACATTTTTAATAGTTTCTGACAAATTCCAACCGCGTGCCGATGTATTTTTTCTTGCAATTCTAAAAGCATCTCTTTGGGCACCAACCAATCCGTTGTTTTTCATTGTTGAATAAATTTCAAAACCACCGAACAATCCCAAAAAAGGAATAGTGCCTTTTATAGTTTCACCGATAGTCGGCTCTGCAACAGTATTAATCGGCTGACCGTTTAAAAATTTAACCATATTTTCTACATCGTTTTGATGAATTGCTGCAGTACTTGCTGCTGCTCTATAAAAAGCCATATTTGGATTATAATTTGATACACTGTTAACCATAATAATAAATCTACCTGTATAACTAACCTTACTTATATAAAAACAATCACTTGATTTAAATTGACTTAAAATAAAAATTATGTAAATAAATCTTAATATACTGGCAAAATGTAACAATCACTTGTTTTCTAAAATTATCAACAAAAGGAAAAATCATGCTTTCAAATAACAATTTTTATAATCATATATTTTTTAAACCTTCTTTCAAAAGCAATGAAGCTGTTTCAAAGACAAATCCGGAAGAATTCAGAGACAAAAGTATTTGCGGAAATGACTTTCACGGAAATTTAAGAGCATACAGGCAATTTAAAACGGCCTCCGACAGATTTAAATTTGCCAACCCTGACGGAGATGTTTTTATGTCAGGTGATGAATGGGCCGGGGCAAATGAGCAAAAAAATATCGCCATAGTTAGAATAATGAATATGCTTGGTCTGACATTTGCAGCACCCGGAAATCACAATTTTGATAACAAAGGCTCAAAAGGCTATTCAAAAATGCTTGATTATGCAAACTTTAAAACACTTGCATTAAATATACAGCCAAAAAATCCAAACGACCTAAAAAACTATTCACTTCAAGATGATATTGATGCAGGCCGACTGGCAAGTTCAATGATAGTAGAGAAAAATGGCAGAAAAATAGGATATATCGGACTTGCTCCTTCAGACTTATTTTCAAGACTAAGTACACAGAGCAAAGCCGACGCAACAGATATTAAAGTCTTAAACTTAAAAGAAACGGAAGAAGCCCTAAGAAAAGAGATAGACAAACTTGAAAAACAAGGTGTAAAAATTATAAAAGTAATATCTCACATGGGCTCTGACGCAACAAAAGAAATAGCCCAAAATGTTGGAGGTATAGATGTTATCCATGACGGACACTCTCATGACAGACTCGATGGGCTTGTAGAGGGCAAAAATTTATTTAAATCACCAAGAGGCGAATGGGTAATAGTAACACAAGCCGGCAAAAACGGACACGAATATACAGAACTTGATGTAGTTTATGACAAAGAAGGAAGAATAATAAAAGCAAAAAACGAACTCAAATCTTTAGAAACACTACCTGAGAGTTATGCGGTAAAACTGATGGAAAATATCTCTCTCGGGAAACCTGAACAAATCGGTATAATTGCACAGAATGTAAAATCAAAACCCGAAACTGTTCTTGAAGAAAGTCCGTTGAGTTCTTTTTTGAGTGATGCATATATGAAATATTCCAATGCTGATTTGGTCTTAAACAATATGGGAGGAATCCGTTCCAGTCTGCCGGCAGGCACCGTAACAGACAGAATGATTTCTGATCTTATGCCATTCTACAACGATGTGCATGTCTACAAACTTAGTGAAAAAGATATTATCGACGTATTAAACAGTGCAATAGAAGCAACAAAAAAATACCACAGAACAGGTGCTTTACAAGTCAGCGGAATGAAATATGTCATAGGCAAAGATGACAAAGTGAAAGAAGCTTGTCTTGTAAAAAAAGACGGAACACTGGAACCTTTAAACGTAAAAAATCCAAGCAATGACAAATTTTTTAAAGTCGCTTACAACACATATGTAGCCGGTGGCAGCGAAGGTTTAGAGAAACTTAACGCCCCAGAAAAAATTCTCTACAAATGTGACCGAACGGAAACACAAATGTTTATAGACTACATAAAATCATTTAATAATCAGCCTATCACAATAAAAGAAGACGGCAGAATACAAAAAGAATCGTAAATAATTAATTAAAATTGTCCGGAATGTTTTCTAAAAAATCAGGTGTGTTTTTGTCTAAAACCGTATCTTGTTTTTGGCTTTGTTCAGGGAGTTTTTTCTCTACCTGTCCGGAGGATTGAGTAGGGTTTTCCGGTTGGTTTTGCATTTGGACATCCTTAACATTTTGAGTATTTGGAGAGATATCGTTTAAATTTTCTTCCGACAATTTCTTTTTAGTCCCAATCGGATTCACCCAAGTAAAAGATTTTACTGATTTTACACTTTCCGAATCTCCGGAAATTAAAACCTTAAAGTTTTTTGTCTGATATTTTAAATCCGGATATAATGCAGGTATTTTAGAAATATCTACTTCAGGAAGTTCTGAATTGACAGCATTATAGGCTTCAGGAATATTCTTTCCGTATTTTGTATGTTCGTCCAAGAAATCTTTTATCGTCATAGTACCCAAAACGCCCAAAGATGTTGACACATCGGAAGAAACTCTTCCCAGTATTTGCAAATCAACATTATTTGCAAACAGATTCATAAAACCTGTAATATACATACTCATCTGCGGCCCGGTCGTTGTAAGCGGATTTAAATAGACATACCCGTTTTTAAATTTTAATACACCTTTCATATAGGTAAAATGCCCCGTATCTTTCGGACTTACAGCACGAATGGTATTATTTAAGTTTGTATAAATAAGTCTTTGTGAAAGCAGGTTTTGTGCATACAAAAAATGTTCAAATCTGCCAAGCTGTCCTAAGTGTCCGTTTTGAACAACGACATCAGCACTTCCTGTCAATGTTTTCATTTGTTGTTCAGCTTTGTCTCCAAGCATCATTAATGATGCATCAAAATTCAGCCTGCCAGAAAGTTGCTGCTTTTGAGGTAAAAAACTTTTTGCAAAAAGCTGTGCATTTAAATTTCTGCCTTGTATTTCAGTTTTTAAAGAAGAAAACGGTACATTGTAGACGGCATTTCCGGCAATTTTTCCGCCATAAGCAGAGGCAAAAATATTTTTTATATGAAGAATGTTTTTGTTTAACGCAATATCTCCGGTGATATTTTCAGCACGAAAATTTCCGGATTTAAAGGATTTTAAATTCAACTTTCCTGAAAGTATTTCATAAGGAATGCTCATACCCGGATAAAAATCCTGTTGTTCAAACAAATATTTTAAACTTGTAAGATAATCCATATCTAAAAAATCAGCATATAAGTTAACTGAGTTAATTTTCTTGCTTTTCAAAAAGTCAACGGGCAGCACAGAATCTAATGAAATATTCATATTATTTATTTTTAAATTATTTATTTTAGCTGAAATATCTTTTTTGTTGAAAACAAAATCAACATTTTGGGCGGCAAGATTATAATCAGGAATTTTTAAATCTTTAAAGCCGGCAAAACCGGACAAAATCGGAGAGTTTACATAATTGTTCAAAATCAAATCAGCAAAAAACGAAATACTAGAATTTTTAAATCCTTGTACAGACAAATTGAGTATCTCATCGGTTTTAATTCTTACATTTTGCATACAAGGGTTATTTGAATTTATATTTTTTACCAAGCCCTTTAAGCTTATTACTTTTTTAAGTCTTGAGACGTTTATATTTTTATTTACATTGTTTATATCATTTGCAAAATACAAACAAATATCATCGATAAATAACACGTTGTTTTGAAACCTGACTATTATATTCAAAAGACTGTTTGTGCCAATCAAATTATTTATGTGAACAGGTGTAATATAATTTTGCCTGTTAGCCAAAATTTTTGCATTTATACTTAACTTGTCTTTAAAATAAGAAACATTAAAACTTGCCGGCAAAACACCCTTGTTATACAAAATCATATTTTTATCTTTTATAAGATTTTTTATAAACAGCGTATCTATAACACCTGAACCGATTAAAGTTGTTTCAGCTTTGTCGGAATAATTTTTTGTCACACCTGACAAAATAAAATTAGAATTTCCGCTGTAAAATTTGGACTTATCCAGTATCAAATCATTTTTGTTGAAACGAACAGAAATTTTGTCGGAATGTATTAAATTGCTTGTCTTAAATAATGCAGATAAATCACAAGTAAATCCACTGAAAATAGCGGAGCCGTCTACAGAATCTTTTATAACTTTTATATCGGTAACGATATTTTTTGCTGAAAATTTAACATTTTTTGTTGTTTCATAACCTGACAAGTTTTCAACAGATGTTTTTATTTCCGGTGAACAGTCGGTGAGCTTACCTTTTAATCTAGCTTGAAAAGCCAATTTACCTGAATTCAAAATAATATTTTTGAGATTAAACTGCGGAAATGCTTTTAATAAATTTTTTATATCCAGATTTTTTGCACTGATTAAAATATCACCTACTGCATTTGAATTTATTTTGCCGCTGGCTTTTAGAGGCTGGTTATTAATTAAAAAATCAGATTTAACAAGATTAATATTATTGTTGGAAAAATCAATTTTTGCATTTATTCCTTCAATATTGAACGGAATATTTTTATGCGAAACCTTTGCATTTGATATATTCAAAGAGCCGTTAGAAATAATATTTTTCAAATCCGTATTGATTGTAAAATCAGAACTTACACTGCCTTGAACATTAAATTCGTTAAGATTATTTTTAATTTTCAAAAGTTCCAAAACAGGAACAGCCAATTGTTGAAGATTATTTATATCCGCTTTCGGGCACCTGCAATTTATTTTTATTTCATAAGGCTTTTTTAATTTTAAATCAGCGGAAATATCAGCTGTTTCATTTATATTTGTATAAAATTTTGATACAAGAGAGGCTCTGCCTTTATTCAAAATTATATGAAAATAACTAGGAGGCAATACCTTATTGCCGAGTTTTAAAGTAAGATTGTCAATATTAATTTTCCCGCTTAAATAATCGAATTTATCATTATTTGTGTGAATTTTTACATCTGAGTCCATTTCTGCATAAAAATTTTGCCTGTATATGTTATCAAAAGAAATATCAAAAATTTTGTTTCCGAATTTTGAGATTATTGTCTTCGGTACAGCAAATTTAGCCTTGTAAGAGAGATACTTCTTATCAAAACAATATAAAATGCCTTGCATTTGTATGTTTAAATATCTGTAATCGACATTTTGAAAAACAGAAAAATTATTGCCTGCAAGTTTAAATTTCTGACCTGATTTTTCATCGTTGATTTTTATTATGTATTTTTTTATTGATATCTTTGGAATTTTTTTTGCATAAGAAAAATTAATATCATTCTTTTTTGCATTTTTATCAAGGTATTGCTGAAAAGTAGTTTTACCGTTTTTTAGCAATTTCGTAGAAAACTGAAATTCGTCAGCAGATATGCTGTTGATTTTTAACTCTTTCAATAATAAACAGAAAATCGAAAAATCAGCTTGTACGTTTTTTATGTCTAAAATTTGTCTTTTGTCAGGATAGAAAAGTTGAGCAGATTTGGTTTTAAAAACCATATTCAATTGAGGAGAGACAGAAAGTTTGTAATTGTCTACAATAAATATCAACCCCGTATTATTCTTCACAAAATCAGTAATTTGGGTTGAATAATCTTTTTTGTTAAGAAAATATGGCAAAAGCAAATATATTGAAAAATAGAGCAAAAGTAATAGTATGAAACAGAACAAAAATAAAACTTTTACCGCTTTAAAATATTTTGTCTCCCAAAATTTCATAAAATAAATTCCGACCTGGTTTTTCACTATTATAATATATTTCACACCCCATGTCATTATTGTGATATATTATTCATAATTAAACTGACAAAAGTGATTGTTCTTATGAATTGTTACACACAAAAATTTGATATAAATATTCAAAAAAAATTGAAAGATTTTTTTGAAAAAGACGGTGCAGTGATATCAGATTTACAGAATGCTATTTTTAGAGCAAAAAAATCCGAATATGCTGCAACGTTTTACAATACCGGCAAACTACTTATACAAGGTTCTGAAATATCTGAAATAGTGAAGAAACTCGAGAACTTTCTTGGAATCATTCAAAACATAACTGAAAACACAAAGAGCACTCAATCTGATACGATAAATGTTCCTATTTCGCATATCGGGGTAGATGAATCAGGCAAAGGTGACTTTTTCGGGCCGTTGGTAATAGCCGGTGTGTTGGTTGATGAGACCAATACGGAACTCTTGGTAAAAGCGGGAATAAAAGATTGCAAAAAAATTGAAGACAAAAATATAAACAAACTCGCGGCCGTAATAAAAAATAATTGTATTTTTTCCGTTGTGACAATTAATCCGGCAAAATACAATGAGTTGTATGAAAAATTAAAGAATCTTAATTGCCTGCTGGCTTGGGGACATGCAAGAGCCATTGAAAATATACTTGAAAAGAAAGAGTGTAATTACGCTCTTTCTGACAAATTCGGAGATGAAAACTTAATAAAAAATGCACTTCTAAAAAAAGGCAAGAAAATCACACTGGAACAAAGATGCAAAGCAGAAAGCGATATTGCTGTGGCCGCTGCATCAATCCTTGCCAGAGCACAATTTTTGTATGGCCTGTCAGAAATCTCAAAAAAATACGGCGTTGATATACCAAAAGGCGTTTCTGAAAAAGTTATAAATACGGCACGTACAATAAAAGACAAGTATTCAAAAGATGAATTAAAAAATGCGGTGAAAGCACACTTTAAGACATTTGAAAAAATATAAAAAGATACTTAGAACCCGCATAATAAACAGACTTTTCAGAACTCTTGACATGCCTGCAAAAATAAATTACAACTAAAAAAGATAGCAAAAGTCTACGGGTAAGAAACAAATGCTGCAAAAAACAGTATTGTATGACATACATAAAAAGCTTGGTGCAAAAATGGTGGAATTCGGAGGCTGGGAAATGCCTCTTCAATATTCCGGTATCATTGATGAACACAAAACCGTAAGAAATACGGCAGGGATGTTTGATGTATCTCATATGGGACAATTTTTTGTATTTGGCATTGATGCCTTAAGTTTTCTGCAAAAGATTGTTCCCCAAGATATCTCGGTTTTGAAGAAAAATCATGCTGTATATTGCCAATTGACAAACAACAATGCAGGAATAATCGATGATATAATTGTCTATTATTTAGATAAAAACAGTTATTTAATCGTTGTTAACGCAGCCAATATAGAAAAAGACTACAAATGGATTGTTCAAAATATTTCTCAATATGATGTTGAAATAAAAAACAAATCACAAGAATATTCCATGTTTGCCCTGCAAGGGCCTGAAGCACATAAAATAATACAAAATTGCGGCATTTCTGAAGCAGACCAGCCAGAATTTTTTACAATAAAAGAGACTCAAATAAACAATATACCTGTTTTCCTCTCAAGAACAGGTTATACAGGCGAAGACGGTTTTGAGATAATAACAAAAAATGAAAATGCAATAAACTTATGGAATTTTATTTTTGAAAATGGCATAAAATACGGCTTAAAACCAATTGGTCTCGGTGCAAGAGATACTCTGAGACTAGAAGCAGCCTTAATGCTCTACGGAAATGATTTAAATGAAGCAACAACACCTGTTGAAGCAGGGTTGAAGTGGTCTTTGGCTCTCGACAAAAAATCAGACTACAATGGTAAAGATGCAATACTTAAACAACTTCAAAACGGTATATCAAAAAAACTCATCGGTTTTGAAATGACAGAAAAAGCTATAGCCAGACACGAATACGATATATATCAAAATCAACAAAAAATCGGCATAGTTACAAGCGGCGGATATTCGCCAACGTTGGACAAAAATATAGGAATGGGCTATGTTTATACAGTACAAGAAATAAAAACTGATTCAATTATAGAAATAATGATAAGGAATAAATTATACAAAGCAAAAGTGGTAAAAAGACCTTTTGTAAAAAAGAAATATAGAAATAAGATAGACACGTTATAGGAGAATTAAAGAATGATGGTGCCTGAAAGTATTTTATGTACAAAAAGTCATGAATATTTGCTGGAAGAAAACGGACTTTACACAATAGGTTTGACTGACTACGCTGTTGAACAGCTTGGGGATATTGTATTTGTTGAATTACCTGAAGTCGGTTCAGAATACTCTAAAGGTGAAGTTTTTGCTACCGTAGAATCAGTCAAAGCTGCTTCTGAAATATACATGCCGGTTGGCGGAAAAATTGTAGAAGTTAATGAAAAAATAGTTGAAACTCCAGAAATTTTAAACGAAAGCCCTTATGAAGAAGGCTGGCTTGTAAAAATTGAAAGTGAATGTGCACAAGAAGAATCCGGAGACCTTCTGGAATACTCTGACTATAAAGAAGAACTGGAATAAACATGAAAAATTTTGAAGCACACACATCAAAAGACAGGCTGGATATACTGAATTTTTTAAAATTAAGCAGTCAGGAAGAATTATTCAAAAATCTTTCTGAGGAAATAAAAATTTCAGATTTGAATCTGCCTGACCCAATGAGCGAACTTGATACAACAAGAGAAGTAAAAAAGTTGGCTGCCGCTAACAAAATCGATTATGCGTGTTTTATAGGTGGAGGTGCGTCCAAACATTTTATTCCTGCCGCTGTTTCACAAATTTCTTCAAGATTTGAATTTAATACAGCATACACCCCATATCAGGCTGAAATATCACAAGGCACATTACAATCAATTTACGAATATCAAACAATGATTTGTAATTTGACGGATATGGATGTGTCAAATGCTTCTATGTACGATGCGGCAACTGCCTGTGCTGAAGCTGTTTTAATGGCAGCAAGGATTACGGGCAGAAAAAAAGCTCTTATTTGTAAACGTGTAAATCCGCAATACAAGCAGGTAATAAATACCTATGCAAAGGCTGCTGATATTGAAATATCAGACGATTTATCGGAAATAGGAAATGATATTGCTTGTGTACTTGTACAAACTCCTGATTATTTCGGTGCAATACACGATACAGATGTTATCAAAGAAAAAATTACAGACTCCAAAACAATGTTGATATGCTGCTGTGATTTGATTCCGCTTTCCGTTCTTGAACCCCCAAAATGTGATGTAATGGTCGGCAGTCTTCAGCCTCTCGGAAACACTCTGTCTTTTGGCGGGCCATATGGAGGATATTTTGCCTGCTTGGACAAATATAAAAGACAAATTCCCGGAAGAGTCGTAGGAAGAACCGTTGATAAAGAAGGAAATCAGGCTTTTTGTCTTACGCTGCAAACAAGGGAACAACATATTAGAAGAGAAAAAGCGACAAGCAATATTTGTTCAAATCAGGCACTAATAGCTTTACAAACTACAATATATTTGACATTGCTCGGAGCACAAGGATTGAAACAGGTTGCTGTGAAAAGTGCTTCAAATGCAAGAAAGCTGGCTGACAAACTTTTGCAAAAAGGTTTTGAGCTGCAATCAAAAAATTTCTTCAATGAGTTTGTTCTTAAAGTTAACAATGCAGATGAGTTTTTGGCGAATCTCAAGGAAAACAATATTCTTGGCGGATTAAAACTTGACAACAACAGAATTTTAATATGTGTTACAGAAATGAATACCGACGAAGAAATCGACAATTACGCATACTTTGCTGTTTAGTCTTTGAGCGATTTTATTGCTTCCTGCCTATCCGGTGATTTAAATATGTATGAACCGGCGACTAGTGAATTTGCACCCAGCTCCTTGCAGATTTTTGCAGTTTTATCGTTTATCCCGCCATCAACTTGTATAATTAAATTTTCGGGTGCATTTTGTTTAATAACAGGTATTTTTTCAGCACAATCTTCCATAAATGACTGACCGCCAAATCCGGGCTCCACAGTCATAATAAGAACCATATCAACCATTAAAAGGTATTTTAAAATCTCCTGCACTTCTGTTTTTGGTTTAATAGACAATCCAACGAGAATATCATGTGATTTGATATGAGAAATTATATCCTCTGTCAGGTCTTTTGCCGCTTCATAATGGAAAGTAATTATATCTGCACCGGCTTTTGCAAAATCTTCTATATAATTTTGAGGATTTTCTATCATCAAATGAACATCAAGAGGTATAGTACAATGCGGTTTTATAGCTTTAACAACAGGAGCACCTATCGTCAAGTTCGGAACGAAATGTCCGTCCATAACATCAACATGAATCCAATCAGCACCGCTTTTTTCGAGTTCTTCAACCTCATTTTGCAAATTTGCAAAATCTGCCGACAATATAGACGGTGATACAATTATCTCACTCATTTGTTTCACTTTCTCCTTTTATAAGACCGAGTTTTACACAAGCGGCATATGCAGCCTCCTGCTGTGCTTGTTTCTTTGTTTTACCTTCTGCCTGTGCCAGTGTTTTACCGTTGTATGAAACAGCGACATAAAATGTTTTATTGTGGGCCTTGCCTTTTTCATCTACAATTTCATATTGCGGTAACTCTTTGCTTTTTGACTGGGTGTATTCTTGAAGTATAGCTTTGGCATTGTATACCGTTTTATTATTTTTAATATCTTCAATTATCTGAATAAGATTTTTAATAATAAATTCTTTTAGCTTATTCTTGTCGGACGAAAGATACAATGCACCAAACAATGCTTCCATGACGCATGCCTGGATAGATTCTAGTTTTGTTCCTCCGCATTTTTCTTCAGCTTGACTTACAATTATATAGGGTTCGATATTTATTGTTTGTGCTATTTTATAAAGAATTTCGTCGCTTATTACTATACTTCTGATTTTTGTAAGCTCACCTTCGTGTGATTCTGGATATTTTTCGTATAGATAATCCGTTACTGCCATTTTCAGTACAGCATCACCGAGAAATTCCAGTCTTTCATAGCATTTGTTATACTCAAGACCGTTCTCTTTTGTATAAGAACTGTGCGTAAAAGCAGTTTTCACAAGTTCTTTTGAAAACTTGCCAAAACCTAAATCTTTTATAAAAGAAAACAAAGCCTTATCACTACAGTCCGACTGCATGCAACGCCTTTCTGGCAAAACTTATAAAATCTAGAGTTAATTGATTGCTTACAACAAAGTAATTAAAGTAAAAGTAAGCAATCGGTGTACTGAACAAATAACTGTCAGCTCTGTCCAAAAAACCGCCGTGACCGGGAAGTGAATTTCCGGAATCCTTTACACCAGCGTCTCTTTTTATAAGTGATTCTGCCAAATCACCAAGCTGTGCAAAAGCAGTAATCAATATACCGGCAATAAGTGATTGATACCATTCAATATGAATTATAAATCCGATAAGCATAGCAACTGCTATAGCCAGCAAAGAACCGCCAATAGAGCCTTCTACTGTTTTTTTAGGACTGACAACAGGTGCCAGCGGAGTCTTTCCGAATTTTGAACCAAAGACATATCCTCCGACATCGGTCATGAGTATTGTAAAGAACAATAATACTAAAAATCCGAGTCCGGAACTCATTTTTATACATAAAAAGCCAAGAGAATCTTGATTTAGCTGTCTTAAAAGTATGACAAAACAAGGAAGCCATCCGCCATAAATAAACCCTAAAACGGTAGTTGCAACATTTGCAATGTACGGCTGTCTGCCTTTCCAAAGAACAAGAGTGAAAGCACTTATCGTTCCCAACGTCAAGACAACAGGCACAAGGTCAAATCTTTTTAATGCCGTCAAGATAACAAAACATATATCAGCGACAATTATCAAATGCAAAAAAGGTCTAAAACCCTTTTTTTTCAGAATATCAACATATTCTTTTGAGCCGATATAAGCAACATACATCACAAGCAGCATCAATGGTATTCCGCCCGCTATGACACAAGACAATACCAAGACACCTATTGCCACACCTGTTATCACTCGAAGAGTTGAATTGTTAAAAAGCGAGAGAATATTCACTATACGGTCATAACCTCTTTTTCTTTTTCAGCAGCAACTTCATCGATAATTTTTACATATTTATCTGTAAGTTTTTGAATTTTGTCTTGATTATCTTTAACAGCATCTTCCGGAAGATTTTCTTCTTTTTCAATCTTTTTAAGCTCGTCAGCCATGTCTCTTCTTATATTTCTTACAGCAACTTTAGAATCTTCCGAAACTTTTTTTACGTCTTTAGATATTTCTTTTCTTCTTTCTTCGGTCAAAGGCGGAAATGTCAGTCTTATTACAATACCGTCAGAGTTCGGTGTAATACCAAGTTCTGCTTTAATCATAGCCTTTTCGATTTCTTTAATTATTGTTTTGTCATAAGGGGTGATTACAAGAGTCTGACCGTCTTGAACACTGACTTGTGACATTTGTCTCAGGGGTGTAGGTACACCGTAATAATCAACTACAACTTTATCCAAAATAAGAGGATTTGCTCTTCCCGTACGAATTGATGCATATTCTTTTTTTAGAGAATTAACAGCTTTCTCCATTTTTTCTTCACCGTTTAGCATCATCTCTTCAATAGACATTTTATTATTCTCCTACAAAAGTACCTAATTTTTCACCGTGTAAAAGTTTTGTAATACTGCCTTTGGCTGCAAAATCAAAAACAAT
>CALURG010000034.1 GCA_944323115.1 Candidatus Gastranaerophilales bacterium
CTGCTTCAGATGCTCTTTCTACATTGTAGCTTTCTATCATGGAGCCTTTTGTTCCTTTTGGGACAGTCAAATGCCAGAATACTTTTCTTGCATACCGTCCTCCTGCTTTTGGTTCTATTGCTGTTGAAAGAAATCTTTCTTGTTTTACATATTTTTCAACAAGATGCGTATCAATAAACTCATCAATTTCTTTTGGAGAATATTTTCCAGATTCAATTCCTTTTGTAAAATTTTCAATTAGATTTTTTAATGTCTTATTATTATCAAGTTTTATCGTATCAAAAGCCCAGTAACTTTTGTCCCCGCGATAGGCTTGAATGTCATGTTTTAAAATTTGAGTGTCCAAAAACTTTTCTATTTGTTCTATATATCTTTTGATTTTTTCTGATTTTGTTCCGGCTACTATAGCGTTGTTAATCTCTCTTGAATCATACTTGTACTTCATCAAAGCCCCAACGACATTTTTGGGTCTGTTGATGATACCGTCAATACAGATTTCCCACTGCTGAGGCGAAAGATTCTTGTAAAACTCAGGCATTTTTATTTTTTTATAGCTCTTGTAAAGAGAACAAGTTTTTCTATATTCGGCATGATATCTGTATTTGAAAAACCTTTCCACAAGTCAGCATATTTTCCTTCGTACAGATTCATAAACTCTTTAGTTTCTTTGTAGTCATCTTTTGACATTTTACTGTTTAAATTAATTGAATTCAGCCATTTTTTAAAACCTTTTGGAGATTTAAAAGAATCGAAAAACAGATTTCTTTTTATTTTTCTCATCTTGCTTCTTATAAATTCATCATATAATATGCCTTCAGGGAAGAAATCTTTTACATCATTTTCAGATACTTTTCTGTAGGAATTTTTTTCGAAAACATCTACAGCGGGTTTTAGATGTTTTAAATCTGATTTTGGAACACAAACGGCCTGTGGCCTTTTTACAAATCCGCTGCCTGCTTTGCTAATCAAAAAATTTACATACGGTTTTATATTATTAACTGCCAATTTTTACCAATCTAAATCTTTACCTAACCTATATATTAACTAAAGTATTTTTCGGTCAAAAAATTGCCTTTTTAATTATTTTTATGAATTATTTTAAGATAGATAATGTTTTAGCAGCAAAACAAACTGCTTTTTACAACAAGACAAAACTCTTGCTTAAGTTTCATGTTTCGTTTATAACATGTGTGTATTTAATACACAGTAAAAAAGAAGAGGAGCTAATTATGGCTAAGAAAGTTGCAATTAACGGCTTCGGTAGAATCGGCCGTAACACATTAAGAGCAGCAGTTAGAGAAGGTATCTTCGACAAAATCGATTATGTTGCTATCAAAGATCCCGGTTTGAAACCTGCTGATGCTGCTAGACTTTTCAAATATGACTCTGTAATGGGTAAATTTGATGGTGAAGTAGAAGCTTACGATGAAGGTATTATTGTAAACGGCAAAAAAATCAAATTCTTCGCAGAAAAAGATCCGGCACAATTACCTTGGAAAGATTTGGGTGTAGAAGTTGTTGTTGAATCTACAGGCTTCTTCACTGATGCAGAAAAAGCAAAAGCTCACATTGCTGCAGGTGCAAAAAAAGTTATCATTTCAGCTCCTGCTACAAATGAAGATAAAACAATTGTATTGGGCGTAAACGAAAACGAATACGATCCTGCAAAACACAACGTAATTTCTATGGCATCTTGCACAACAAACTGCTTGGCACCGGTTGCTAAAGTTATCGATGAAAAATTCGGTATTGTTAAAGGCTTGATGACAACAGTTCACTCTTACACAGGCGACCAAAGAATATTAGACGCAGGTCACAAAGATCCTCGTCGTGCCAGAGCAGGTGCTTTGAACATTGTTCCTACAAAAACAGGTGCTGCAAAAGCTGTAGCTCTCGTTTTGCCACAGCTCAAAGGAAAATTGGACGGTTTCGCTATGAGAGTTCCTACTCCGGACGTTTCTTTGGTAGACGTTGTATTTGAACTTTCAAAAGATGTTACTGTTGAAGAAGTTAATGCAGCACTGAAAGAAGGTGCTGACGGACACGTTCTTTGCTACACTGAAGAACCGCTCGTATCTTCTGACTACGTTGGTACTTCTCAATCATCTACAGTTGACGCTTTGTTGACTCGTGTAATGGGCGGCAATCAAGTTAAAATCATTTCTTGGTATGATAACGAAATGGGTTACTCAACAAGACTTGCTGAAACTACATTGATGGTTGCTGAAAAGTTATAGTTTTTATAACTAAAAAAGTACCGGTTTGAATTAACTTAAAGTTAGAATTCAGCCGGTACTTTTATTTTGTTAAAACATATGGCAATACAACACTATTTTTTATCTAATAATTTTTTAAAGTTTTTCAATGATTTCAATTTCGTTCCCGTCAGGATCTTTGACAAAAGCTATTTTTGAATTTGCTTCCGGCATAACAAAAGGTTCATACAAATATGTGTAACCAAGTTCTTCCATCTTTCGGCTAAATTCATTCATATCTTTTGTTTCTAAGGCAAAGTGTCCGAATGCATTGCCGTTTTTATAACCTTCTTGAGGTATTTCAAAGTTTTCTGTAAGTTCTATTTCAAAATCACTGTCATCACCTTTCAGAAAATGAAGTATAGAATCCTCCAGTTTAATTTCATGTGTCTTTTTCAATCCTAAAAGTTCCGTATAAAATTTCATAGATGAGTTTATGTCTTTTACTCTTATCATTAAATGTAAAATTTTCATTGTTTCTCCTATTTTTTATGGTTTGTAAATCAATCTTATGAATTAATCATACCATGTCATTGTAATTTTTATTACAATTGATATATATTAAAAATTGACGAACTGGAGAATTTATGACTGACGAACTAAAACAAACAATTTTATTTGTAATCGACGATTTAGAATTAAAATATTTTGAATTTAATGATTTGGTAACAAACTTTTGGCTTATAAAAGAGTTTTTAAAACGCAACTTTGAAGTTTTTATCTGCGTAAAAAACGGTTTGATGACAGAAGGATGTGTCGCAAAAGCAAATTGTTTTGAGGCATATTTAAAAAATGAAAATATTTTTTATAAAAAAGATGAGCCGAAAAAATATGTTATAGACGAGTTTGATGTTGTATTTTTCAGACCCGATCCCCCTGTTGATATAGATTATATAAACGCATGCAATGTTTTTGACTATGTTGATACCGAAAAAACATTTGTAATAAACAACCCTGTCGCAATAAAGAATTTTAATGAAAAGTTTCATCTTAACTACTTCAGCCACTACGCACCTGAAAACATTGTTACGGCAAATGCTGATGAGATAAAAAACTTTGTCAGGGAGCATAATAAAGTTATACTAAAACCACTAAACAGATGTTTTGGAAGCGGGGTATATTATGTCGACACCCAAGAAAGAAATATAAATGCAATAATAAAAAATTTGACCAATAACGGAAAAACAATGATTATGGCACAAAAATATCTGGAAGGTGCAGCTGAAGGAGACAAAAGGATTTTGATTGTCGGTGAACATGTTTTTGACGAATGTATTACAAAATTACCCGGCAAAGATGATTTTAAGTTTAGTATTCACTCCGACAAATACTTTAAAACTTCAAAATTAACAGAAGAAGAAAAGAAAATGGCGGAAAATGTTGCAAAAAGGCTTAATGCCGTAGAGCTTTATATGGCGGGTCTCGACGTTATAGACGGAAAAATTATCGAAGTTAATGTAACAAGCCCCTGCTATTTTATAAGAGAGATAAATGCCCATAACAATGAACATTTTGAAAATGTACTAATGGACAAATTGATAAACATGATAGAAACAAAGAAAGAAAAAATGCCTGTTGCTTTATGCTGAAACACATTATTGAAAATGAAGAAGAAAATATTTTGACGAATGAAAATGAACTGTGCGAGTTTTTTTATTCGGGATGCAAATCTTGCGAGGGAAAAAATATCGGTATTGAATTTGAAAAACTTCCCGTGAATAAAAAAACTTTTAAGGCTTCAGCTTACAGCGATGTTGCACGTTTTTTGTCGGATTTTAAAAACGGAAAATGGCAAAGTGTTTCTGAAAACGGTGCGTTGCTTGGTTTGAAAGGGCCAGATGGAACAGTTTCTCTTGAGCCGGGTTCTCAAACTGAATTGAGTTTGCTGCCAAAATCAAATATCTTTGAGATAAAAAAATATATAGAAAATTACAATAAAACAACTGCCCAAATTGCGGAAAAACATGGTATCTACTGGCTCGGATACGGTATTCAGCCTGTCTCAGTATATTCTGACATAAATATTATCCCCAAAAAAAGATATGAATACATGACAAAATACCTCCCGACAGTTGCAAAAAAACCGCTTGTTATGATGAGAGAAACATCCGGTATACAAGTCAGTGTAGATTATTCCGATGAAGCGGATGCAATGAAAAAGTTTTCTACGGCTTTGAAGCTTTCACCTATTGTCAGTGCAGTTTTTTCAAACTCACCTGTCAGAAATTCTAAACTAACAAAGCTGAAATCAAACCGTGCAGCAAGCTGGCTTGAGACAGACAATGACCGATGCGGCTTGGTCAGTTCTGACGTGTTTTCAAAACACGATTTTTGTTTTGAGGACTATGCTGATATTCTTCTTGATGTACCGATGATTTTTATTGAAAGAAACAAATCTGAAAATCTTGGTTCAAAAAAGGCAATAAAAGTTGAAAATCTGACTTTCAGACAATTTCTGAAAAACGGGTATAACGGATATAAGGCAACAAAAGATGATTGGGAACTTCACTTGAGCCTGTATTTTCCGGATGTCAGGTTTAAAAGCTATGTTGAAATAAGAAACCACGATAATCAGAAAAAAGAAAATATATACGCTGTGCCGGCATTTTGGAAAGGAATCATGTACAACCCGCAGGCTGTTGATGCTGTAAATGAAATAATTCAAGAGTTCAGTTATATTGATTTTGAATACATGAGAAGAAAAGCCCCGCAAAAAGGGCTTGATTTTAAAATCAAAAAATACTGTTTAAAAGATATTGCTGCTGAAATATTTCGGATTTCTTATGACAGTTTAAAGTCTTTTGGTAAAGGCGAAGAAATATTTTTGGAATGTATAATGGACTTAATCAAAAAAGGACTCACTCCTGCTGATATTATTATAGAAAAATGGAACAACGAATGGCAAGGTGACATTTCAAAACTAATTGAATATTCCAGACTCACCTAGCCCATTGACAACCATAGTATTTGTTTTACCGGTTTTGAAATTAATATTGCCAAATAGCCGAAAACAAAATCATAAATCATTTTTGTGCCGCTTTGCATTGTAATCCATCCTGCAACATTTGAGAAAGCGTCTCTATGAATTATGGCCATCAGTATTAAATAAAATACGCCTATAATATGTATTGTCAAAACACCTAAAAAATCCGCTTTTGCAATAGTGGCATAGTTAAAATTGTCTTTTAGCATAAATGATACAATAAATACAGCCGGAAGATATGCAAGTATATAGCCGAAATTGTATTCAAAAATATAGCTTATTCCTCCACCCAAAGCAAATATAGGAAAAAATGTTAAACCCAACAGTATATAAATCATTACCGATGTGGTACCAAAACGTTTGCCTATCAATGCAGCAATAAAAAATATAACCGGAACCTGAGGAATGTATATACAGTGTTTCATTTTTAGTGTAATTCCGTCCGGAGAAAATGCCGGCAAGTAGTAGTGAAAATCAAATTGTGTAAAAGTTGCAATAATGATTAAAAAAACACACCAACCCATCACAACAAGTGTACCCATTGTGATTTTTAACTTTTTATTTTCCGCATTAAATGCGTCAAGTTCTTCTTTTAGTCTTTTGGTGTTCATTTTGCCTCACACGTATTGTGCAATTCATTATACAATGATTTAAACTTTTCGTACCATATGTTTTCAGTAAACATTATCAGGGCATCTTCATTGTTGTCCTGATAGTATTTTTTTCTTGTTCCTATAGACTTAAAACCGTTTTTTTCATATAAAGAAATCGCTGCAATATTGGATTCTCTAACCTCAAGTGTGATGTATTTTATTTTGTCTTTGTAGCAATCATCTATAATTGCAAATAAAAGTTTTTGGGCTATTCCCTGTCTTCTGTGTTCAGGATGTACGGAAAGAGTTGTTATATGTGCTTCATCAAATATATGCCAGCAGCCGGCATATCCAAGAAGAGTGCTTTCTTCGTTTACCGCACAATAATAATGTGCAAGATTGTTCTCAAGTTCGTTAAAGAAAGATTCTTTTGACCAGTGATGCTGCCCGTAAGAAAGCTCTTCAAGCTTAACTACATTTTCCACATCTTGCTTTTGCATTAGTCTGATTTTAATAGCCATATTTAAATTTTATCTTAAAAATTTTCATCAGCAAAGTAGGTCAGATTTACGAATTTGCTACTATTTTCTCTCATCCTCAAAGACCGCATAGAAGACATGAAAAAAAGCCTCTTCTTAAAAAAACAAAGAAGAGGCGAGCACTAAGTACAAGCAATCAGAAGAGTTGAGGATTTACTATGTTAATATAGCCTTTTTTGCGTCAAATTTCATTACACAAAATCGTTATATTTATTTTTAATACTTTCAGGCAATTATTTATACTTTGAAACTGTTAACCTTAATATATATTTAATTTGCTTTTTAATTTTGCTGGTTGATATAATATGAATAAAAATAAGAATGTTGCAGAGGAAAGTAAATGAGTATGCAAAAGGCAGATGTTAAAGTTGCGGTATTAGGTGCAGGTCTTTGGGGAAAGAACCTTGTACGTAATTTTTACAACCTAAATTATTTGGATACGGTTTGTGATATGGATGCCGAAAACAGAAAGAAGATTGAGGCTGAATATCCGGGTATTCATTTAACACCTGATTTTAATGAAGTATTAAATAACAAAGAAATCAATGCCGTTGTTATAGCAACTCCGAGCCACACACATTTCAAACTTGTAAAAATGGCACTGGAGGCAGGGAAAAATGTATACGTTGAAAAACCAATTGCCACAGCCAGTGAAGAAGCATTAATATTAAAAGAACTGGCAGAATCAAAGAATCTGGTTCTTATGGTAGGACACCTGCTTTTGTATCATCCGGCTGTTAACAGGCTAAAAATGATTGTAGAATCAGGAGAACTCGGAGAAATAAAATACGTTCAATCTGACAGATTAAATATAAATTATTTCAAAAATGACAGGAGTGTAATGTGGGATTTGGCACCTCACGATGTGTCTATGGTCAGCTATATTCTCGGTGAAGAACCCAAACATGTCATTTCCGCTATGGGGGTAAGTACTGAAGATAATGAAATTATGGATATTACTCATATAGAAATTGAGTATGAATCAGGCTGCGTTGCTCATATCTCAGACAGCTGGATTCACCCTCAAAAACGTGTAAACCTTATGCTGAGAGGTACAAAAGGTTCTGCAATGTTTGATGACACGCTCAAGGAAAACAAACTTCAGGTTTTCAAAAATGACAAACCAAATTCCGGCAGCAACATTTCTCTTGATTATTTAGAGATAGAACCGCTTAAACTGGAATGCGAACACTTTGTAAAATGTATAAAACAAGGTCTAAAAGCCAGAAGTGACGGTGAAAACGGATATTTTGTAGTAAAAATACTTGAAGATGCAGAAAAAATGATGCTCGGAGACAAACTTAAATTGTTAAATGAACACAGCTTTGTGTCATCCAGAAGCAAACAATAAATTATTACAGGTAAGGAGTTTTAGAGAAAATGGCAAATTTAATTACAATAATCAGAATGATAATAGCTTTTATAGCAATATGCCTTTTGTTTTATCAAACACCGGCAAGCTATATTACAGCATTTGTTTTAACAGCAATTGCAATATGGTTTGACGGTCTTGACGGATTTGTTGCAAGACTTTTAAAAGAAAGTTCCAAATTCGGAGCGGTGCTTGATATTTTGGGTGACAGAGTTGTTGAAAACATATACTGGATAGTCTTTGCTGTACTCGGCTGGGTGCCTGTATGGATTCCTTTGATTGTTGTTACAAGAGGAATACTTACTGACGGCGTAAGAAGTATTGCTCTTGAACAGGGATATACCGCTTTTGGTGCAACAACCATGATGAAAACAAAACTCGGACATTTTCTTGTTGCTTCGAATTTTTCAAGAGGAACATATGCCGTAACAAAAGCACTTGCTTTTGCGTTGATGATTTTGTGCAATTTCCCGTTCGCAAGTATGACATTATTCTTACAGGGTGAAGATCCTGTGTTGTCTTCACAGGCAATATCGGCTTGGACATCATTCCACAATTTCTGTGTCGCTATTTGTCCTTTTGCTCATTTTTGTGTGTATGTAGCTGTTATTTTCTGTGTAATAAGAGGTTTGCCGGTACTTATTGAAAGCAGAAGATTTTTTGTTGAAGAACCGACAGATACAAAAGAAAAAAATGAAGATAAAAACTAAATTAAATATAGTCCTTTACGAGCCGGAAATTCCTCAAAATACCGGCAATATAGTACGTCTCGCAGCTTGCACAAACTGTGATGTCTACTTGGTTGGAAAACTCGGCTTTTCAATTGACAGCAGACATCTCAAAAGAGCAGGGCTTGATTATTGGGATTCCGTCAATATCAAAAGAATAGAACACATTGAAGATTTGTGGAGGGAATTTCCCGATAATGATTTTTATTACCTTACAACAAAAACAAAAAATGTTTATACCGATGTAAAATTTAAAGACGGGGATTTTCTTGTTTTTGGACCGGAAACAAGAGGATTGCCGGAAGATTTGATTTTTTCAGAAGGTAAAAATTCGATAACTATTCCTATGGATGACGGCCAAAGGAGCTTAAACCTTTCAAATTCAGTTGCTATAGTTGTGTATGAAGCTTTAAGACAAACGGGATATTAATATGGAAAACAATAAAACTTTAATTACCAAAGAATACGTAAAATCATTACTTCCCAAACGCAGCGAAGACTCCAACAAAGGGACCTTCGGCAAAGTGTTAAATATTGCAGGATGTACAAATTATCAAGGTGCAGCATATTTGTCCTCTATAGCTCCTTTAAAAGTTGGTGCAGGATTTGTTACATTGGCGTCAACAGAGCTTGTAATAAACAATCTGGCATCTTCTGCACACTGTATTACATTTTTGCCGTTAAAAGACTACTGCAATATCTGTATTTATCACCGTGCTTTTAAAGAAATAAAAAAAGTAATAGACAACTATGATGTTGTGTCAATAGGGCCCGGTTTGTCAGATTTATTTACGGTTGGTGTGTTTGTTGACGAAACACTAAAATACCTAAACAATAAACATAAAAAATTAGTGCTTGACGCAGACGCACTGAATTTAATAGCAAAATCAAATATAAAAGAATTGCCTGAAAATTCAGTAATAACTCCGCATCCTCTTGAACTTTCAAGGCTGCTTGATGTACCTGTCGACGTCATTCAAAGTGACAGACCCGGTGCAGCAAAACTGGCGGCAGGAAAATTCGGCTGTACTGTAGTTTTAAAAGGCAAAAATACTATAATTTGCAGCAGCAAAGGTGAAATTTTTGAAAACGAAACAGGCAACTCTGCCCTTGCAAAAGCCGGAAGCGGAGATGTTCTGACAGGCATGATTTCAGGCTTTGTTGCACAAGGATTGGATGTTTTGGAGGCTTCAATCCTGAGTGTATATTTGCATGGCTTGTGCGGAGAACTTGCATCTCATGATTTAACGGAATATTCCGTACTTGCAACAGATTTAATAGACTATATTCCTAAAGGAATAAAAAAGATATTGGAGTAAAATCGTGTTATACAAAAGCACAAAGGGTATTTTGGTGCCCTATAAAGTGCTGAACGGCACTGGCAATATGACGTGTGACGAAGAATTTTTGAATAATACTATCCAAAAAAACTCTGCCATGCCTGTTCTCAGGTTTTACGGGTGGAATCCGGCTTGTGTATCAATAGGCCGAAACCAGAGCGATTCTTGTATAAATAAAGATTATTGTACAAAAAGCGGAATAGATATTGTAAAAAGAGTAACTGGAGGCAGAGCACTGCTACATGAAAACGAACTCACTTACAGTTTTGTCTGTCCTGAATCATTTTTACTAAACGGAGACAGTGTTATCCAGTCTTACAAAGAAATTTCATCAGCTTTGATATCAGGGTTCAAAAAATTGGGAATAAATGCAGACTTTCCTATCCAAAAGAAAATATCCGCAAAGTTTGAATACTGTATGATGTTGTCCACAGGTGCCGACTTGTGTTTTGAAGGAAAAAAGCTTGTCGGTTCAGCACAATTTCGAAAAAAAGGCTACATTCTCCAGCACGGCTCAATACTGTTTAATTATGACAAAGAAAAAATCAAAAACATTTTCTCTGAAGAGCCTTTGGATGACAAGATTATTTGTCTTAATGAAATAAATCCCCAAATTGATATTTCGAAACTTTGTAACTCTTTAAAACAAGGTTTTGAAGAACACTTCAATATCATGTTTGAAAACATCAACCAATAATATCCGATCTCAATATTTTTGCACCGCCAAGATAAACATGTTTGATTTCTTTTTGTTTTTTTTCAGTGTTTATCACAACAAGTATTCTTATACATTTTTTCAATGATAATTTAACATCCATTTCATTTGTACACAACAAAGGAACATAATCTACATGAAAATTCTTTCGCAAAAATTTTGCCGGATATGCCGAATAAATGTCACTTGTTGATGTAAAAATAATATGAGAAATATCTTCAATTTCTATTTTGTTAACATCCAAAATTTTTGCAAAAAGCTCTACCGTAGCTTTTTCAATCGCAGCAGGAGTATCATCTTCAATTGTTATTGCTCCTCTTACACCTCTACAATACATATTTTCTCCTTATATATTTTTACTCAAAATAACTTCCGACAGATATTTTGGCACCGTTTGACCAGGCATACGCATCCATTTTTGATTTACCTTCCGGCTTGAGTTCTTTTATCAAAATAACACCTTCACCTGTCTCAACTAAAATACCGGCTTTAGAAATTTCGGAAATTTTTCCGGGCACGGTAGTTTCTTTTAAACCTTCAACCATTTCTGTTTTCAAAATTTTTATTACACTACCGTTGTATTTTGTGCAGGCAACAGGCCACATTGTCATAGAACGCACGTGGTTATGTATCTGTTGTGCAGATTGATGCCAATTAATAACAGAATCTTCCTTTTTGAATTTTTTTGCAAGAGTCATTTGAGAATCATCTTGTTTTTGAAGTTTAAGAATACCGTTGTACAACTGTTTTAATGTCGGATACAAAACAAAAGGAGCCTTGTCGCTGATAATTTGAGCCAATTCCGTATCAGTCATGTCCGGAGTAATTTTAATTTTTTCCTGCAAACAGATGTCACCGGCATCAAGAGCCAATGCCGTAATCATAGTCGTTATTCCTGTTTCTTCTTCACCATTGTATATTGCTCTTTGAATAGGATTTGCCCCTCTATATTTCGGAAGAAGCGAGGCATGAACATTTACTGTTGCAATCTTTGGAATATCAAGAACATCTTGTGTCAAAATCTGCCCGAAAGCAAACGTTATAAAAAAGTCAGGATTAAGCTCTTTTAAATTTTTTAAAAGTTCAACATCATTTTTTATTGATTCCGTTTGAAACACTTTAATATTGTGTCTGTCAGCAAATTCTTTTACAGCCGGAGCCGTCATTTTTTTGCCTCGTCCGCACGGTCTGTCAGGCTGTGTAACAACAGCCAAAATATCAAGATCATTAAAATTGAGCAGTTTTTGAAGACAATTTACAGCAATCTCAGGTGTTGCCATATATACAGCTTTTATCAATCTCAGACCTCTTTCTTTTCTGGTACAACCGTTTCTCCAGGATTTGACGGAATATCTGCCAAAGCTTCTTCAATTTCGGGTTCTGAAAGCAATTTATCTTCCTCAATGGATTGCAATCCTTTTTCGTGCAATATTCTGTTTGCCTCAAACTCGCTTCTGCAATGATCAATAAAGAGTATTCCGTCCAGGTGGTCAAACTCATGCTGAATGGCTCTGGCAAGAAGACTTCCGTCATGTCCCTCCATTATAAAAGGTTTGCCATTTAAACCGAGAGCCTTAACCTTTACGTAGGCATATCTTTTTACATCCGTATAGGCTTCCGGAAAACTCAAACATCCTTCATAACTGCTGCATGCTCCTGATTTTTGAATAATTTTCGGATTGATAAAAACAAGCGGATTCAGAGGTTCCTTGCCTGTTGAAACATCTATAACAAACACCCGCAGATTTTCACCGATTTGAGGAGCAGCCAAACCCACACCGTTGTTTGCATACATCGTATCAAGCAAATCGTGGACAAGTGTTTGAATTTTTTTTGAAATTTTTGAAACTTCTTTTGATTTTTTTCTTAGTACTTCATTTCCGTACGGAACAATTTTCTTTATTGACATAGTTTATACCTCTACAACCTAAGGACGTTGTGCATCCAGTTCTTTTCTTATGTCTTCTACAGTAACGTATTGTACAGGAGACTTTTCGTCTTTTTGCAAATACACATCCTTAATTCCCGCCTGGACTATGAATCTTTTGCACAAAATACAAATAAAGTTGTGGCCGTAAATATACATGGTTGCATCTTTACATCTGTCCTGACCGGCTTGAATAATTGCGTTTTGTTCAGCATGGATACTGCGGCAAGTTTCATACATAGTTCCTGATGGAATATTATTTTCAATTCTGTAACATTTTCCAACTTCATAGCAGGAAATTACTTTTGACGGAGTTCCGTTATATCCTGTTGCTTTAATTTTTTTATCTTCACCGACAATAACAGCACCGACTTTTGCTCTAAAACAATTTGAGCGTGTAGCACAAGTCTTTAAAAAAAAAAAAAAATATTCATTCCAGGGTTTTATCATATTTTTATCCTTTTTATAACTTTCCTTACTGTTGCATCATAGCATTAATTTTTTCTTGAATCATATTTATTTGATCCATCTGTTCCGGTGTTATTTCCATATTGATATTGTCATTCTTTTTTCTGTAGCCGTCGCCTCTAACACCGCCAAAATCTTTGTCTTTGTATTTGTCACGAAGTGCCTGATTTTGAGCAATATCTATTGTCTTTGATATTTCTGTATTTAACTCATCAAGCATTGACACTATCAACTCTTGTTTTGCAACAATATCAGATGAATTTTGGAAAGAATTTTCACCGTTTTCGCTAATCCATCCGATAGTTCTTCCATGTCTATCTTTGAATTCAAGCACACCTGATATAACTATGCCCTGTCTTTTGCCATTGTTAATATCACCAAGCAATATATCTTTGTTATTAGTCGGGTACACAACAGTTTGTTCTCTGTTTGTTCTCCACAAGCAATCTACAGTTTTGCTTGTGCTTCTTGTTTTCTTTGTAATTACAGGCAGCGACGCCGCAACTATAATAGAAACAACCAGTAATGTAATAAGAGCTTCCGCAAGAGAAAATGCTGTCTTTTTCATATAAATCCTTTTCCTTTATATTAATTATTTTATTGTTATTTTACGCTAAAGTAAAGAATTTATAATAAAAAAGAAACTAAAAAACCAACAAATAGACGAAAAAAAGTACTTGCCATAATTTTAAATTCAAATATAATAGGATATGTAGATTAAAGAAGGGGTTTAAATACTATGAACAAAGAAGAATTAGTACAAGAAGTTTCAAAAAAATCTAAAGTTACTCAAAAAGAAACTGCTGAAATCATCAATGCTTTGATGGAAACAATTGAAAAAACAGTTTCTAAAGGTAAAAAAGTTACTTTGGTTGGCTTCGGTACTTTTGAAGCTAGAAAAAGAGCTGCTAGAATCGGCCGTAACCCTCAAACTGGTAAAGAAATCAAAATCGCTGCTAAAACAGTTCCTGCTTTCTCTGCCGGTAAAAAATTCAAAGAAGCTGTTAACGGCAAAGTAGCTGCAAAAAAATAGTTTTTTAAGCTTTTAATAAAAGCCCGCTTCAAATGAAGCGGGCTTTTTATTTTTTCTTATTATATGTTTTCAGCCGGTTTAGGTTTCTCTGTATTCAAAGAATAAAGGTCTTTTCCTCCAACCGCTTTGTATAGTCCTATTGTTGATATCAGATAGTTTATTTTGTTTGATACTTCGTCTCTTTGGGTCAAAAGCTGCTGTTCTTTGTTGTATAAAACATCCAGATTTGACGCTGCACCGATTTCATTTTTATGTTCCATAAGAACGAATCTTTGGTTCTCGAGTTTAAGTCTTTCAACACTTTCTTTATAGTTTTTTTGTTCTGTTTTTACCTGTGCAGTGCTGTCATTTACCTCTTGAATACCGTTTAAAATAGCTTTCTGGTAGTTTTGCATAGCTTCTTCATACTGATATTTTCTTAATTTCAAAATTGCCATTTTTCTTCCACCGGAAAACAAGTCAAATGACGGCATGATTCCTGCATTTGCAAGTTGCGAATAGCTGTTAAACATTTTGCTCCACTGGTATGCATTCAGCCCGATTTGTCCGTATATTACAAACTTGGGCAGAAATTCTTTTCTGGCAACCCTTACATCGTATCCGATTTTTTTAATATGGTCTTCAGCCTGTATGAAGTCAGGTCTTGCTTCAATAACTGTAGAGTCTATTTGTTCGGGGATATTTGTTAACAAACTGAGATTTTCACATGGAGTTCTTTTTATATCTTTGTCATTGTCGGACAAATAGACCCGCAGTTGATTTGTTAAAATTGTTTGTGTGTGCTCAAGTGTATTCAGAATTTCTTTTTGCTGTGTAAGCATTTTTTGTTCCGTCAGCACATCATTGATAGAACAAAGTCCGTTATCATACTTTTTCTGAGTCTTTTGTACAATTTCTTCCTGAGCTTCAACTATTTGTTTTTGGATATCTAGCAGTTTGTCAGCTTTTATCAAATTGAAATAATTTGTTGCAAAAGCGGAGGTAAGAGCAATATAGCTTGCTCTTTCTTCTTCTCTGATTATATTAAGCTGCTGCTCTATGCTTTTTGTTTTTAATCTGTTTTCGCCCCAGATATCTATT
>CALURG010000035.1 GCA_944323115.1 Candidatus Gastranaerophilales bacterium
TGTTTAGCCAACTGAGCTACCGGGGCATTTAGTATGTAATGTCTCGATTCGTCTCAGTTGGATAGAGCTTTAATTTTGAACTCACAAGCTCACCACTTGTTTAACCAACTGAGCTACCGATACAAACAGACATATCTTTAATTTAAATGTACAAGTTGTTATAATTATTCTACAACAAAATTTATAAAAAACATAAGAAAAAGGTTTGACAATGAAGGCATTAATTTGGAACAAAAACAGAAGTACAGAGTTTACCCAAAAACCCTACCCCGAAATTCAACACCCGCTCGATGCAATTGTAAAAGTTAAAATGTCTTCAATATGCACAAGTGATCTTCATATAATACACGGTGCCGTACCTACAGCAATACCAGGCACAATACTCGGACATGAGTTTGTCGGAGAAATTGTAGAGCTTGGGAAAGATATAAAAAATTTAAAAATAGGAACAAGGGTTTCCGCAAACTGTGAAACATTTTGCGGAGATTGCTTTTTTTGCAAAAAAGGATATATAAACAATTGCATAAACGGCGGCTGGAAGCTGGGCTGTAGCATAGATGGATGTCAGGCTGAATATGTAAGAGTTCCGTTTGCCCATACAGGTTTAACAAAAATCCCGGACTCTCTCAGCTACCAGAATGCACTGTTTGTAGGTGACATTCTTTCCAGCGGATATTTTGCAGCCGAAATGTGTGAAATCAAGAAAGATTATACAGTAGCCGTAATAGGCTCAGGGCCTGTAGGTCTTTGTGCTATGCAATGTGCAAGATTTATGGGTGCAAAAAAAATCATTGCAATAGACAAAGATGAAACAAGGCTTAATATAGCCTTTTCGAAAGGATTTGCAGATACAGCATTAAATCCGCAAAAACAAGATACACTTAAAGAAATTTTGTCTATGACAAACAATTTTGGTGCCGATGCGGTCATTGAAGCGGCCGGTTCTGATGACACATTCCAATTGGCCTGGCAAATAGCAAGACCAAATGCAATAGTAGGTATTGTTGCTATGTATGAAAACAATCAGGTATTTCCGCTTCCAAAAATGTACGGAAAAAATCTGACATTTAAAACCGGCGGTGTTGATGCCGTTCACTGCAAAAAATTATTAAAACTTATTGAAGAAAAAACTTTAACCACAGACTTTTTAATATCCAAAATATTTGATTTTAACGATATAGAACAAGCTTATAAATATTTTGAAAACAGAACGGACAATTGTCTTAAGGTTGCTCTAAAATACGATTAAAATAGGTGAATAGAGCGGCAACAAGTGTAATGTAATAAACATACCTTGTAATATATATTTAAAATAAATACGCAATTATTGTTTAAAAACAAGTATTGTGCTAACATGCGTACAAATAAATTTAAATAATTCATTTACATATGGAGGATATTCAAATGTATTTAAATGAAAGATTTTTTACAAAACTTACAAAAAACTTAATTTCTGCATTGTTAGTTTTGCTTTTTAGTTCTCAATATTTAATAGCAGCGGCACAAACTCAGCCTCAAGTGCTCGCTCAAGAACATATGTTCAAAGAAAGAAAAGCTCTTTCGGATGTTGTTTTAATCACTGACTCAAACAATATCATTACCAAAGGCAATGTTTTACAAATAGTTTTTAGCTGCAAACTGTGGTCTGAAAAAGTTACAGCAGGAGAAAGAGTCAATTTCGTTGCACCTGAAGCAATATATACAAAAGAAGGAACACTGCTCATCCCTGCAAATTCAAAAATCGTTGCCACAATAATAAAAATCGAGAAACCAAAATGGTTTAACAAAAATGCCAGAGTCTATATGAACTTTGAATGTCTTGTGTTCCCTGACGGAAGTGCAATGGCAATGTCTGCAAAACCGTTTACGAAAGACGGAGCACTAAAAGAAGGCGGCTGGATGACAGCAGGAAAAATTGCAGCATCAACAGTTGGTCTTGGTGCAGTCGGTGCAGGTGCCGGTGTAGGATTTGCCTTCATACCTAATCCGGCTAAACTCGGCACAGGTTTTGCAATCGGTATTCCTGTCGGTTGTACTGTAGGTCTCATAACAGGACTTGTTACACCCGGTTTAAAATACCATGCAAAAGCCGGTGAAGCTATAAAAATCATTCTTTGCAAAGATCTTTGCTTAAAGAAAGTTGAATGCAATAAATAAATTTAAAATAATAAAATAAAAAAATGCTCCGAAATACATCGGAGCATTTTTTGCTATAAGATTCTCCGGGACATGGATTCGAACCACGATTAGATGATCCAGAGTCACCTGTCCTGCCGTTAGACGATCCCGGAATGACTACAAATATATTTTATCACCTAGATAAATAATATCAACAACAACCTAATTTCTTATATCTGTTACCTTTAGAAATTGTCATTACTTGCACCAACAAGTTTTTCTGCAATATATAAAATAAAAAATAAAAATGAATTGTAATATTTATTTAACAATTTTCTAAAAAATAACAAAATTATTCATGTTTGTTTTTAACATGGAAAGAGAGAAAAGGAGTATGTGATGATAATTTCTAAGGTCTGTGGTCCTAATAGATTCTATTCTGTTAGTCCTTATAAAAATGTGTCAAATTCAAAAAGCAACAATCTATATTCTTGCAGTACAAATTCAATTTCAAAAGACACCGTAAGTTTCAGCGGTAAAAAGGTTGTTGAAAGTCTCATAGTTGAAGATTTAAATAAATTTAATATAAATGATTATGATCGTTCTTCTTTCAGCAAAAAACTCAATAAAACTGTTTCCGAATTGGAAATTCTCAGAATGGACAACAAAAACAATCATTTTTACACAATCAAAGCACCAGAAAATAAAGTAATAAGAATTCAGATAAATGATAAAAATAAAGATATTATACCTGGCTATATTATCGGAAAAACAGGATTGTATGCTACTCTTGAAGTACCCGGACCTGAAGGAAAATACGTCATTATTATCCCAGAAGATTCAAAACTTCAAACAGAAAGCGGTATTATTGTCGAAGTAATAGGAAACAAAGAGAAAAAAGTCTCCTTTAAAGGTTCAACTTGTACGGTAAATGCTTTCTATAAACCTGACAAAACAATACAAAGCATAAAAGATTTTGTTGAAATGACAAAAGAGTCTGATATATTCAAAAATATTGAAAAATCAAATTATAATTATTCTGACTATTTCCACCCTTATCTTTTGGCCGGAGGATTTGGCTCAAGATTGGAAGCAATAAGTCATTCACGTAATGACAACAAACCTTCAACCTCAACTCCGATTAAAAATTGGAACCTTGTAGATTTCAGTTTATTAAATTTGTATCAGGCTAATTTGTTAAATAAAAACACAGACATAGATTTTTGTGTACAAGATGAAGCAAATAGTGCCGTAGGTTGTTTTATCACTACATTGGGTCAAAAAATAGCCATGACGCCGGATGGTTTGGATTTGGTAAAAGACGGCAAATCTATCGTACCGGAAAACAAAAATATTATAATCATGCCTTCTGACAACATTACTGATATAAATCTATCAGAAGCACTTGATGCATACTTAAACACACCTAATGCAGGAATGATGGTCGTTGGTGTGCCCGATTACAGATGTTACGGCGGTTTGATATTACACAATAACAGAAATGAAATAGAACATTTTGTTACAAAACCGCCTAAAGATTTGCTTGATACAGGCATAGGACTGATTAAATATACTGATGAAAACGGTATGCCAAAAATCCTGCTGGACGGTGACGGGCTGCCGACATCTTTAGGAAATGCTTTTATATACATAATAAACCCGGAAATTCTTGATACAATCACCGGTATATACAGAGATAAAATCAGAACTGCCTACAAAGAACTTATGGACAAAAAGGGCGAAGATAAATCAATGACAAAAGAAGAATATCTTGATGTCATTGAGTGTCTTTGGGACAGAGAGATTATTCCAAAGCTTGTTGAAATGAGTAAAGCCGGAGAATTGAAAGACAAAAGCGGACAGCCTCTAAAAGTAGTTACTCATCGAGCCACAGAAGCATCTTGGTCAGATGTCGGCGAATATTCTTCTTACTACAAAACAATCCGAAATGTAGCCAAAGATGACAGCTTTGTTAACATGCCAAAACCAATCAAAAATGCAGTAAAAGAGAATATTTTAGACAACGTGATTTTCAATGTTGATGTAAAAGACGATTTCAAAAAGTTTATAGGAAACGGCTTTGTCAGAGGCAATGTTATTGTTGTTCCCAAAAAATAAATAACATATAATCGAAATTTAACGGGAAGTTTTTGATTAATTATATATATGAAAATTTCAAATTCAGCTTATAGCTCTAAAATACAATACCCGAATTTTACTTCTCGAATAGTTCAAATTCGAGATGCACAATGGGTTTGTCATAAAGTAAATACGGTATTTCCTTACTTTTCTCCAACTAAATTTAAGCTGTTATTTGAACACTACTTACAAAAAACAACGTATTCAAAAAAGAAAAAACTTATTTTTAATGATTTCGCAGAGATTTATCAATTCGTAAAAACAAAAAATATCGCTAAAAACACAAGCTTTTTTGATAAAATAAAAAATTTATTTTATTCTTCAGAAGAAGAAAAACAAACAGTAATGATTTCAGCAATAGAAAAAAATATCAAAAAAATTGGTGTTTTTCGCAAAGAAAAAAATGAAAAAAATGTTTTCAGCTGTCAAAATGTAATTGATATGATGTGTAATCACAAAATAGGAAACTGTGATGAAACTGCGACATTGGCCGAATTTATTATGAAACTTAACGGAATGACAAATACAAAATGCGGAATCATTTACGATAAATCAAAGCCAATAAATAATGCCGGATTACATAGTGTATGTTTATTCAATATTGATAATAGTCCTATAGAAAAAATAATCAATAATAAAACAATAATTATAGATGCCTGGCTTGGTAAAGCAGATTTTGCAAACAATATGATGAAATATTATCAAAACACCTGCAAAGATTTACTTTCTCTTCCTCAACCTAAAAGTATTACTATCGATGGTTTATTACCGAGAGTTATATTATCAAATGATGTATTTGAATATTATAAAAATAAATTTCCGGAACTTATTTTTAAATCAAAAGACCACAAATTTATGCAAAAAACGGACAAAACACATAATATTTTCTCATAAAAAATACTCAATTTATTTTTTAAAGGTAAAAATTTAAAGCCAATCCTGCTGAGACAAAAGCCAATTGTAACTGTTCACTTAGTTTGAGCATTTTTATAACAATCTTCTTATTTCTGATATTTTGCAATCAGTGAAGAATTAAAATTTTGTTGTCCTTTAGAAATTGTTCCTTTTGGATTTTTATTCAATATATCGTGTATCTTTTTGTATTATGTAATTATGTAACTTCAGAAGAAATTCCGTATGCATTGATTGCGGAACTATGTTGATTTGAAGGAGAAATCTTGCAGATAGTTTGAGCAAAATTGCCACTTGTGACTAAAAAGCAGGATATGAGTTATTTAAAGATAAAAACTTTTGAGGACAATTGGTGTCCATTTCAAGGACATTTCAGTAGTTTTGCTCAAACTAAAATACCGACTAAAATGGACAGTAAGAACCCTAATACTAGGGCATTAAGGGGCTTTGCTCAAAGTATTCGCAATTTCAAAAGTACATGAAACAATACACCTAAACGGGTGTTTTTTTATTAGAAATTTTAAAATGCCGTTGGCCACTCTGCCGAGAGAAAGTTGCCTGTGGCAAGTTTCTCGAGAGGTAGAACCGGGAACCGGTGAGACGAAGGTCAACAAAAAAGACTCCACAAAGGGAATCTTTAATTAAAAATGGTGCCGTTGGCCACTGTGCCGAGGAAAACAAGACTAAATGTCTTGTTTTACGAGAGGTAGAACCAAGAACTCTGTTTTGAGTTGACTAAATGTCAAGTCAAAACAGAGGCAGGCTAAGTCAAAAGCGTAGCTTTTGTGTGCCGTATAAAAATCGACGGAGGGGCAACAAAAAAGACTCCGAAAAGGGAGTCTTTAATAAAAAATGGTGCCGTTGGCCGGAGTCGAACCGGCACGTGGTTGCCCACACAAGATTTTGAGTCTAGCACGTCTACCAATTTCATCACAACGGCATGTATTGTATTTAATTTTCAGATTGCTGTGATGAAATTGGTAGCCTTTAATTTGAAGTTATCTCCGCTTGCGCTACGGTCAGTTCATCACAACGGCATGTATTGTATTTAATTTTCAAGTTAATATTTTAAACACTATAGCAATTCTACAAATTACATTTAGTGCGTACAATGATTATTTTCATTTACCACTGTAAAATTATTCTACCAGAACAATTTTAAATTTCCAGTACTAATTTTTTATTTTTTTCAATTTATGTAAATTTGTGTAAAAAACTGTACCAAATTAACATTTTGCGGTTTAATAAATTATAGTCTGGGAATGAGAGAGAATATGAGAATTTTTACTGTATCTAGTGCCTACACTTATAACGGCAAAAATCAAAACCGCCCTGTATTCAAGCGTGCGCCAAGGGAAGATGTCAAAGTCCCCTGGAGTGACCGCTCCGAGGTGGAAGAATATCCAAAAGCTATAGAGGATGCAAAAAAGTTTTTGGGAATAAAAAACCTTGCCCTTATTTTGCACCAGTCTTCTTTTCCTGTTAAGGACAGAGATGTGTTTATTGGCTCTCATATAAATGACAAATCATTGGAACTCAATAAATTTTTGAAGTTTCACGGTTTTGATTCTATCCAGCTTGGCCCTCCGGGGTTGACCCAGTTGTCGCCTTATCAGTCTTCTATAAATTCAAAAAACTATCTTTATACTGATTTGGAAAAGTTTTCTACACCCGAGTATGCAAATTTGCTTACTATCAATGATATTACTGATGAAATAAAAAATGTAGATAAAGATGCAAAATACGAAAATAATTCTGACCTGACTAATTTTAACAAGGCTTTTTATGTAGTTGACAAACTGTATCAAAAAGCCTACAAAAACCTTGCACAAAAGGTAAAAAACGGTGATCCTGCTGCGTTAAAACTTAATGCTGAATTCCAGCAGTTTGTTAAAAAACAAGACGGATGGCTGGAAAAAGATTCTGTTTTTGTTTTGTTGAGGAACCTTCTCAGAATGGACGACAACTTCTTTGAATGGCCTGATATGTGCAGAAACCTTTTTGACTACAAAGAGGACAAAGAATCTCCTTTCCATGATGAAGCAGTCGACTATTACAAACATTTGAACAGAAAATATAAAAAAGAATTGGATATTTATAAATTCAAACAGTTTGTTATAGACAAGCAGGAGCATGAATTCCAAAAAGTCAATGGAAAACTCCCCTATAGCACTGATGCTATTATTGGTTTTCATATGATGGATTATTATGCTCACAAAGATGCATTTTTGCCCGGTTATAGAGTAGGCACCCCCTATGGCGGCGAGGGCAGGGCTGTCGGCAACGGCTCACCCTGGGGTAACAACCAGACTTGGGATATCCCTGTTGTTAATCCTAAAAAACTTTTTGTAAAAGACGATGCGGGTAATATCATCGGTCTCGGTCCTGCCGGCAAATTAATCAGACAGAAGTTTGAAAAACTGCTTGATACCTATGAAAATTTGAGAATAGACCATGTAATCGGCCTTATAGACCCTTGGATTTATGACAAAAATAAAGTAGAGGTTAAAATCGGCAGATATCCCAATGAAGATCCCAATGTACCGGAACACGTTATTTATAGAAACGCACATGGCGCAAACATCAGCATGATGCACAAAGACCACGTCTTTGGTTATGACAAGGGCTGGGATCATTATATTACCGACCAAATTAACGAAGATATAAAAAACATGCCGGACATTGACCCTGACGGTGATTATGCAAAAATTTTGGATGAAATTTTGCTGCCGTTGTTTAAAGAGAAGGGCGTAAATCCTGCTGATATGGCGTGGGAAACTCTCGGCTGTGATACCCCGAAATTTAGAGAAATTTTTGACAAAAACAGAAACGGGCATGTGCTGCCGGAAATTACTTCTGCCTACGAATGGCAAATCCAAAAACGAATGGCAGATTCCAGACACAAAGAAGATACAGTCATACTCGGCTGTCATGACCATCCTCCTTTTGCTCAGGTATGTGATGACAATTTTTATGCACAAAAAAATTGTCCTAATGGGATTTTTCAAGACACATATATTGTGGGCAGCCTTTATCCTGAAAAAACAAATGAGCAACGTGCAAAACTTATGAGTGATCTCAAATGGGACAGACGTTCAAGAGTTAAAATAAAATTTCAGGAAATGTTCAGGTTCGGCCAAAAAATCCAGCTGACTTTTATGGACTTTTTCGGGTTGGATAAAACTTATAA
>CALURG010000036.1 GCA_944323115.1 Candidatus Gastranaerophilales bacterium
TAAAAGCCTATCGTGGAGAAAAAAGCTATTGGGGATTCGGAACAATAAAATATGACAACAATAGAACCGTACAAGACGTTATAGAAGAATTTACAGAAGGAATAGAACAAGGAAAATATTCTGTTAAAGAGATTGATGAATTTGTAAAAAAAATTCTTGTAAATAAGTCAATAAATCAACCTCGCTTTCTTTCAATGGCAATAGAGCTTGAAGCAGGCGAAAGGTATGCAAAAAAGATACTCTGGTATCTTGATATACCGAAGGGGACAAAGGGTTCAATGATAGAGTGTTACAATGTAGGCTGTGCATCGGAAGCGGAATTGCTGTTACAGAAAGGTTCCAATCTACGGATTGACGATGCAGGGTATGACAAAGGCCGGCACATCTGGAAATTGTGGGCAACGGTGTTGCAATAAGGATTGAAAAGAATGTGTAAAGTGATAAAATGATAAAAAGGGAAAAAAATGAAAATATCACCGATAAAAAATGCATCTAATGTATCTTTGGTTAAACGTTTAAAGAATATGTTTTCAAATTGCAAATTGAAATTGAAAACACTGACAAAAGATGTATTTGAAAAACAAAAAAGAAAATATGTGATAATCGATGGTAAAAAATATAGAGCAAGAGATTTGTCAAACTGTGAAGCTAAACCAAACGATTATTATGGTGTTGTTGCAGATGAAATCAAATTTTATCCTGAAGATGAAGCAGTAATGGCAAAAATGAAAACAGCAAGGGAACAAATTGAATATAAAAAGAAGTTACTAAAATCAGGTAAATACATAGAATAAAATGAAAGTATCACCGTTAAAAATACAGCAAAACTAAATTCTTTTTATCAAAAGATTTTTAAACCTGATATTGTCAAAACAAAAGAGGCATTTTAATCAAATGCCTCTTTTATAAATTATCTAATATTTTAAAATTAAACTACCAAACCGCCGTCAACACCGATAACCTGACCGGTTACATATGTAGCATCTTCAGCAAGGAATTTGATTACTGTAGCAATATCTTCAGCTTCACCCATTCTTCTCAGAGGAATGTGCTGATAGATTTCATTGTTGTCAAGACCTTCTGTCATAGCAGTTTTGATAAATCCGGGAGCAACTGCGTTTACTCTAATGTTTCTTGAGCCAAGTTCTTTAGCCAAAGATTTCGTGAATCCGATTAAACCTGCTTTTGAAGCTGAGTAGTTTGCTTGACCGGCATTGCCCATTACACCTACGATACTTGACATGTTGATGATAGAACCGATTCTTTGTTTCATCATGATTTTTACTACAGGATGAGTTACATTGTATGCACCTGTAAGGTTAATGTTGATAACAGCATTCCACTGGTCAGGAGTCATACGAAGGAACAAGCCGTCTTTTGTAATACCTGCGTTGTTTACAAGTACATCAATTCTGCCAAATCTTTTAACAATTGCATCCACACCGGCATTTACAGCTTCTACATTTGTTACGTCAAATTCAAAAATTTCTGCTTCTACGCCGTGAGCTTCACATTCTTTTTTTACGCCTTTAGCATCATCTTCACGTCCGATATAGTTGATAGCAATGTCATAACCGCAGCTTGCAAGTTTTATTGCCGTAACTCGGCCGATACCTTGAGACGCACCAGTAATCAATGCAACTTTTTTTTCTGACATAATTTTCTCCTTATTTCTGATTAGTTATATTTACGATACAAATCGAAAATTTGTTTAAACGCCCGCTGTTGTGCTTAGTGCTTCTGCTACAGCATTCAATGTTTCTACATCATATACATTCAAGACATTTACAGCCGGATTTGTCTTTTTAATCAAACCTGCAAGCACTTTGCCGGGTCCGATTTCAACAAATGTATCAACACCGTCTGCTATCATTTTTTCTACAGTCTGCGTCCACATTACTGAAGAATAAATCTGTGCAGTCATTTTTGCCTTAAATCTTATCGCAGAAGTAGTAGGTTCCGCATCCACGTTTGTAAATACAGGAATTTTTGCATCTTTAATATCACAATCGTCCAAGACTTCAGAAAATTTTACACTCGCATCTTCCATAAGTTTTGAATGAAATCCTCCTGAAACAGGGAGAGGGATAACTCTTTTTGCACCTGCTTCTTTCAGTGCAGTATTGGCTTTTTCGACTGCTTCAGCTTCACCTGTAATAACAATCTGTGCAGGTGAATTGTAATTTGCAACAGAAACAATACCGTCTATTTTTGAAATAGTATCCAATATTGCATCTTTATCCATACCGATAACAGCAGTCATGGAACCTTTTGTTGTTTCGGCAGCAGCATTCATTTCTCGTGCACGTTTGTCAATTAATTTCATTGCCGTATCAAAATCAACAACACCTGCTGCATAATAAGCACCGTATTCTCCGAGAGAATGTCCTGCAACACAGTCCGGTGTAATATTTGCTTTCTCTCTCAAAGCTTCAAGAGCGGCAATAGATGTAATCAAAATTGCCGGCTGGGTGTTTATTGTTTGTTTCAAATCTTCTTCCGGACCTTCAAAACAGATTTTTGAAATACTTCTTCCAAGAACTTCATCAGCACTGTCAAAAATATTTTTTGCAGCAGCGGAAGAATCATATAAAGATTTACCCATTCCTACAGATTGCGACCCCTGTCCGGGAAATACAAATGCTACTTTTCCCATATTATTACTCCTTAATCAAATACAATTTAGCTTTAATTTGTTTATCTTTGAGAATTAAGCGATACCTTCTCTTAGTCTTACAATAACAGTACCCCAAGTTAAACCGGCACCAAAGCCGCTAAGTATAGCTTTGCAAGGAAGTTTTATCTTTCCTTCTTCAATACCTTCCGTCATTGCAATCGGGATAGAAGCAGCTGATGTATTACCGTATTTTTGCAGATTTACAATAATCTTATCATCGCTGTAATTCAATCTTGAAGCCATTGCTTCAATAATTCTGTAATTAGCCTGATGCGGAATAAGATAATCTACCTCATCAGGAGTCAATCCTGCTTTTTCAAGACAATTACTAATAGATTCAGGCATTGTTGTAACAACAAATTTGTACACTTCTCTGCCGTTCATAAAAATCTTTTGTTTCTTTTGTTCACAAGGCTCAACAAGCGGGCAGTTTTCACCGGAAATAGGCATTGTTATAAAATCTCCGTCGCTGCCGTTTGAGTGCATGTCCATAGCAATAATATCATCAACACCGTCAACTGATTCTTTCATTACAATTGCTCCGGCACCGTCACCAAAGAGAACACAGCTTGTTCTGTCGTACCAATCAATAAATTTTGAATTCGCATCAGTTGCAACAAGAAGAATATTCTTGTAAATACCGGAAGAAATAAAAGCTTTCGCAATATTCATTGCATAAATCATACCTGTGCAAGCTGCGGTAATGTCAAAAGCTGCAGCATTGTCAGCACCAATAGCTGCTTGAATTTCGCAAGCTGTTGAAGGATAAGTATGTACAGGTACAGAAGCAGCCGCAATAATCATGTCAATATCTTTTGCATCCATTTTTGCTTTTTCAAGAGCATTTTTTGCAGCATTTATACCGAGAGTGACAGCGTTTTCTTCACCAGAAACTACACGTCTTTCTTTGATACCTGTTCTTGTGGTAATCCACTCATCGCTGGTATCTACCAATTTTGTCAAATCATCATTTGTAATAACCGTTTCCGGAACACTGTAGCCTACACCGGCTATCATTACTGGAATTAAATTTAATGACATAATCTATCCTTCGTAAAACTCTGATATTTTTTTGTTAACTTCTGATTCAACCGCTTCTTTTGCAACTCTTACAGCATTTTTGATAGCATAAGCCATGCTTCTGCCGTGAGAAATAACGGTTATGCCTTTTACACCAAGCAAAAGAGCACCGCCGAATTCTTCATAGTTAATTCTTTTAAAAATTCTTTTCATTGCAGATTTTGCAAGAAGACCAATAATCATGGAAATAGGATCTCTTTTAAACTCTTGCATAATCATCTTAAACAACATAGAAGATGCACCTTCTATAGCTTTCAACGCAACGTTTCCGACAAAGCCGTCACAAACAACAACGTCACAATCACCAAGAAATATCTCTTTACCTTCAATATTTCCTATAAAATTCAATCCGTCTTTATTGTCTTCAAGCAATTTATATGCTGCTTGAGCAAGTTCGTTGCCTTTGCCTGCTTCTTCACCGATATTCAAAACACCAATTCTCGGCTTGTCTATACCAAGTACATTTTTGGCAAACGACGCACCCATAATTGCAAACTGATACAACATCTCTGCGGTACAATTGCTGTTTGCACCTGAGTCAATCATAACAACCGGCTTTTTCATAGTCGGCAAAGTTGTAGCAATCGCCGGTCTTTCAATACCCGGCAATCTTCCCAATCCGAAAAGGCTTGACGCCATAGCTGCACCAGTAGAACCTGCGGCAACAACTGCCTGAGAGCTACCTGTAGCAACAGATTTTACAGCAAGAACTATAGAAGAATCTTTTTTCTTTCTGATTGCTGCACCCGGAGCTTCACCCATTTCTATCACTTCGGAAGCCGGAGTAATTTTGATGTCCAGCTTGTCTACATCAACTCTAATGCGTCCTTTGGGAGCATTAAGGTTAGCAGTTCTAATGCCATAGCGTCTGACATCATCAATGACCTTTTGAATTTCGTCTTCTTTTCCGACAAGCTCAATCGCAACATCATACTCGGAAGCTGCCCACAAAGCACCTTTTACTATCTCATGCGGTGCATGGTCTCCGCCCATTGCATCTATAGCTATCCTTGTCATACTAACACTCTTCTCCCTATAAACTGTTTAAAACCCAAACTATTTATGTAATGCGCCGAGATACTCGGCGCATCAATTACTTATTCTTCAGAAGATTCTTCTGCTTTTTCTTCTTTTTGTGCTTCAGCAGATTCTTGTACAGCTTCTTCAGCTTTCACTTCTTCTGCCTGTTCAACAACTGCTTCTTCTTTTACTTCAGCTTCAACAACTTCTGCTTTTTTAGTTTTCTTTGCAGGAGCTTTCTTTGCCTTAGCAGCTTTTGCAGCTTTTTTAGGCTCTTCTTTTACTTCTTCAACAAAACCTTCTGCTTTTCTTGAAACAACTTTGCCTTTATACTGACCGCATGCTGTACAAACAGTGTGAGTCAAAACCAACTCACCGCAGTTTGGACAAATAGTAGTTTCAGGAACTGTAGCTTTCCAGTTTGATCTTCTGTGACCTTGTGCTGATGCACCCGTTCTTTTCTTTGGTACTGCCATTTTATTTTCCTTCTTTTTTTATCTTTATAGTCTTAAATACTTCCAATCTCGGATCTGAAACTTCTTTTTTTATATATTTTTCCATTTCAGAATCACCTATACAATTTATATCACAAACACACGGATTTGGAATGTTTAATGTAACAGATTGATAAATTAAATCATCGACATCAATTTCATCAGCACCTGAAAGTTCAGTTATAAAATCGCCGTCTTTTAATTCAATCTCCTGTCCGCTATGCAACTCTGACGCGGATATCAGACTTCCAAGTTTGTATGTTTCATCCACATCGACTTCTATTTTTTTGACAAAATTTTTCAAACATCTGTCACAAATCAGCTTAACATTTGCAACAATTTTTCCTTTCGCATTGATAAAAGACCCGTAGGCACTAAACACCAGCTCAGCTTTAATTGCTTCTGTTGTATCAAGCTCTTTTACAAAATTGTCAAAATTAACTTTTAAAGACTGATTTTTTGCGTTTTTTATATCATCAATAGAAATCTTCATGGTTTTTTCATTGTATTTTAGACAAAATACGTTGTCAAAAACTTTCTCTCATATATTCAAATGTCTAAATAAAAAGCTCCTTTTTGTTTAAGGAGCTTTTTATCTGATTATTCTTTTCCGACTTTCCACTGCAAGCCGCCGGAGAACCCGATACCTGTTCTGCCGCCGTTACGGATTGTGAACTGTAGATATCCGGAGAAGGTGTCTTTGAATTTCTTCATCACACCAAGTCCATATTCAAAGTAACAGTGTCTCATTCTCACATATCCGAGATCAATGTTTCCTGCTTTTCCGTCAACACCGCCCATTACATTGTAAACAAGCTGTGTCATAGCATAAATACTGAAAGTCTTTTTCTGCCAGATAAAGTTCAATCCCGGAGCAACGTTCAAACCGTTAAGCATACCTGAACTCATACTCATTGAACCGAAATTTGAACCCCAGTTCTGCTGACCGAAAGCATTGTATGCAGCCATAAATGCAGGCTGGATTATAAAGTCATGAGGCAGACGAATGTTGTATGCGGATTTTGAAGCAACACCTGCAAACCAGTTTCCTGTAGTATCACTGCCGTTTCCGTAATCGCCTCTGACAGTCATATCATTAGCATAACCTCCGCCATATGCCATCAATGATGTCATAAAGTCACCTTTGTATGCAGTACCCATAACACCGAGCTGTGCTCCGTTTTGATACATACTTACACCGTTAAAGTGCTGATGTGCACCATTGTATCCGATATATGCGGTGGGAACTAACTTCCATCCGTTTTTAAGTTTGATTAACGGGAAGTCAGCACCAATTAAAGAACCGTACAAATTGTTGCCGACATTCAAACCTTTTGTCATTGACAAAGTTTCAAATGCACCATAAGCCTTAAACCAGAGGCTGCCGTCTTGTATGTTGTATTGATAAGGATCAATTTGAGGAACAGCAGCAGCGTATTTATTTGCTGTTCTTTCGTCATCCATAAGTTTTCTTGTAACAAGATTCATATGATCAAACAGCATATTGTTTACAACAAGCTGGTTCTGCCAAGCAGCTATAGTAGCAACCTGTCCTCTGTACATTTGAGGATTGAGATAAGTAAGATTTGCTGTAACCATAGGTGTGCCGGCACCGGAAGAGGTAAGCAGATACTGACCCATTGCCGTATTTGTAACAATACCACCGTCAGGCAGTCTTATAAGATTGGGGTTTGTAGAATTACCCTGAATCAGATTTGAAATATCAAATTGAACATTGCTGTCAATCGGCGACTGTGTAAAGTTAATTCCACCGACAATAACTTGCTTATAAGGATCCGTATCTGTTCCGTCACCCGCTGAAATTTGGTTGTTTACAATAATTGTATCAGTCTGTTGAGAACGAGGATCCGCATCGAAAAATATGCTGGAATCGCCGTTTACAGTCAAATTGTCAATGTTTACAGTGTTTACGGCTGAATTTGTAAGATTAAGGTTACCGTTATTTGCTGTTACACTGTCCAGCTTAGCATTACCCATCAAACCAAGTGTACCACCGTCCACAACTGAAGCTGCACCGCCTTGAGTAATATTTCCGTTAAAGTTTGCGGCACCGTTTTGACCTGATACTTTAACATTTTTCACTGACAAATTGTCGGCTTTGAGGTTTATTGCACCTTCATTTGCTGAGACATCACCTATAGATGTTGTTGTTTTGTTATCAAGGTTTAAAACACCGTTTTCTACAGCTACATTAATATTTGCATTCAGTTTTGAAGAAACCGATGTAGTGCCTGAGCCCGCCATCGTAATGTTTCCTGAGCTGTTATCTGTAATTTCTACATCGTAATTTATATTTGTTGAATTATTGGCAAACACAAGATCTGCATTTGTCATATTCAAAGTTGTATCATTATTGATGTAAGCTCCGTCTGTGTAGACAAGACCTGTCTTCTCACCGAGTGTAACATCGCCTTCGACACCGGAACCGTTACCAAATCCAAGAAGTCTGACACCTTTGTCTTTACTTAAGACTAACGAATTTGTAGCTGCATCAAGTTCTTTGATAACCGTACCGTTTGAGAAAAGAACACCGGCATTGTTTACCTGTACGGTATTGCCTTTAGCAGTTTCTGTAGCAGCATAATTGAATACGCCGTTTTTGATATCTTCCTGTGTAATATCATTTGCCACACCTGACAAACCCATTGCGTCACCTTTGAATGTAACAGAAGCCAAATCACCTACAGAAGCATTGTCATTGCCGTTAATATTCACATTATTCGAAAGCAAAGCACCGTCTTCAAGGACAAGAGAACCGCTTTTGTAAGTACCAGGTAAATCAGTATCTTCTATAGTATTTATGTTATTTGTACCGTAAAAAAATACTGCATCTTTATTTACAATAACAGTTCCGTCATTTTGATTATAAGTACCGTTGAATTCATCATTTATTGAATTTATTATAACTGTACCGGTTGAATACTTGCCTTCACCTGTCTTAAGTTCAGTACCATCAACAAGTATATTGGCACCTCTATCCCCTTTTATTGTACCGTTTAAAGTAAGTGTTCCGCCAGCTTTTTCACTGTCTGCATTCGGAGTGAGACTGACTGTTGAGCCGTCAGCAACATTGAAAACATGGTCTTCTGTTGTTTCAAAACCAGAGCCGAGAGAAACAGTAACATTGTGAGAAGCATCACCTACAGCCAATTCCGTAGAATCGTCTTTGTTAACAAGAGTAGAGCCTTGTCCTACGTATATGTCAGACTGAATACCGGTTGTCTTGTCAACTTTTACTTCAGTATTTTCAAGATTCAATGCACCTTTGATACTGCCGTTCTGGCTGATTTGAATACCGTCAACAGAAAGGTCGTATTCTCTGCCGTCCAAATCAAGAGCAACGGAGTAGTCATTTATTGTAATATCGTTTGCTAAAATAGCACGCTGTTTTACAACAAGTGTACCTGAATTGATATCATTTGTACCGCCAAAGAAGGTTGCTCCGTCGTTGATTGTGGTAGTAGTATCTACATCACCGTCTTGGACAAAAGAACCTTTAAATCCGGACATATCACCGTTGATAACAAGATTTCCGTCTGTCAAACTGACGCTTTCGCCATTAGCATCATCACTGGAAATTTTACCGTTTATAGTAACAGTACCGGAATTTTCCAAATCCTGATTTACGTTTATACTCGCACCGTCACTGAGTACAATATTGCTGTTCAAACCAACACTGGAACCTCCGTTGAGATTCACCGAACCGGCTTGAATATTACTTGTACCGCCTAAAAATTCAGAATTTACTTCAACAGAGCCGCCCGTTTGATTGTAAATACCTTTAAACCCGTCGTTCAAAGAGCCTGTCTCAAGTACGAGTTTTGCACCTTCGTTATTAATAACAGCATTGGCCGTACCTGCAATACCGCTGCCGATGGAAACAGTTTTTGTACCTATCAAATTTGTTTTTGAACCGTCAATTGCATAGATATCATTTAGAGCACCTGCCGCTGTATTTTCAGCAAATGTTATATCACCTGTAGATGTATCTAAGCTTGCAATACCGGCATTGTAAATAGCACCGCCTTGCGCTGATGATGTATTGTCTACAAAAGAGGTCTTACCATTTACAGTTAAAACCGCAACTTTTCCATCATATATAGCATTGTATATAGCGCCACCGTTGCCTGTTGCACTATTACCGATAAACTGTGTATTCTTCCCTACTTCGGTTTCTGAACCCCAGTTAGAAATAGCACCCCCTGTTTTTGCTGCTGTATTGTTTTCAAATATAGCACCTTCACCTATTGTAATCGTAGCGCCATTGTTAGCATTAAAGTTCATTATTGCACCACCATGTGATGAACTTGAACTATTACCAATAAATTCTGCGTTTTTACCAATGGTTACAGAAGAAATTGCACCATCCGTATCTTGATATATAGCACCGCCACCATAACCAACAGCTGTGTTGTTATAGAATTTTGCTCTGTCACCTATTTCAGTATTAGCACGTTGATTGTGTACTGCACCACCTTGACCACCTATCGATTTGTTCCCGATAAATAAAGCATCATCACCAATAATGGTTTTGCCTGAACCTGTATCAACAGTAGAGACAGCACCACCAACAGAATTTGCCGTGTTATAAGCAAAAACTGCACTATCGCCAAAGTCTATCGTAGAACCTTCGCCATAGTTCATTATGGCACCACCTTGATTTGCAGTGTTGCCGGCAAAGATATTATTACCGCTAAAAGACACATCTGCACCATTAAAATTATATAAAGCACCGCCATTTAACGCAGCACTATTACCATTTTGGGCACCAATTATATTTCCGTCAGTATCTTTTACAAATTCACCAAAAGCAACATTTTCTAAAGTCATATCTGCCGGATTGTATATTGCACCACCAGAACCTGTTTGTGCTTTATTGTTTGTAAAACTTGTATTTTTTATAGAAGAAGAAGCAGCATAAGAAACATCGGGATCTGTTGTTATATGGATTGCACCACCATCAATACCTGCTTTATTGTTATCAAAAGAAACAAGATTTATTCCATCACCAACATTTAATGTTGTATACTGACTGGCAACAGCGCCTCCATAACTTCCTGCTTCATTATTTTTAAATACAGTAGAGCCGTTAATTTCGACATTATTTCCATTTATAGCAAAGTACTGACCTGCAAATATTGCACCGCCCCAAGTACCTGCTTTATTACCGTCAAAAGTTACAGATGTAATTTGCGTATTAGAGTCACCAGCATATATAGCACCACCAAGTGAACCTGCCACATTACCGACAAAAGAAGAACCTTCGCCAATTGTTAATTGTGCCAAATCAGTTAAATTGGTATCTACATATATTGCACCGCCTGCAGACCATGCCGGCTTTCCTGTTATAGAATTATAACCATTGTTTACAAAGCTTACATTTTCACCGATAGAAAGAGTTCCGCCATTCCAAGAAGCTATAGCCCCACCGGCAGAACGATAATCTTTTATATTGGATTCTGAAACTGGTTGATTTAGATAATTTTCTACAAAAGACGTACCATCGCCTATATTAACCGTTCCACCATTACTATATATAGCACCGCCGCCATAATTTTGCGCTGTAGATGTATTATGAGTGAAGGAAGATCCTGCATCAACATTAAAAGTTTCACCTGCATTCACATATTTTGCACCACCATTTGGTGCTGTATAGTTTTCAAAAACTTCCGCAAAAACACACGAAGTAGATACAAACCATGATGTCAAAAGTAAAGAGACTACCATACGTTTTGCAAATTTATTCTTCATTCCAGACTCCTAATAATTAGTAAAATATTTTTTTAATAAATTGTCCCCAATATAGACAAAGTTATTATTTATAATATCATTTACAAAAAAAAAATTGAATACATTAAAAACATGAATGTAAAATCGTTACTATTCTTTATATTTCAGCACTACCATCTTGTTTAATTTTGTTAAGTGCTTTTTTGGCACCTGTGCTTTCTTTAGCGAGATTTATTACAAAATCAGCAGCTTCTGAATCACGAGCAATAGCTTCTTTTAGTGCAAGAATATCTTCGACATTCAAATCAGCACCATCTGTCATTTTGTTCAAATTTTCATTAAAAAGTTCTTGAGCTTTTTCGTCATAGCCTGGAAGATTCATTTTAAAGCCATACCATTTATGAATTTGATGAAGCAGATAATAAATATTTATTTCCATATCTCTCATAACAAACATATCTTTTGATTGAAAAGAGATATTTAATTTTTTTTGAGAAAGCAAATAAACAAAAAAATTCAAATACAAAGCTTTTAGACCATTCATCGGAGCAACAAAGCCTTCTTCCAGCTTAATCTTTTTTAGAATTTTATCCGCCCAAGGCACTTTATGAACTTCTGTTCCATGTTCTTCAATGTATTTTAAAAGCTTTTCTGGTTTTAAAGAACAAGTTTTTACAATATTTTTAAGTTCAGCATCCATTTGCTCAAGCATTTTTTCAGTTTGAGAAGAAAGTATCATTGTTTCTGAAGCATTAATATGAGTTTTTGTTGTAGACTGCGTATAAGTTTTAGGCTTGAGTTTATTCATTGTTTTTTCAAGCTTTTGTTTTCTTCTTTCTAAGATATAATTTATTATTCTGTTAATAAATTTTGCCATAATTTTGACATACTGCTCCTAAATATATAATATTATAATAACGAATGCGGGGATTTTTAACAACTATGACAAAGCTGATTTTTGAAAAATCAACAGATGGCATAAACGGTGTAAATATCATAGATGATGACATTTCGGAAGAGTCGCTCGGGATAAATCCGAAATTTTTGCGAAAAAACAAACCGGAACTGCCTCAAGTAAGCGAGTTGGAAGCTATGAGACATTTTAAAGAGCTTTCTGACAAAAACTTTTGCGTAGAATCGGGTTTTTATCCTTTAGGTTCCTGCACAATGAAATACAACCCGAAAATTAATGAATATCTGTCTTTGCTGGAAGGATTTACGGATATTCATCCGCTTCAGGAAGATGAAGATGTTCAAGGTGCACTTGAATTAATGTACAAACTTCAAGAAGCACTAAAAGAAATAACAGGTATGGATGCTTTTACTCTTCATGGCTCCGCCGGTGCACACGGTGAATTGTGCGGAATGATGATAGTAAAACACTATTTTAAAACAACCGGCGAAACAAACAGGAAAAAAGTTATTATACCTGATTCCGCACACGGAACAAATCCGGCATCAGCCGGTATGTGCGGGTTTGAAATAATCAGAGTAAACAGCAATGAAAAAGGTCAGGTTGATATTTGTCACCTGAAAGAACTATTTGAAGAAAACAAAGGTGAAATAGCAGCAATAATGCTGACAAACCCAAATACACTTGGTTTGTTTGAAGAAAATATTTTAGAAATTTCAAAAATTGCACACGCAAACGGAGCACTGCTTTATTACGACGGAGCAAATTTTAACGCAATTATGGGTGTTACAAACCCTAAAATAATGGGATTTGACATAGTTCATTTGAACCTTCACAAAACATTTGCCACTCCGCATGGGGGCGGAGGACCGGGTGCAGGACCGGTGGGCGTCGTCGAAAAGCTTAAAGATTATTTGCCTGTTCCTGTTATTGATTTTGACGGCACAAAATATTTCAGAAAATACAATTTAAAAAATACAATAGGCAAAATAAAAGAATTTCAAGGGAATTTTGGTGTTCTTATAAAAGCATATGCTTATATTTTGATGAAAGGAAACACTCTTAAAAATGCATCGATGGATGCTGTCATGAACGCAAATTATTTGAAAGAAAAACTAAAAGATTATTACAAATTGCCTTATAATTTCCCTTGCATGCACGAGTTTGTCCTCTCCGGAGACAAGCAAAAAGCACAAGGAGTTCATACACTTGAAATAGCCAAAAGACTTATGGATTACAAGTTCCATCCGCCTACCGTTTATTTCCCGCTTATTGTTTCGGAAGCTTTGATGATAGAACCCACTGAATCTGAAAACAAAACAAGGCTGGATGAATTTGCACAAGCAATGATAACCATTGCAAAGGAGATTGAAACAAACCCTCAAGAAGTTCTCAATGCACCTCACAGCACACCCGTAAAACGAGTGGATGAGATAAATGCGGCAAGACACTTGGATTTAAAATTCACAAAAAATAATAAAGAATAAAGGGAAAAGTAATCATATGCATGAATATTACTTTAAAATAAGAAAAGGCGACATAGAGTTTGAGTTTTCCACATCTGACAAAAATGCTTTTGAACAACAGCTTTCTGATTGGATAAACGGTCTTGTAAAAAGCAGCAACGAAGGAAATGAGATAAAGAAAGATGAAAACATGCCTGCTGTTGAGACAGAGCATGAAAATAGCGAACAACTAACAAGAAGCGGTTTTATCGATGTAAAAAATCTTGCCTCAATAAATGAAATGCAATCACCGTCTTTTGAATTCAGTGAAAAACAAGAAGAAACTCCATCCGAGCCGGGAGTAAGTTTTGAAGATGCACTGAATGATTCAATTCAAAACCCCAAAACAGAGGTTGTAGAAAAAACCGACCCGACTTCAGATTTTGAAGAATTTTTAAAATCATACAATCCCGAATCACAGATTGATTATCTTATTATTACCGCTCTTTACATATTAAACGTTGAAAATCAAGAGAGATTCACAATCAAGCAATTAAACGCCAAATTGGTTCCTTTGACCGGAAAGCCTGTTGACCACGCTATTATGCAAGAAGCGACGGAAAGCGAATATGTAAAAGTTGTACCCGATTTGACTGGAACAAGCGAGTTTACTGAATACACCCTCACGGAAAAAGGTGAAGGTTATTTCGTTTTGTAACCGTCATTTTTATACGTTTACAAGTTCTTTTACTTCTTTGCGTTTTATTTTCCTTGTTGTTGTCTTAGGCAGAGGATCTTTTTTAACAACTATGTTCACAGGTCTTTTGTACGGAGCAAGATGAGCGGAATAAAGTTTGACTTCTTCTCGTACCCTTTTTTCAAGTTCTTTGTCATCAGAACATTCTGATATCAAATTTTCTGAAGGAACTACTACAGCAACAATGTCCTCCGTACCTTCTTTTGCCCCCGATGTTCTGGAAGAACCGAATACACATACTTCCGAAAAATTTTCATTTTCTCCAAGAACTGATTCAACCTCTTCAGGAAAAACCTTCTTGCCGCCTGAGAGAACAATCATATTTTTTATTCTGCCAGTTATGTGGATATGTCCGTCCTTATCAATATCAGCAATGTCACCGGTATGCAGCCATCCGTCAGACGTAAAAGCTTCGGCCGTAAGTTCCGGACGTTTGTAATATCCTTTCATAATTGACGGGCCTTTAAGCAAAAGCTCTCCCGTATTTTTATCGACTTTTGCCTGAACACTTTTAAGCGGTCTTCCGACAGAAGCAATGTCTCCTCTTTTGTCATAATTTACACAAACAACCGGGCTGGTTTCAGTAAGTCCGTACCCTTGAAAAACTCTTATACCGATTCTCTCAAAAAATTCGCCTACCGATACATCAAGAGGTGCACCGCCTGAAATACATCCAAAGAAATTGCCGCCAAACTTTTTGTGAATTTTGCTAAACATCAATTTTCTGATTGTATAAGACGGTATGTATTTTGAAATTGCCAGCATAAAACGAAACGCCTTTTGAACAAAAGGACTCGAATTCTTTATTTCCGTTTCAATACCTGTTTTTAAAAGCTTAAGAAAAGCCGGAACAACTATCATAAAGTTTACATTCTTTTCCTGCATAATACTTAAAATATCTTTAGGCTTCAAACTCTTTGTGTAATAGATAGATAATCCCCAGCTTAAAATTACGGAAAAACCGACCGTCAATTCAAACAAATGGTTCATAGGTAAAATAGACAAAATCGAAGAAACTTTTCTTCTGCCAAAAAAGTTTTTGTACAACGTAGACATATCATTTAACTGTGTAAGCATATTGTTAAAAGATATTTCAACACCTTTGGGAGCACCGGTTGTTCCGGATGTATAAATTATAAGTGCAGTTGACTTTGAACTTCTGTGTTTCCACTTTGTTTCATAATTCTGCGGCATAGAATTTATGGAAATAAGCTCATTTTCGTCATGTACGTCATCTAATGAAATAATATATTTTATGCAATCAAGTTCTTTTTGTAATTCTTTTGCAAGCGAAACAAAAGAGTTTGATACAACAAGTATTGAAGGGCAGCAATCAGACAAAATAGATTTTAGCTCATATTTGGTAAGCTTGATATCCAAAGGAACCGTTACCATGCCTGACATTACGGAAGCGAACACTACCGCTCCGAATTCAGGACGGGATTCGGACAATATTGCCAGTCTTTCACCTTTATGAACTTGTATATCGTTAATTAAATAACAAGCAATTTTTCTTGAAAGACGTCCGATTCCCTTGTAGGTAAATTCATTCCAGCCGTGAGCCGTTCTAATCCCAAGTGCTATGTTATTTTGATAATCATCCGTTTTATTCTCCAAAAATAACAGAATATTTCTGAACATTCTTTCCGGTTTTTTGTCATTGTCTGATTTTTTAATCTTCATTTTTACCCCACAAAAATACTTCGCACTTTATCTTTATATAGTTTTCAGACCATTTTTGAAAACATTATAGCGTTATATCGCCTTTCTTTTCCAATGTATCCTTTACGCTTTGAATAAATTTCTTTGAGTCATCATCCGCACTTGCCCAGTTGACGGAACATATTGCTCTTTGCACCCATACAAGCTGTTGGAAAAATTTATTTTGTGAATTGCTTGCAGCCAATTTTGAATCAATATACACTTTTTGAGCATCAATCAACTGAGCAACAGGAGCATCGCCTTTTAAGTATAGTTTTTTGACTTCTTTGTAGTTTTCTTCAGAAGTATACATTGCTTTGTAATTTTTTTCGATGCTGAAATATGAAGCAATCGCTCTGTTTATTATATCTCGAACCTGCAATTCAATTTCAGTTCTTGCTTCATCTTCATATCGTTGAAGTTCTTTTTTCTCTGCATCTATTCTCATGATTTCAGCAATTTTTGTACCGCCTTCAAAAGGTTTCCATTGAGCCCATATACCTAGCTGACCGTTTGTCGCATTGGCATTCGGGATAACAACGGGAGGAAATCCGCCGGGCAGAGAAACTGCCATAGGTCTTGTAAATTCTCTATTCATTAAAGAAGTATATGTATACGTCAATTTTGCATCCGGCAAAATGAATTTTTGATAATACATATTTCTTTCATAATCTTTCATTTTGATTGCGGCCTTGAGTTTGGAAAGTTCAGGTGCAACTTCAAATGCTCTGGCTACAAGCATTTCCGTAAATTTTTCAAGGGCTTGAGGTGTTGAAACATAATCAATTATATTTATATCTTTTGTATAAAACGCAGGATCCATAGCGGTCAAAGGTGCAAGTTCAAAATCTTCTCTTTGATCCTGATACAAAAGTTTATTTACAGCTATTTTCAAATTTTTATACTCTGCCGTCATATCAAGAAGCTTTTGTTCTGCAATATTAAGCTGAGACGCCCATCTCATTACTTCTTCTTGACCGCATTTACCCATCTGCTGTCTTACTCTTGCCATTGCAAGTATTTCTCTTGTCTCTCCGACATATTCTTTTTGAACAGCTATTGCGTTTCTTAGCATCAAAACATCAATATATGTAGTTGCAATATCTATCCCCATATTTTGCTGCATAAGGAATTCTTCATACTTTTGAAAATCCATCTGCTTTTTCTTTATCAAAATATTGGTAACAAGAGCCGGAGAGTAAATCATTTGTTCAAGTCCGAGCTGTAAAACACCTGTTTTTTCAGGATATAAAAGCCTTGCACTATCAGCGTACTCACTGTTGTATTGCTGATATCCGAGAGTTACACCAAAAGTTGGCAAATATCTCAATGCCGCACTTACGGCAGAACGTTTTGCCGCTTTTACAAGCCAGCCTTTTCTTTGTATATCAAGGTTTTGTTTTTCAAGCAGACTGAACACCGTTGACAAATCATAAGTCTTTATTTTTTTATTTGATATAACTTCCGCATTATTTAATATTCTCAAGTGCGGCTGATAACCAATCAACTCTGCTGTGTCTGCGTTCATATAAAAAATTTCGTCTTCATAAAACAACACTTTTTCCGATTTTTTCACATGACCCTTCAATGCACCCTGAATATTAAAAGATGTTGCCTCTGCTACTTTTCTGTCCAAGTCATATGCACCGGATCCGAGCAGCACACCGATTTGAACATCTTCTTTTCCCAGTGTTGAAAATGTTGGTATTTTTAGTTCATTCAGATGCCCTATCAAGTGAGTTCTTTCATCCAGTGACAAATTAAACAATGGCGTCAAAACAACAGCATCAACATCTTTTGGGATATTTTCAAATGTTTTGTCGATATCTTTTGTTGCAGGAACAATTACATAATCAATCCCTTTCAACTTGGGCTCCAAAAAAGAGTGCCAGTCGTTTCTGGTTTTGTAATAATTTTCGTTCATTAAAATTGCTATTTTATGAAAATTTACAAGCTTTTGAAAAGCGTAAACTCCTTTTACCGACTGTTGTACGGGGTTAAAAAAGCCGTCCCCGAAATCTCTCAATCCGTATTGGTCGATAGTTATAACAAACTTTTTCTTCTCATTAAGGCTGTTATAATACATTGAACTCAAATATCCGAGTGAAACAACCATTGTTGCTTTTGAATTTATTGCATCATCGCTTGCTTTTTTTACTCCGTCTTTCTTCCAATTCCCGACAAACACAAGTTCGGAAGGGAATTCAGCCTTAAAATCAGGTGCTGTAGATCTTGTTATAGTAGATTTAAATTGTTGTAAAATCTTATCATTTTTGTCTGACGGTCCGTCAAAAACAAAAGCATATTTTATGGAACGTGCATTTTTTGCGTACACAATAGGTTTTTGAGGTTTCATTCCTGATTCTTGTACGGCAAAAACCTCTGCTACATTTGCAAAAAACAAACATAGGACCAAAACACACCCAAGATATTTATTCATAAAAAATCTCCCTAATAACAAAATTTCCAGACCATTAGTTTATCTATTAAGATAATTTTATTCTAAATTCTTAAAAAAGTTAAAGTATTATATGTTTTTAACTTAATATAACTTTATAAATAAAAACGCATTAAAACCATACTATTTTTAAAGAAGCGAGTTCCTCATTATCGGATTTTCTTTTTATTGAATGAAGTGTAATAAGTTCATCATTTTGAATCATCGCTGCTTCTGATACAACAGTACCACCCAGACCTATTTCCTTTCTGAATTTTATATCTATTTTTTTTGGAGCATGCTCCAGTCTGAACTCAAAAGGAAGACTTTCCAACGCCCATACAACATAATCGCTGTTGTTTGCATGATGATTTACATCAATATCATCAAATCTGACTTCAAACTCTTTGAGAAAATCAACAGAAGTGATATCTTCTATCTTTTCATATTCCAAATCAGTTTCTTTTTTTTCAAAATGCGGCATGTAATCGGCAAGAATTTTTTGAACGGGCAATATTCTTCTTGAATCCATTTCAATTAAAGCCCATGTTGAACACACTTTGCCTAACAGCACATTGTTTGATGAATACAGTTCAAAATCACGATAAGCGTACAATTTTGAAGTACCTCTGGGTTCTGTTTTCAAAATCAAAGAAGAAAGATTGTTCAACTCTTTGTAAAGTTCGACATGATATTTTAAAACCACCCAAGCATAGTTGTTCGGAAACACAAAAGAAGGCCCGAATCCCAATGACTCTGCACTTAAAGTAGCGGCATCCTGTAGCAAGTTTAAAAGAGCAGATTCTTTTAAATTTCCTTTTACATTTTGCTCATAATACTTAACTTCATACTCCTTAGCATACATCATAACAAAGACCTTTCGTATTTAACTTCTTGCCGGAAGAGGCTCCTCTATTTTTGGAGGTTTTGATTTTTTATATTTTACCTTTTTAAACAAAAATATCAAAGGTATTAAGACAACAAGAAGCAATGCAAAAATTTTAAAACAATCCATATAAGCCATAAGCGTAGATTGCTGTACAAGCTGTTTGTATGCCATGACATTAGCTTTTGTAGAAGACAATGCCTGACCCGACATCATTGCTATACCGGATTGAAGTGCATTTATTTTTTCCGTAAAACCGGGATGAGAATACGTTAAATTTCTTATCAAATGAGTCTGATGCACCTGACTCATGCGAGAGACCATAGTATTTACGGCAGAAGTACCTATTGCACCTCCCACACTTTTTGCCAGGTTAAAAACTCCTGTCGCATTGGTCATCTGATTGTTCTTCAAAGTAACAAAAGCAACAGTCATCAAAGGAATCATTACAATAGAAAAAGCAGCACCGCAAATAACGTTGGGAACAATTATATTTGACATGGAAATTTGTAGATTTAAAGTCCCGAACATAACATTCGAAATCGCAAGAATAAACAGACCCGCAGCTATAACCCACCTTTGATCAACTCTGTTAGCAAGTATTGCACAAGTAATCAAGCCTATCAAAGAGCCAAAGCCTCTGGGGCTTATTGCAAGTCCGCTCAACGTAGCTGTATAACCCATAAGCTGCTGCAAAAACAAAGGCAGTATTGCCAAAGTAGAATACAAAACAGCACCTATTACAAAATGTAAAACAGTACCAATTGCAAAGTTTTTATCTTTAAAAACTTTTAAATCAACAATGGGTTCTTTTGTCATTAATTCTCTTACAATGAAAGCTATAAAAGTCACCCCGACAAGCGTTGCAGACCATCTTACCCATCTTGCCCCGAACCAATCACATTTTTGCCCGTTGTCCAGGATAACCTGCAAAACAAACAGCCATATAATAAGGAATATAAATCCCCAGTAATCTACTGTTTTTACTTTTCCCTTTCTTGCATACGGCGGATCTTCTATAAACTTTTTAATTAACCACAAAGAAATAATTCCAAAAGGTATATTTATAAGAAAAATCCAATGCCATGAATATGTATCGGTAATCCAGCCGCCGAGAGTAGGTCCGATAATCGGTGCAAAAATAACGCCAAAGCCAAACACAGACATCGCAACGCCTCTGTCTTCAGGCTTAAACTCTTCCATCATTACAGCTTGAGCAATAGGCATAATTGCCCCGCCGCCAATACCTTGTATTACACGGGCAATAATAAGCATTGTCATACTGGTTGCCATGCCGCACATTGCGGATGCAACAGTAAACATAAGTGTTGCAAGAAGCAAAAAGTTTTTTCTGCCCATCAAGGTAGAAAACCATGCTGTTGACGGAATGATTACTCCGTTTGCAACAAGATAGCTCGTCAAAACCCAAGTAGATTCATCTCTTGTTGCAGAAAAAGAACCCGCAATATGAGGCAGTGCAACGTTAGCAATAGATGAATCCAATACAACCATAAAGATTGTAAGCATAACAGCACCGGCACTAAGCCACGGATTTTTTCCGGATGTGGCATCCTCTATATTTGTTATTGCTGTTTCATCGCTCATTTGTTATTTATTGCTCTGTTTTTTGTCTTTAACATATACTTTCGGAACAACACTCATTCCGGGTTCAATGCTGTACTGAGGGTCAATTTTTGATGTAAATACAATTTTTACCGGAACTCTTTGTACAACCTTTACATAGCTGCCGACAGCATTTTCGGGAGGAAACATACTGGCTTTTGCACCAGTGCTTGATTGAATTGAATCCACAACGCCCATAAGCTTCAAATGAGGATATGCATCAACTTTTATCTTAACTTTTTGTCCGACTCTGATTTTATTCAGCTGTGTTTCTTTGAAATTGGCAACAACCCATCTTTTGTCCGGAACAATAGAAAATAACGGAGCACCCGCATTTATATATGCACCTTCTTCTGCGGAACGGTTCGTAATCTTGCCGTCTTCTGAAGCAAAAATCTTTGTATAAGAAAGTTCAAGTTTTGCCTGGTTCATAAGAGCTTCAAGTCTTTTCAATTCGGCATCGGCAACTTTGTTTTTTTCTTTTGAAAAAACAGCCTGTTGTGCTGTGGCATAATTTGCTTTTGCAAGGTCATATTTTGATTTTGCTCTATCATATTCCTGTTGGGAAACAGCGCCTTTTTCATACAAGCCTTTGTATCTGTGATAGTCCTGTTCTGCAACCGCCATATCTGTTTCTGCGGCATTTTTGTCGACTACTGCGGATTTTTGTTTGTAAAGAGCCATTTCATAAGCGGCTTTTGCCTGTTCATAACGAACTTTGTAGTCTCTGTCATCTATAGTTAAAAGAAGTTTGCCTTTTTTTACGTGGTCATTATCATCCACATACAATTTTTCAATTATACCGGTAACTTTAGGGCTGACTCTGATAATATGTCCTTCAACAAAAGCATCATCGGTTGTTTCAAATGTTGAAAAATACATCCAGCCTATCAAGCATACTGCCAAAATTACTAAACTTGGTATCAAAAATCTCTTTTTTACTACTTTTTTTGTTTTCTTTTTTCTGGTTGTAGTCTTTTCTGACTTTTCTGCCAAAATTTCTTCATTTTGATTGTTATTTTCTTCCATTTTATACCTCAATTACACATTTAAGTTGTATTCTTCTTCTATATTATTTCTTACCTGCCTCAACAGTCTGACAAGTGTAAGAATTTCTTCATCGCTCATACCTTTGTATTGAGCAGCACTCATTCTTTCTTTTAAAGGTTTTACAAATTCAACTTTTTCTTTTCCTTTGTCAGTTAAAAAAACTTTCAAAATCCTTCTGTTATTTTCGTCTTTTTCTCTTGTAATGTAGCCGTTTGATTCCAAAATATCAATCATTCTTGTGATATTCGGACGATCTTTGCCAAGTATATTAGCTATCTGGGTTTGATACAATCCGTCAGTCAGAGACAATATGAGTAATATACTTAGTTGTTCACGGGTGATATCATCAAGTCCGTTAACTTTCAAAGTCTTTTGTCCGGCAGCACGATATGCAGAAGAGACCAATGCAATTTCTAGTCCTAAATCTATATCAATATTATTTATTTTTTTCAATTTGACTCTCTCAAAATGTTATCATACTAACATTTGCTATGCTAACATACACCCGCTAAAAACACAAGAACCAAATGACATAACATTAAAACGGAAAAATAAAATGCTTGAAAAAGTATCAATAAAAATTCTTTTAGCAATATTTATTATTTCAAAATTTTTTCCACAGGCTGCGTATTGCTCAAATTTAAGAGAACTAACAACAGAAAGTCTTCAACAAAAATCAGGCAAATTTGAATGCGGATGTGAATACAGAATCAACACGGTAAATATAAAATGGTGGGACAATTTTTCTGACCCTTATTTAAAAAATTATATAATACTTGCTCTTTCGAAAAATCATGATGTTAAGAAAAATGCCCTTAAAACAGAAGAATACAGACAAAAAATAAAAACATCTTTTTCAAAAGAACTGCCTTCCCTAAACATTTCACCAACCTTTGCAAGAATAAAAACCGCCAACAACCAAATAGGAGATATACAATTTGCACAGACAAGGACAAATATGTATGCAATACCTCTTGTTGCACAGTATGAGTTAGACTTATTCTTAAAAAATCATGACAAAACAAAAGCTGCAAAAATAGAAAAAGATATTTCAGAATATGAAGAAAAAGCGGCAAATATTGTTATGGCTTCAGATGTTGCAGAGGTTTATATAAACATAATAAAACTGGATAAAATAATACAAACAAAAACAAAAATTGAAAAAATAAGAAAAACAATCTACGAACTCACAAAAGAGAGAAACAAATCCGGACTTGCCTCTGTTTATGATGTTACATACACAGACAGACTGCACACACAAGCACAAATTGAACTCAACGATTTGATGAAACAAAGAAAATTATATCTTCATCAACTTGCCGTATTTATTGACGAACCGCCAATGAATGCCTGCAATCTTAAAAGAGGAAATTTTGATGACTTGGAATACACAAACAAAATTCCTGAATACATTTCATCAGAAACCGTAGAAATGCGTCCCGACATAATGAAAGCTGAAGCACAATTAAAAAAAGCAAAAATAGATATAAGAATAGCCAAAAAAGAATTTTTACCGACTATTCCCGTCATTGGCATAGCCGGTTATAATTCTCTTTTGATTGAGCGATTGTTTAACTGGAACAACATAATGGGGCTTGTAGGAGTTGCAGCATTCGAGAAAATATATACAGGCGGCCGGTTGATGGCAAATCTCAGAACAAAAAAAATACAGTTTGAACAGCTGCTTGAAAATTACAAACAGTCCGATTTAAATGCACTTCAAGAAATAAATGACAGTTTGTGCATGATAAAATTTGACACCCAAAAAGACCAAGCCAACTTAAAAAAAATCAATCTTGAAAAAAGCAATCTAAAACTTATAGAAGAAAGATTTAAAGCCGGCATAACTTCTTATCTTGACTATATACAATATCAAGAAACACTGTTGAGTCTGGAAATAGAACAGGACAACTCAAAAGCACAAAGACTTGTTGACTACATATCACTATACAAAGCAACAGGAACCAAATTATAAAAAACGCCCGTATTCTTAACTACGGGCGTTTCTGTTTTATTTTTTACAAGATTTCTCTTCTTCCAAATCATTTATACAAGGTGCCTGATTTGCATACTCTTGAACTTTTTTGGTAGTAATGCGTTTGTTGTTCAAGCAAGCTGAACCGGCAACACATCCGCCTTCACAGGCCATAATCTCAACGAGATTACCTTCCGGACAAACACCTTTTTTCGCCCAGTTTTTCAAATCACGGACAGATTTTGTGTTCAAGCCGTTTACGCAAGTAGGATAAAGTTCTTGAAAATCTTTCAATGCAACTTTTACGGATTCCGCAACACCGCCTGTAACTGCAAAATTCTTACCTTCTTTTGAAGAAACATCATCAAATTGGTAATCATCCAGGTTTGCAACTTCAATATTTAAGGCAACAAACAAAGCACCCATTTCTTCAAAGTTCATAACATAATCCGTGTATTCATCTTTTTGTGCTTCTTTTCTTTTTGCAACACAAGGACCGACAAATACTGTCACAGCATCGGGATATCGTTCTTTTACAATTTTTGCAGTGTAATGCATAGGTGTTCTTGTTTCGGAGCGGAAAGGTTTCATCTCCGGAATATGCTTGTCCACAAGTTCATTGTATGCAGCACAGCATGAAGTTGTCATAAACTCATGACCTTCTTCCATTCTTTCTTTAAAATCTTCCGCTTCTGTTCTGGCTGTCACATCAGCACCGTGAGCAACTTCAAAAACTTTATCAAAGCCAGACTCAATCAAACCTTGTGCAATTTTGTTTATTGACACAGGCAGCTGGCCGACAACTGAAGGAGCAACCATTGCTATTACTTTCTTACCGTTTTTGATTTGTTTCAAAACATCGATAACCTGGCTTTTTTCATGAACCGCAGCAAACGGACATGCACCGACGCAGGCACCGCAGCTTATACACTTGTCAAAATCAATTTCGGCATGACCGTTTTCATTTTTTGCAATTGCTCCTACCGGGCATGCATCTTCGCAAGGTACCTTAAGTCTGACAATCGCACTGTACGGGCAGACATTCATACACATGCCGCAGTTTTTACATTTGTCACCGTCAATGACAGACTTGCCGTCTTTAATCTGTATAGCACCAAATTTACATGTAGAAACACATGGTCTTGCCACACATCCCTGACAAAGTTCCGTAACATATACACGGCTTGGCACGCAGCCTTTGCAGGCAGTTTCTATAACCGTCAAAATAGTTTCGTCCGGTTTCTCTCTTTCTAAAGCTTTTTGACCGTATTCATTGAGAGAAGTAACTTCATCATCCGTCTCTACACAATGACCCAAACCGGCAATTGCTCTTTGTCTTAGAATTGCTCTTTCCTTATAAATACAGCATCTGTAAGGAACTTCTGCATTTTTCGGTCTCATTTCAAACGGGATTTTGTCAAGTTTATTCATTTCCTGATTAACAAAAGCCTTAATCAGTCTGACAAGAACTTCTCTTTTTAAGTGTGTTGTATTACTATTGTCCATTTATTTTACTCTCTATCGCTTTCAATACTTTCTCAACTGTTGCTTCTGAAATAACCTCACCGTCTATTTTTACAAAAGGAGCTTTCATGTATGTCGCATTTTTACACAAATCAAGACATGTATGAGCTTTTACATCCACTTTATTCTTATATTGAGGCGGAATAAAAGATTCAATATCCTGCAATTTTGAAGCACCCATGACAAAACATGTGGTACCAAAACATAATTCCAAACTAATTTTTCCGGATTCTTCCATTTAATTCTCCCTTTGGTTAATGTCTTGAAACAGTCTGTCTGTAAGGAAAAGATGACTCAAATATGCTCTTTTTATTTAACAGACAATCAATATCACTATATAAACTTGAGGTTTACCTTTTTAATATAACGTCCTGATAAAATTTTTTCCAGTTGTTTTACAACATTTTTACGAATTTCCAATTCCAGCGGCAAATCAGGGTCATAATGTGCCTGATTCAATTTAGACCCTATCATAAAGTTTATGACATCAGAATCCAAAAGCAACTCTATCAACCGTCCTGCTGCGTCATCAGGCCATCTGTCATAACCTTCATTCAAATACTCCAGTACTTTTGTCAGAGTCAAAATACCTTCCGTAATAAGGTCAACTCCATCCATATGAGAGCATGCCGGAAGCATTCCTTTGTTGTATTTTTCAGTCGTAATTTCACGCCCGAGTTCTCTTGCAATCAAATTTGCAGTAGTACCACCGACTATGGCCTTTTTACCTTCAAAGTCATCAAATATTTTTGAATATTCGGCATCTCTGTCCTGACGGTATGGAGGGCCGGTAAAAATAAGCAGGTTTCTCGGCTTTCTGAAATATAAAACCAGAGCGGAAACATCGTCTTTTGCTTTGTGTTCAGGTTCTTTTCTTATTGCCTCTTTAACAATTTCGTGTGCAAGATGGCTGCTTGAAATAGTAGGATTTCTTGAAATTTCATCTTCGACAAATTTTATAAGCCCTTCTCTTCTCCAGCCAAGTTTGTATTCATCAGTTCCCATGCCGGATTGAGTAACACCGTCGGAACAAAAGATAAGCCTGTCTTCCGGTTCAAGTTTAAAATCATACAGATGCATATGTCTGTTTGTGAATTTTTTCGAAGTAATTACTCTTGGTTCATGTTCAACCACTGCACCGTTTCTTATATGAATAAAATCGGGATTTCCTTCCTCAACAATTTTTATAAGCCCCTCATCCGTACACTCAAAAGCTGAAAATGTAGCATAGCTAATCTTTCTAACCTGGCAGACAGGAAGAGAGTTCATAATAACTTCTGTTGCTTTTAAAATATCCTTGCCTTCTTCTATGAATTTCAAAATCATTGTAGCTGTCATAGTTGCAAGGATATCAGCCTTTATGCCGCTTCCAAGACCGTCTGAAAGTACGGCAAGAAGCCTGCCTTCATCCGTATATCTTTTAGATTTAAAGCAGTCGCCAAAAGCATTTTGTCCGGATTTCTTCTGCTGGTAGCAGTCTATGTCTACAAAAAAAGTTTGTTCTGCCATAAAGACCTACTTAAATTCCTGTTCTTCTTCTGCCGGAGTTTCTTCATAGCCTTGTGCAATCTGGCTCAAAAGCAGTTCCGTATCAACCATATGTTCACCGAGAAGACATGCAATATTTTGAACTGTAGCAATATTCTTTTCAATTACTTCGTGTGCTTTCTGGGCAATCTGCTCTCGCTTCATTTCTGTTTGAGTAACATCAGTAATCACGGCTCCGACGATTTTGTTTCGTTCTATTTCAAATACCGCAATATCATAAAGATTCTTGCCTACTGCATATCTTTCTTTGTGAATATCTTTTCCTGATTTTATAGAACGTTTGAACAAATCCACAAAAGGAACAACTCTGTCTAATGCACCGCCAGCCAATCCTTCAGGTCTGTCTTTAAAAATTTCCAAAAGGTCAGGTGCAAACATTCTGACAAAAGCTTCATTCGTTTCTATAATTTTCATATCAGCATCTGCCATGACTATAGCTGACGGCATTGAGCGTAGCATTGCACTGGCTTTTCTTATTGCAAGTTTTCTCATATAAGAAACACACATCGAAGGTTCTGCATCACCTGACAATAAAGCTTCTGCCAGTTGTCGGCAAGTGTCATATCCGCAACCTCCGCAGTTTAATTCGTCTTCTATACCGTGCTTGCCTATGCTTGCCATAGCCTCGACAATCTGTTCAGGAGTGTATTTTTTTGTATTTTGAGGCTGGGCAGTAAATTCTTTTTCAACAACAACCTCCGGTTCTGTCGGAATATCATCTCTGAGTTTTACGGTTCTTAAAATATCAGACATAGTTAAAATACCGGGTTTTTCCGGATCTTTGCAAGGCCCGTTCGCACACCCGCCGGGACATGCCAGAGCTTCAATAAAGATGGGTCTGTCTATAGTTTCCGGATGAAGATTTTGCAAAGAATCTCTGAAGGCAGGTATGGAGCTTACGCTGACAAGCTGAATATCCTTTGCACAGCCGGAAAGTCTTATTGTTTTGTTCATTCCTCCTTCTATTGGATAGTACGCACCTTCGTATGCTTTTTTCGGAACAAATCTTGTTTCTTCATCAGGCTCGGTATCGTTTACGTTTATATTCTCCTGAGCAAGCCATTGTGCCACTTCATGGAACGTCAATGATACATCAATAAGTTCAGGATTTCTGTCAGCTTCATTTTTCTTTGCTATACAAGGCCCCATAAATACAACACCTATGTCATCGCCATAGCGTTTTTTCAAAAGCTTTGCATGCGTCATCGCCGGAGAGCCTACAGGGGTAATATACTGTGTGTAATCCGGCATATACAATCTCACATAATCAACAATTGCGGGACAGGCACTTGAGATGTGAATTTTGTTTTCTCTTTTGGAAAGAAGTTTTGTAACTTCAATAGAAACTTCCTGTGCACCGAGTGCAGTTTCTGATATCCCTTCAAAACCGAGTTTCTTTAATGATGCAATAAGTTTTTCCGCACCGCAATTCCAAAAGCCGGCCCAGCTCGGTGCCAGAGAAACAAAAACACGTTTTTTGGCCGTCAAAACGGCTCTTGCTCTGTTTACATCGTTTCTTATTTTTTTAGCCTCTGACGGACAGATTAAAACACAATGACCGCAAGCTATACATCTTTCAGGAATAACCGATGCATGTCCGTTTTCTATACGTATAGCTTTCATACTGCATTGTCTGACACACTTATAGCAGTCAACACACTCATTTTTCAGTGTGTAAATCGGATACTGGTTGTTCATACCGAAGAGACCTTTCAAAATTCAATGATAAAACTTATAACAAAATATGATACAGCCTGTACCGATATAAAGCACAGGCTGTAATAACTAAATATATTTTTTCAAAATTGATTCAAGTCTAACAGGAGATGCTGCTTCACAGTTCTCTCCGTTAATAATAACATTAGGTCCGACTGCACAGTTGTTTTCACATCTTGCACCGACTACATCAATTTTGGCATCAAGACCGTGTTCTTTAACAAAGTTTTCGATAAAATCCAAATTTGCCGCATTACCTCTGGCAAAACAAGAACTTCCCATACAAACTTTAATAGTAATAGTTTTTGTTTTTTCTTGAGTTTTTTCCATATCCTATATTCCTTTTTCTGTAAAACAGCCGTCAGTCATTGGAACAGTTAACCAACACCTGTAATATTTTAAGATAATTTTAAACAAATATCAAGAATTTGCTACTCTGTATACCTAAATACATTGAGATATAACAAGTAATAAAATCAAATCGTGATTTTTTTCTTTATTTAGTTTATAATTTTTTAGAGGTTTTAAGGTTATTTATTATGAGTAAGAACATTCCAGAAAAAGTTTCAAATAGGCTGACACTATATCACAGCATAATGGTAGAGTACATCGAAGAAGGAATAGAAACTATTTCCAGTCCTCAAATTGCACAAAGACTCGGCATCGATGATTCCCAAGTCAGAAAAGACTTTAAACTTTTGAACAATGCCGGCAAATGCAGAGTCGGATATATGGTAAAGGATTTAAAAGATTCTATTGAAAAAACACTGGGTTTTGCACATGCAAAAGATGCATTTATTGTAGGCTCCGGTCATTTGGGGCTTGCTCTTGCAAAATATGACAGTTTTAACAGTTATGGTCTAAATATCCTTGCACTTTTTGATAATGACCCGCAAAAAGTAGATATGCTGGTCAACAACAAACAAATTTTCCATATTTCAAAACTTCCGAATCTTGTTGAAAGACTTGGAGTGGAAATTGCTATTTTGACAGTTCCGAGAAAAAATGCACAACAAGTTGCGGATTTTTTAATTCAGTCAAAAATAAAATATATATGGAATTTTACACCCGCTGTTTTAAAAGTTCCGCCGGAAGTAAAAGTCTGGAATGAAAATCTTATGGGAAGTTTTCTTCAATTTGCCTGCAAAGACATAATCTAATAATTGACTGAAAACTTACTTTTTATTTTTTTGAAAAGCGTTGTATAAAAGCTCACGTCTTTTCTTTATTTCAGGGTTCAACATATACTCTTCATACTTGTAGTGCGATTCTATCCATCCGTTTGGCGAAATTTCCACAATCCTGTCGGCAACTGTTTGAATAAACTGATGGTCCTGTGATGAAAACAAGACTGTTCCGTTAAAGTCAATTAATGCATTATTCAATGCCGTAATAGCCTCCAAATCAAGATGGTTTGTCGGCTCGTCAAAAATCAGTACATTAGCCTCCGCCACCATCATCTTTGCAAGCATACAGCGGACTTTCTCACCGCCGGAGAGTACATTTGCACTTTTCTCCGACTCTTCTCCGGAAAAAAGCATTCTTCCCAAAAACCCTCTTATATAGCTGATATGTTGCTCATCTGAATACTGTCTGAGCCAGTCAATTAAACTTATATTTGTATCAAAATATTTGCCGTTATCTTTCGGAAAATAAGATTTTGTAGCAGTTACACCCCACTCAACTTTGCCGGAATCCGGTTCAATTTCACCTGCAAGAATCTGAAACAGTGTAGTGATAACCATTGGATTTTTGCTTATAAATCCGATTTTGTCACCTTTATAAACATCAAGTGAAAAATTCTTTATCAAAAGCTCATTGTCAACGGTTTTATTAAGTTTTTCTATGTGCAGTACATCTTTTCCGGGTATTTTCTGATAATTAAATCTGATTCTCGGAAATTTTCTTGAAGAAGGTTTTATGTCTTCCAAAGTAAGCTTGTCCAGCATATTTTTTCTGGAAGTTGCCTGTGCGGCTTTTGACGCATTGGCCGAAAATCTGGCAATAAATGCTTTTAGTTCTTCAATTTTTTCTTCTGTTTTTCTGTTGTGTTCTTCTTTTTGTTTTTGTATCAATTGGCTTGCTTGAGCCCAGAATGAATAATTGCCCGTATACAACTGTATGTTTTGATAATCTATATCGGCTATATGTGTACAAACATTATCCAAAAAATTTCTGTCATGAGAAACGACAATGACAAGATTCTGAAAATTTATCAAAAACTCTTCAAGCCACTTGATTGTACTTATTTCAAGGTGGTTTGTAGGCTCATCCAAAAGCAGAATATCAGGATTTCCAAACAATGCTTGAGCAAGCAGTACTCTGACTTTTTCACTTCCTGAGAGTTCACTCATCAAAAGATAATGCTTTTCATCAGGGATACCCAAATCACTAAGCATAGTTGCTGCCTGTGACTCAGCCTGCCAGCCATCCATCTCTGCAAATTCCGTTTCCAGTTCTGAAACCCTCATTCCGTCTTTGTCATTAAAATCCGGCTTTGCATACAATGCTTCTTTTTCTTTCATAACATCGTAAAGTCTTTTATAACCCATTATTACGGTTTCAATAACGGGATATTTGTCATATGCAAAGTGATCCTGTTTCAATACTGCAATTCTTAAACCTTTTTGAATATGAACCTCGCCTGATGTAGGTTCCACATCCCCTGCTATAACTCTAAGCAAGGTAGATTTACCCGCACCGTTGGCACCTATAACACCGTAGCAATGTCCCGGTAAGAATTTTATATTTACATTTTCAAAAAGCGTCTGGCTTCCAAAACGTACTGTCAGTTTGTTTGTCGTTATCATGTTTCGATTTCCGTTTATTCAGTATTATTCTTATTTTTGCATAAACAGACAGAGAATCAAAAACAAGGGGTGCGTTTATATACGTTTGAAAAGGTTTGTAATACAATTGTGTTGTAAAAAATTTTAAACAATAAGGTAAATTATGCAAAGTAATACAAACGTTATAAATTCCAGAGAAGTTCAAGAACAAAAAGAATTGGAAAGCCTCAGCCCTTTTGCGGCTAAAAGCATAAATTCAAAGGGTAGAGCAAAAAAAGAAGAACCTTGCTTTTTGCGTACGGAATTTCAAAGAGACCGTGACAGAATTATTCACTCAAAAGCCTTTCGCCGGTTAAAACACAAAACACAGGTTTTCTTTTCACCGACTGACGATCATTTCAGAACAAGAATGACTCACACTCTTGAAGTCTCTCAGATTGCAAGGACAATTGCAAGAGCTTTAAATTTAAATGAAGACCTGGCAGAGGCTATAGCACTGGGTCATGATTTGGGGCATACTCCTTTTGGGCACAGCGGAGAAGATGTCTTAAACGAAATTATGGATTACGGTTTTAAACATGCAAAACACAGTGTCAGAGTTGCAACAATTATAGAAGATTTGAATCTGACGGAAGAAACTCTTGACGGAATACTCAATCATTCGGGTTCATTAAAAAAAGAAAGCCCGGCGTTTACTCTTGAAGGAAAAATCGTAAAACTTTCCGATAAAATAGCTTATATAAATCACGATATCGATGATGCAATCAGAGCAAGAATAATAAAAGAATCAGACCTTCCGCAAGATTGTGTAAACTATTTTTCCGTTGACAGAAGTGAACGTATTACAAAAATGGTTGCTGATATAATTCAAAACAGTTTTGGCAAAGACAAAATTTGTATGTCTGAAGAAACATTTTATTACATTGACAAACTCAGAACCTGGATGTTTAGAGAAGTTTATACAAACAAAATTGCAAAACAGGAAGAAAATAAGGTTAAAGGTGTAATTTACGGATTGTTCAACTATTATGAATCTTTGTTGAAAAAAGAAATGCCTAACCTCAATGAAGATGAAATAAAACAAACTGTCTGTGATTATATTGCCGGAATGACTGACAGATACGCAATTCAAAAGTACAAAGATATTTATATACCGCAATCATTCCAGAGAAACTCGGGTGATGAATTTTTATTTACACTTGCAAAAATTAATAACAAAAGTATACAGCAAACTTTGCTGTAAAAATAATGACAGATAGTTAAAAGACCGGGTTGCATAACCCGGTCTTTTGATATTGATAAAATATTCCTGCAATGCCTGCCGTAAACGACAGAATTGTTTTTTAACGTTTTGAAAACTGGAATCTTTTTCTTGCTCTTTTTCTTCCATATTTTTTACGTTCTTTAACACGAGCATCTCTTGTAAGCAAGCCTTCTGCTTTCAATACACTTCTGTATTCAGGATTGTACTCAAGCAAAGCTCTTGAAATACCGTGTCTGATAGCACCTGCTTGTGAACAGATACCGCCGCCTACAGCTTTAACTCTTACGTCAAAGTTTTCCATATTTTCTGTAAGTGCAAGAGGTTTGAAAATCATAATTTTCATAGCAGGTCTGTTACCGAGATAAGCATCTAGTGTTTTGCCGTTAACAAATACTCTGCCTTTACCTTTAACCAGTTTTACAACAGCAATAGAGGTTTTTCTTCTGCCTGTCGCCATAATTACTTTATTATCAGCCATTATTTAACCTCCATTTCATATACTACAGGTTTTTGTGCTTCATGCGGGTGGTTTGGACCAGCATAAACTTTGAGCTTTGTAAATTGCTGAGCACCCAAAGTATTGTGCGGAAGCATACCTTTTACAGCTTTTTCTATAGCTTTTGTCGGATCTTTTTCCATCAAAGCTTTGAAAGAAATTGCTTTCAATCCGCCCGGATACATTGTGTGGTGGTAGTAAATTTTATCTGTTTCTTTGTTGCCTGTAACCTGAATTTTATCAGCGTTGATAACAATAACAAAATCACCTGTATCAACGTTTGGAGTATATTCAGGTTTTAGTTTTCCTCTTAAAAGATTAGCACAAACAGTAGCTAAACGACCCAAAGTTTTACCTTCGGCATCGATTACATACCATTTTCTTTCAACTTCCAGAGGTTTTGCTGAATATGTTTTCATCTTTCAGTTTTCCTTTATTAAATTGATTGTTACTTTTATTTTGATGATGCTATTCTTTGGTATTGCCAAAGAATGCACTATTGGTAAGGCTTATACCCTACTTCAACAAGCACCAGCCCGTCAGGACTGATTGTCGGCCCCGTTTGTGTCCTGTCCTTTGCATCAAGAACTTCTTTCATAAATTCGGGTTTTAATTTATTGTGTTCTATCATAAGCAAAGTCCCTACAATTGTTCTGACCATGTTGTACAAAAAACGATTTGCTGCAATTTCGACAGTAATGATATCACCGGATTTTGTGCATTGTGCCTTATATACAACACAGTCTTTTGCGGGGTTTGTTGCCTTTGCTGATTTAAAAGAAGTAAAATCATGTTCTCCTAATAAATAAGAAAGGCTTTTGTTCATTCTCTCAAGGTCTAAGGGTTCTCGAACCAAAAGAGAATGCCCATCCCAGACAGAACGCTGTTTTCTGTTTACAATTTTATACTGATAAACACGGTATCTTGCACTCAGCTGTGCATGAAACTTTTCATCAACCTGATGAATAGATTTTACACTTATATCTTTAGGAAGAAGTCCGTTTATCGAGTTTAAAAACTTTGAAGCAACAATCGGTTTTTCACTGTCAAAATGAACAACTTGCCCTTTTGAGTGCACTCCGGCATCGGTTCTGCCTGAAAATATAGATTTTATGCGGGGGGGATTTTTACCCCCCAATATCAATGTACTAAGTGCTTTTTCCAGCTCGGACTGAATGGTAACTTTATCCGGCTGAACCTGTGAGCCCGCATAATTTGTGCCTATGTATTCAACAACTATTGCGAACCTCGCCACAGGAATTTTCTCCGGCTTACACCAACTGAATCAATGCCATTTCAGCTGCGTCACCGCGTCTTGGAGGCATTCTGTAGATTCTTGTGTAACCGCCGTTTCTGTTGGCATATTTTTTGCCTGTTTCTGAGAACAACTTTCTCAAAATTGTTTGGGCAATTGCTTTCTTTTCTTTATCGGCTTTTTCAACACCTTCAAGAACTTCGCCTGTCTCAAAATTCATAAATTTGCCTGTTTCTTTGTCAAAAATGAATTTTGCAGCCAATCTTCTTGAGTGAAGAGTTCCTTGCTTTGCAAGTGTAATAAGACTTTCTGCATACGGTTTCAGAGCTTTTGCTCTTGCCATTGTAGTCTTAATTTCACCGTGCAAAATAAGTTCAGTCGCCAAAGAGCGCAGCAGAGCTTTTCTCTGATCCTGTGCTTTTCCTAAGTGATGTTTTTTAGACTGGTGTCTCATTTTATTTATCCTTTTTCTTAATTATTTCTGTCATTTTGGAGGAATTATACCAACTCGTCCATATCTACACCTTCCGGATTTGGCATAAGGTCTAAACCAAACTGGTGTAATTTTTCGATAACTTCATCAGATGATTTTTTACCGAAGTTTTTGATATTTAACAAATCATGTTCTGATTTTTTAAGCAATTCAGCCATGTTGTTAATGCTTGCTCTTTTTAAGCAATTGTAAGCTCTTACAGACAATTCCAAATCTTCGATTGAAATTGAAGGTGTATCAGTATCAACTACTTCCTCTTCTTCAATTACAGCTGCAGGAGCAACAGATACTACAGGAGTGCCTGTTATTGCAGCAATCTGCATAAAGTGTTCAATCAAGATGTTAGCAGCCTGTGACAATGCAACGTTTACATCTACAGAACCGTTTGACCAAATTTCAAGATTCAATTTGTCAAAGTCAGTAACGTCTCCTACACGTGTATTTTCTACATTGTAGCTTACACGTTTGATAGGCATAAATGTAGCATCAATCGGGAGCATATCGATAGGCATTGCACCTTTATTGTCTTTCAATACATCGTGAGCAATGTATCCTTTACCTGTTTCAACAACAATATCAGCGTGGATAGAGCCGCCCTCAGCTACTGTACAAATCAACCAGTCAGGGTTTACTACTTTAACACCTGCGGGAAGCTGTATGTCAGAAGCCAGAACCGGACCAGGTTTGTCTATATCCAATCTCAATTGTTGAGGTTCTTTTGAATCAGTTTTTACAACCATACCCTTAAGATTGAGCATGATGTCAATTACATCTTCAACAATACCAGGAATTGCTGTATATTCGTGAGTAATACCTTCAATTCTTACTGCTGTAACAGCTGCACCTTCCAAAGAAGATAACAAAACACGTCTCAATGCGTTTCCGATTGTATTACCAAAACCTCTTTCCAACGGTTCAATTACGAATTTACCGTATTGTGAACCGTCTGAGTTTGTAGCTGTATTGTTGCATTTAATTTTTAATTCCATCTGTATTTCTCCTAATTAAAAGTTAGTTACTTAAACTCTGTGAGGGCTATTTTGAATAGTACTCAATAACCAGTTGTTCTTTGAATTCAGGATCGAGTTCTTCTCTTTCCGGGATTCTGTCAAAAACAACTTTTTGAGCAGCCGCATCAACTGTCATCCATTGCGGAGCAGCCACATCAAGAGGTTCCATAACCGTTTTTACAAATTCAGAACTTCTTGTTCTTATTGTAATAACGTCACCTGCTTTAACCAGGTAAGATGGAATATCGACTTTTTTGCCGTTAACAAGCACATGACCGTGATTTACAATCTGTCTTGCCTGTTTTCTTGTAGTAGCAAAGCCGGCTCTGAACATAATGTTGTCCAGTCTTGATTCAAGCATTTGCAAAAGAACCGTACCTGTAACGCCTTTTGTTCTTGCAGCTTTGTTGTAATATTTAGCAAATTGTTTTTCGCTTACAAGGTAAGTAAGTCTGATTTTTTGCTTTTCATTCAAGTGAATTGCATAGTCAGAAAGTTTTTTTCTTGCAGCACCATGCTGACCTGAAGCAGTCTGTCTCAAAGAAGAAACCAACTTTCTGTTTGATAAGTCCGTAACACCGTAGTTACGGAATAATTTATTTGAAGGTCCTGTATATTTAGCCAATTTTGACTCCTTT
>CALURG010000037.1 GCA_944323115.1 Candidatus Gastranaerophilales bacterium
GAAGCCCTTGAAGGCGGTATCTTAGCAGGATTCCCGATGATTGACGTTAAAGTTACACTGTATGACGGTTCTTACCACGAAGTCGACTCTTCTGAAATGGCGTTCAAAATTGCAGGTTCGATGGCTATCAAAGAAGGCTGTAAAAAAGCTAAACCTTGTATCTTAGAACCTATGATGAAAGTTGAAATTGAAGTTCCTGAAGAAAATACAGGTGATATCGTAGGCGACATCGCTTCAAGAAGAGGCCGTGTCGAAGGTATGGAAATCATCGAAGGAACAGGTATTCAGAAAATCAGAGCAATGGTTCCGCTTGCTGAAATGTTCGGTTATGCTACAGATATCCGTTCAAAAACTCAGGGTCGTGGTACCTTCTCTATGGAATTTGCTAAATACGAACAAGTTCCGGCCAACGTCGAAAAAGAAATTATCGAAAAATCAGGTGCTACTGCATAAGTACTTGTTTTTCAAAATTTCATACAAAACAGACTCCTTTAAAAAGGGGTCTGTTTTTTTGTAGTTTGAAAACACTTGTGATAAGTTTGCCTGCTGTCAGCTTCTGTCGGTAACGGTGCTGAGCGGTGTTTGTGCAATTGACTGCACCGGGTTAAACAAGAAAGGCTCAAAGACGAATCTTTGAGCCCACAGCAGAACACTGACAAAAAAGATGGCTTCTGCTGTTAAAGATTTTTGTGTAATACAAAGTTTCGGCGGAATTGTTAAATTTCAGAAAGTCGTCGGCAACCCGCACCGGTATATACAGATATTAAAGATATACCTGACAGTAGCATGTTTATACCGATTAAAATTCCGACAGCATAGAGTGCTGTGCCGGGCAGTCCGAAAAGCACAATGAAAGCAAGTGCAAATTGCAGCAATCCCGATACAATACCTACCCACCAGTGTTTTAAGACACCTTTGCTTTCAAATGCAATGACCATTGAATTTATACCTTCAAGCACAAAGTAAATACCTATTCCCATTGTGAGTAAAAACAGATTGAACAAAGGTCTTACCGTCAGATATGCACCTGAAAAAATCATCAAAAGTGCGATTATTGCACTGAGCCATGATTTTTCTATTTCATCACGGCGTATAATTGAGCTTACTAACTTGTAAATACCGGCCAAAATCAATGCGACACTAATCATTAAACTTAATGCCAGTGTGGACAATTGAGGCAGAATCAAAAGCATAAGCCCCAGTATCATTATAAAAACACCTTCTACAAGAAAGGTATTACAAAATCTTTTTACCATATCTGCCATAAAAATAAACTCCTTTTTTCTTAATACTTCTTAATGTTAATCAAACTTTTTTTCAATTTCATTATCTTTTTCGGCAATTTTAGATTTATCTTATATGCTAATTTTTCAATAACGATGACTATTTGAGGATTTGTCAATACTTTTTGGGCAAAAAAGTGTACCCGATAGGGTACAATTTATGTGCTATATATAAAAGTGCAAGAGGTTTAAATCAGTTTGCAGATAAAAACCCTTAGAAAGCAAATTCGTATCTAAGCCCACCTTGCACAAAGTCTAGTACTATGTCCTTTTGAGGAAACGAGCACGGGCAAAAGACCCCCTTTGCGGAGAATGTGCAGAGTTTGAGTACTATTCTAAAGCAGATATATACTTCAAATTCACAAGGAGTGAGGAAATTGAAAATTTATTGCTGCGGTATGAAATACAGCACAGATGACCCGGAGACTTACTGGTGTATTACTGAGTACCGGATGACACATCCGTCGCTCAATATAATCGGCGGGAAAAAAGTTGAAAAAGAAGTTGTTTATACTCTTCATTGCAAGAAAAACGGGTGTCTAAAACTGGAAATTCAACGCTATTACAATGACAAAGGAGTGTTGAAAATTCTTGAGACAAGGATTTTAAAAGGAACAAAAGCACAAAAATTTTTAGAAAGTACAAAAAATATGAGAATCAGACAACCGCAATGCTGCCCCATACAAAAAGTTCAAAGTTCAAAAAATATACCTTGGGTATACGGAAAACCGATTGATAAAGACAAACAGGTTGCAAGATATATTGATGAATCGGGAAACCGGCAGATTTTTAAAAACAACATTTGGAAAACAGAAATAATGAAATCAACTGTTAATACATTTAACTCTCTAATTTAGCCTTATTTGGGGGGAGAACTCCCGTCTCCCTCCTTTTTTTTGTTAAAGAAGAGAAAAAATGAAAGGAAAAAACATGCTTGCAGATATTTTTACGCAGCCTCAAAAGGTTAAAATAAATTCCAAAGAATACTCATTTCAGTATGACCATGCTTCACTTGCTATGCTGGAGAAAAGGACAAGAAAAAGTCCTTATGAAATCTATGACCTTTTAATATCACAAAACCAAGTTATGATATCTGATTCAATAGCACTTGTTGCATGTGCAATGCTGAAATTTCACTCTACAGAAGAGATTTTGGATATGGAAGAGCAGCTCAGGCAGCAGCCGGGATTGTGGCACGAAGTGAAAGAACCTGTAATAGCCGCTTTTCTGGCTCCGATGATGCCGCCTAAAATTTTGAGAAAAATGGAAGAGGATGAGCATCCTAAAAAAAAACCGGTCAAGAAGAAATCAAAGAAAAAGATTACAAATGGGTAGAAAATTTTGTAACTGCACAAACCGTACTCGGCTGGAGTGAAAAAGAGTTTTGGAATGCAACACCCAGAAAGTTTTATGCTTGCTTGATGACCTATACCCAATTGCAAACACAGGCGGCAAAAGAGGCTGCAAAGCCAAGAGCAATTGTCGGAAAAGAAGCAATTGCTGCACTTTCGGAAATTGCCGGAAGTATTAAATAAAGAATGGGTGGAAGATAAAACCAAAATTTTTGTTTTTATTTTTCTTATGTTCATTTTCTTTCTTTTTTGCGATTAAAAGAAAGAAAATGAACCAAAAGAAAGAAAAAAACGCTCTCAAAAGAGATTTTAAAACTCAGGAACAAAAATTTCCGTCCACTCAAAAAATGACAAATTCGGTACGGTAAATTTTCATTCCTTCATTCAAAAATCTCTAACCCATCTCACATCAGGGCTCCGCCCTGAAACCCGTTTAAAATTATGCAATAAAATAACTACCCTCGCCGACCTTTGTGAAATGAATTACAGAAAGTTAATTAAACAACAATTAGTCTCATCTGTCCGAGCAGTCCGTAATTATTTTCAATATTTTTGTTATTTCTTTATGATTTTTCAAGATAATATAGACTGCGAGTTATGAGACTAGGGTTTAATTTACTTTCTGTATGAATGTAACAGTAGGTCGGGTTTGCCTTCTTTTGCCGCTGAGTTGTGACGAAGCGTGCAAAATGGCTTCACGACTTCACTATAATATTACATTTATTTCTTTTGTCTTTTAATAGTGAACTTGGGCTCCACCCGTTCTTTACGATAAAGAATGGGTGGAATAAAAGACTAAAATGTAATTTGTAATACATAATCTCCGCCCCGAACCCCAGCTTTCTGTTAACCTCACTATTTTTTGCCGCAAAACCATGCTATAATTAACTCCATGAAAAAAATAATCACTCTGCTTCTGTTTCTTTGCCTCACCCTCCCCCTCTTCGGCTTTACACTCAAAGGGGGTGTCACATACACTGTAGAACAAGCAAGAAAAGAAGCCTTCGCAAATGTAGAATACACCCTCCCTAAACACATAATCAAAGCAAATCGCACTGACCCAAACTACAAACAAAACCAAACCCTGATAAAAAACGGTGTCAAAGAAACAAGTGACAGGTATATTACTTATTTTTCAGATGGTGGGTATGGTATAGTTTATAAAAATAATTTATATTATGAATTTTATTATAAAGAAAATGGGAAAATTAATGCCATTGGTAAAAGAGTTGGACTTAATTTTCCAACTAAATCGTATAAGTATGATGCAGATGGAAAATTTTTGTCAGTTACATTATATCTAGACAAAGATACAGCTTATAATTTTGAGGTTGATGGCACATTACGTTCATATTGGATAAAAAATAAAGGTTATGATAAAAATGGAAAATTTATAGGTTCAATGTATTAAACAGTTTTAATTTTTATTTAGATATTTTGTAATCAAAGGAGAATTAATGGATAATAAAGATATACTAAATACTCCCGGTCTCTCATTATCAGAGACCGTAGAAGGCATGAAAAAACAAATGTTTAGTAAACTGAAAAACCATGCTATAATCAACTCCATGAAAAAAATAATCACTCTGCTTCTGTTTCTTTGCCTCACCCTCCCCCTCTTCGGCTTTACACTCAAAGGCGGTGTCACATACACTGTAGAACAAGCAAGAAAAGAAGCCTTCGCAAATGTAGAATATACCCTCCCTAAACACATAATCAAGGCCAACCGCACTGACCCAAACTACAAACAAAATCAGTCTCTGATAAAAAACGGCATCAAAGAAACCAGTGACAGATATATTACTTATTATTCAGATGGAGAATATGGCATTATATATAAAAAGAACCTGTATTATGAGTTTGGATACAAAAGTGATGGAAGACTGGAAACTATTGGTAAAAGAGTATCACTTGTTTGTCCTACCAAATCATATAGATACAATATTAATTCTAAATTAGTTGAAATAGCTTTATATTTAACATTGGATGATGTCTATATATTTGATTCAAATGGTAATTTAACTGCCCATTGGATTGGAAATCGTGCATATGATGCAAAAGGCTATTTAATAAAAGAAGTAGTTGAGTAATTATAAATTATTATTTAAGCACAAGAATAAAATTGAAAATTAAAATAGATATAATTTTAGTTTTAGTTTTATTTAGTTAATAGGAATTGAAATTATGAATAAAAAAGAAACTCCCGGTCTCTCATCCTCAGAGACCGTAGAAGGCATAAAAAAACAAATGTTTAGCAAACTGAAAAACCATGTTATAATTAACTCCATGAAAAAGATAATAACTCTGCTTCTGTTTCTTTGCCTCACCCTCCCACTCTTTGGCTTTACACTCAAAGGCGGTGTCACATACACTGTAGAACAAGCAAGAAAAGAGGCCTTCGCAAATGTAGAATACACCATCCCTAAACACATAATCAACGCAAACCGCACTGACCCAAACTACAAACAAAATCAGTCCCTGATAAAAAACGGCATCAAAGAAACCGGTGACAGATATATTACTTATTTTTCTGATGGTGGTTACGGTATAGTGTATAAAAATAATTTATATTATGAATTTTACTATAAAGAAAATGGAAAAATTGATCATATTGGAAAACGTTATGGATTAAAGTTTCCTGCAAAAAAAGCTAAATTTGATAAACAGGGAAATTTGATAAGAATTGTATTCGCATATTCTGCCAATGAAACTTTTATATTTTTTCCAAATGGTCAACTAGATACTTATTGGCATGATAATGTAGAATATGACTTAAAAGGAAATGTATTGAATAAGCGTTTTTAAGTTCATATTTCTTATCTAATTTTGGTAAATAATATTAATAAATAAGGAGAAATTATGAAAGATATAACTCCCGATCTCTCATCATCAGAGACCGTAGAAGACATGAAAAAAACAAATGTTTAGCAAACTGAAAAACCATGTTATAATTAACTCCATGAAAAAAATAATAACTCTGCTTCTGTTTCTTTGCCTCACCCTCCCCCTCTTTGGCTTTACACTCAAAGGCAGCGTCACCTACACCGTAGAACAAGCAAGAAAAGAAGCCTTCGCAAATGTAGAATATACCCTCCCTAAACACATAATCAACGCAAACCGCACTGACCCAAACTACAAACAAAATCAGTCCCTGATAAAAAACGGCATCAAAGAAACCGGTGACAGGTATATTACTTATTTTTCTGATG
>CALURG010000038.1 GCA_944323115.1 Candidatus Gastranaerophilales bacterium
GAACAAAAAAGAAGAATCGTAAAAATAGTATGTTCGAACTTTTCTTACGATGGCGAAAACCTAGTCATAGAGCCTAAACCAATATTTAAGGCTGTCATTAAAAACAGCCTTTCCAATAAAAAACTCCTCGGGTGGGACTCGAACCTACAACCCTTCGGTTAACAGCCGAATGCTCTGCCATTGAGCTACCGAGGAATAACTCAGAGGTTTTTTCAAACCTTGTAGAATTATTATAACAAAACAATTTTTCTTGTAAACACTTTTCTTTGTTTTTTCTGAAAAGCTTGATATAAGGTATTTTTACATTATTGTTAAGTATTGTTACAAACATAATTTTTTCATGCTAAATTTTATCAATAATTTTTATAATATATACTTTGTATATATAGAAACAGAAAAGAGAGTAAAAATGAGAGAATTATTGGTAAAATTTTTATACAGAAGAAAAAGATTCAATGTTAATGATTTAATTTAATCTTGCAATTAATTTAAATCAACAATGGTTATACCGTTTCCGCCTTCGGTGTCTTCTCCGGGACGGAATTTTGCTACGTATGGAGAATCCAACAGGTAGTTTCTGATTGCAGAACGAAGCTGGCCGGTTCCGTGTCCGTGTATTATTTCTATTGGTGTAAGGCCGGCTAATGAAGCTTTATCAAGGTATGTATCCAAATCTGTCAATGCTTCATCTATCTTATATCCCCTGAGGTCAATTTTGGGAGACATATTTATGCGTTGAATTTCAAATTTGCTGTTATTTATGTTTATTTTCTTTTTTATAATATCCTTTTGGCGTTTAAGGCTTTTTGCTAGTTTCTTTATGTTTATTGTTGAATTCAGATGTCCTACAAGTATTTTTAAGTTGCCTTTGGAATCGGGCAGTGATTCAATTGTCGCATCTTGGTCAAGTCCTTTTATGATAACTTTTGCACCGATTTTTATGTCTTCTTCAGTCAAATCTTTATACTTTACATCAACTTTTGAAAACTCTTCAGCCATAGCTTGTGATGCTTTAGAACCTTTTTGTGAAAGTTTTTTATAAGCATTCAGAGCATTTTCTCTTGTTTTGTGGTGATTCAAATTTTCCAGAATTTTTTTGATTTGCTGCTTTGCATCTTGCAAATTATCTTCATGTCTGCGTTTAAAATCTTTTATTGTCTTTCTTTTTTGTGCATTTAGTGTTTCAAACAATTCGTTGTATTTGTTGTATTTTTGTTCAGCTTCTTCTTTTAAGTTTTTTGTTTCTTCTGTCAGTCGGCTAAGCTGTGTATATTTTTCCTGCAAAGATGAAAGGATTTTGGCCTCATCTGTTATACCGGATTCGTAGTCTGCTTTTGCCGTTTCTATAATTTTTTCATCTATACCAAAGTTTTTTGCTATTGAAAAGGCATTTGAAGCACCGGGTACACCCAGTCGAAGTTTGTATGTCGGCTTCAAAGATTCTGCATCAAAATCAACCGATCCGTTTTGAAACAATTGATTGTTAAAAGGCAGGGATTTTAGTTCATTAAAGTGGGTTGTTATTATTGATAATGCACCTTTTTGAACGAATTCTAGCATTATTGCTTTAGCAAGACTTGCACCTTCTTTGGGATCTGTGCCGGCTGCTATTTCATCTATTAAGATTATGGTTTCATCATCAGCATTGTCCAGTATTTCTTTTATATTTTTTATGTGAGAAGAAAAAGTTGAAAGACTCTGTATAATATTTTGTTCATCTCCTATTTCTGCAAACAGCTTTTTAAAAGGGTAGATTTGTGCTTTAAAACATGGGATATGCAGTCCGGCTTCTGCCATTAATACAGAGAGAGCAACAGTTTTCAGTACAACAGTTTTACCGCCTGCATTGGAGCCTGTGATTATTATTGATTTGTAAGGATTACCTATACAAAAATCGTTTTCTATGACTTTATCCAATATTGATAACAAAACGGGATTTTTCATAGAACTGAGATTAATTATCTTTTGTTCAACAATTTCAGGTTCACAAGCATCAATGGAAGTTGAGTATTTTGCTTTTGCAAAAACAAAATCCAATTCTATAAGTGTATAAAAAGATGACTTGATTTCCTCGTGATGCTCTGAAAGGCTTTCAGACAGTTTTTTTATTATGCGGAGTTTTTCCGCTTCAATTTCAATTTCAAGCTCTCTGATTTTGTTGTTTAAACCGACAATTTGTTTGGGTTCGATAAAATAAGTCTGTCCGGACTGTGAAATATCATGGACTATGCCTTGAACTTTATTTTTTGCCTCTGCACGAACCTGAAAAACTATCCTATTGTCCCTCATTGTGTACACGGTATCTTGAAGATACGTACTGAAATCTGCATTTTTAAGCAAATCGGATACGGCGGTTTTAAGGTTTTCTGTCGTATCCCGTTGTGCCTGAAATAGTGCTTTTAGTTCAGGAGTTGCGGATTCTTTAATATTGAAATTTGTGTCAAAAATTTGTTGAATTGTTTCTTCCGTGTCGGGAAGCGGAAACAGCATTTGAGTGAAATTTAAAAGGTTTTCCTGTTCTTGTGCATATCTGTTAAGAAAAGAAGAAAATTTCCTTGTTGTTACAATGATTTCAAAAATATTTTTTATATCTTCAACGGAAAGAGTAATTTTGTTTTTCAATATATCAAGAGGCTCTTTTATATTTGGAAGGCTGCCTATGGGTATGTCAGAAGAAGAAACCCTGAGAACATTTTGAGCCTGAGTGGTTATTTTTAGATTTTCTTTTATTTCGTCACTGTTTTGAGACGGAAAGACATTAAGACAGCGTTGTTTGCCGAGTTCGCTTTGGGCAAATCCGCTTAAAATTTCCAATACTTTATCAAATTCAACTGTTTTTAGAATTTTTTCCAAATCAAATCCTTTGATGATGACGAAAAGATTATATCAAAAATAAAGAAAGCTGTGCTATACAGAACGTAATGATTTTTGTATAATATGCCTATAAAGAGTTTTATTTGAGGGTTAAAAATGACGGAAAAAGTTTATAATAATCATAGTGCACATTCAGTATTGGAAGAATCGCTTTTTGAGTCGGTTGAAGCTAAAACGCCGGAATATATAAAACAAAACAGCCTTGTAAATCTTGATGACAAAGGTGAAATTGTTTTTAGGCTGAAAAAAGAACACCTTGAGCAATATGATGCTGACAAAAATCCTGAGGGATTAAATTTGAAAGATTGGTTTGCAGGATATGCAAAAGAAGCAGCTGTTTCCACTGCCGGCATCAGAGGGCCTCAAAATATTCTCTATCCGCATGATACACGTTTTCCAATAAATATGGTTGGTATTATGCTGGCAACAGAAGCAAAAGCACTTGTTGCAAAGGAATTATATCCTGATTCCGAGCTTGTAAAACTGGCAGGGTGCGAAGTCCGCTATAATTCTCAAGAGTTTTTGGAACTTATTGCCAGAGTGCAGGCCGCTCACGGAATAAAAACACTGGTCCCTCAAGGCAGAAAGACAATACCGATTTGGATGGCATCTTTTCTTGCGTTCAAACTGGATTTGCTTGGGGGCGAGTATATCACGTCAAGTCACGGTATTTCCGTTAAAAATGCTACAAAAGATTTGAATTCGCAAGGAAGTCAGTATCTTCCGGAAGAATCAATGCGATTTGTGGACAAAATAAAATACATTTTTGAACAGGTTGAAAAAAACGGTTACTATGACATAAAAATTGCGGCAAATGACAATCCTTTAATAAGCGAAGAGTTGATGAAAGAGCTTGATGACGGGGTAAAACTCTATAAGCAGTATCTTTTAGACGGTGTTGCAAAAGATACAAACCTGAATTTAATAAAAAATGTAAAAAATAAAATTGTTATTGAAAATGTTGGTGGTTCCGCATACAGAACTTTGAGCAAAATCCTAAAATCACTGGATATAGATTCTCATTTTGTGTGGCTGAACAAAGAAGAAGATCCTTTCTTTCATGGTATAGGCAAATATGATACAGATCCTAAGGGAAATAAAACTTTTTATGACTATTCAGTAGATGCAACTGTGATTTCTAAAGACAAAGACGGAAAACAATACTTCCCGGTAATTAAATCTTTGAAATATGACGAGAAATTAAAAGATTACCCTTTGGGCACGGCTGTTTTAATTACTGACCCGGACCACGACAGATTGACTGTTTGTCAAATTGAATCAACAGACAAAAAAGATTTCTTGACATCACTCGGTATTGACTATGTTGTCCTGGATGAACATAAAATCTTGACAGTATTTACGGCAAATCAATCGTTCCTGATGATTATGGATTTTTGGGCCGACAGTCTGAAAAGAGAAGGTCTTTTTGACAAACACCCGAGATTTATTATAAAAACAACGGCGTCAGCCCGCTCTTGGGATGAATGGGCTGAAAAAAACAGTGTTAAAGTTGTTAACGTACCAGTTGGCTTTAAAGAAATAGCCAATGTAATGAAAAAAGTCGAAAAACAAATCAAAGACAATCCGCAAAAAGACGTTGTGGTTACTGATGTGTTTGGAAATGATATCAATCTTGGTATAAACCCTAAGCTCATTTTTGGCGGTGAAGAGTCAGGCGGTATGATTATTGGCTCAGAAGAATTGATAATGTCTATGGCAGGAAGATGTGCAATAGCAATGAGAGAAAAGAGTGCAACAGAGGCTATTGTTGTGGCATCGGCATTAGCTTCATTTTTGGAAAAATCACAGAAAACCATGTCTGAATATCTTGATGAAGTTTTTAAGAAAAATTCCATAATTTCAAAATTTGATATTAGAGAAGATATCGCATATTACAACGAGTCTGAACCTGATATAGAAAAACTCAAACTTGCAAAACTGCAAGGTGAAGCAATGAGAACGAAAAACGATGTTTTCTATCTGACAATGGCAGTGGCAAAAAAATCAGGTAAAATGACGCTTGAACAGATTAAAGAAATTCTTGAAGATACATTCAAAGACTTGAATTTTGATAACCTTGAGGATGTAAAGTTTGTGGGAGACGGTACTTACCTCAAATTTAGCGACAAATTTATTGAAATACGTCCATCCGGTACTGACGCAAAGACAAAAGCATACGGTGCAGGTTCTTCAAAAGAAGAAATAAAAAGATTTGCTCAAATTATGGGGAACTATTCAGGTGATATTACTGATTTGTACAAAAAATATGTTGATATGAATCTGTATGAAAACGCAAAAGAACTTTCGTTGAGTGACTATTCAGCTTTTACCAATAAAGACGCAAACAACGAACAATTTATTGTGCCTGACTATACAAAAACTTTAATATTTTAACTATTTTGAATAGATTGACATTATAGTGTTGATGTCTCTTTGAGAAAGGTGTACATCGTTTGTAAAGTCGTTCGGAAACATTATGTCATTGTTACGGCTGCTGTGGCCGCTTATTCCGAGTGCGTGGCCGATTTCATGCAGCATAACGCCATAAAGCTGAGAGTTTGTCTTGTAACTGTTTGATTCCGTCCTTTGTAAAATCTCTATTTTTGCGATTATATTTTTCTTTCCGGAAAACTTTAGTGCCGTAAATCCAAGATTGTATGCAGAATCGGATTCCCGAAGCCTGTCGACAAATTCCATTCTTATATTTGCTGAATTTGGATTTTTTACAAATACAAAACTTACTTTGTTATTAGTTTTTGTCTGCCACTCCCCAAATGCCTTTTTTGCTGTATCAGTATATGTACAAGGCTCTATCCAGACTCTTACAGGCATGTTGTTCCATTTGGAAATTTTATCCAATTCATTTAAATATGTACCCGTGTCATTTGATTTTGCTTTTTGAATATCCTGTATTCTTTTTTTTACTTTTTCTGCCTCTTGAAAAGAGTATCTTCCGACATTTGAGTTCGGATATTTTTGTGCAATATAATTATACTGCTCATAAGCAAGATAATATTTTCTGTCAAAATAAAGTGAAGCTGCGTACCAAAACCTTGATTGAATGTCGTTGGGATCAGCTTTTATTCTGTCATAAAAACATTTTGATGCAATGTTATATTTTGAGTCGGTGTAAAGAATTTTGCAATTTTCAAATGTTTCTTGAGAAAATGAAGGAATTTGAGAACATATAAAAATAACTACTGCAAATATTAAAAAAATCTTTTTCATAGATAAATCATAACATATAGTGTATAATTGAGTGTAATAAATTGTTGAATTATGTACTAAATCGAATAAAAATGTTTTTTAATTTTTAGGGGGACATATGAATTTAAATTTTGAAAGAGCTTTAACATATATTTCAAAAGATACAAATTGGATAGATAAGCTGCTTGCCGGTGCAGGTATTATTCTTGCTACTTTTTCAGTGTTCTTAATACCATTATTCATGGTTGTTACAGGGTCTTTAAAAAGCGTAATTTTTTCTTTTGTCGCTGCCTGTATAGTTTCATCGCTTTTGTGGATAATTATATCAGGATATGTTTGTGAAACAGCTCACAAACGTATTCAAAATCAAGAAGACAATACTTTGCCGGATTGGAAGAATTTTACAAATCTTATATGCACAGGTTTTAAGTATTTTGTAGGCTATTTCTTGTATTTTTTGCCGTTTATCTTAGTAAGTTTAATATTCTTATTTATTACAGTGGCAACATTCGGGCATTCTTCTTTTTCTTTTAGTGCAGGCGGAAGTATGAAATTTTTGTCTGTTGTATTTTGCGGTGCATGTGTTTTATTTTTGTATCTTCTGACAATTGTATTTTTGCCCTTGATGATGTCTAATTTCTTTAAAGAACCGAAAATATGTTCATTTGTTAATTTTAAACAGGCATATCTTTTGTTAAAAAACAACGGTGTAAATTACTTTGTTTTGATACTGCTGTTTGTTGCACTTACATTGCTTTTTGAAGTTTTGTTTTCCGTTATCGTGGCTACAGTGGTAGGTGTTGTTATTCTGCCTCTGGTTTATATGTATTTTTATTATGTTATTGCGGATTTGTGTGCACAGTTTGTTCTCCTTTCACAATCAAACGAAGAGAGAAAACAGGACGACACATCATCAGAAACCGTCAATGACAGTCCTTCATGTTAAAATTAAACAATGAAAGAGATAGAATACATAAAAATCATAAAAGAAACTATCAGTGATTCTTCATATATAGGGGATGACTGTGCTTTTTTAGACGCTAAATTGCTGGGTGATAAAGGTCTGTTTGTTACACAGGATTCACTTGTTGAAGACATACATTTTAATTTGTCAACTATTTCGCCCTGTCAGTTGGGAGAAAAAGCTATAAATGTAAACCTGTCTGACCTTGCAGCAGCGTGTGCAGAGCCTGTTTTTGTGACAATATCATTGTCTTTGCCGCATTATCTTGATATTGATTTTGTAAAACAATTTTATCTTGGAGTAAACAGTGCATGTGAAAAATACGGAATAAAAATAGCCGGAGGGGATTTGACAGGCTCGGATAAATTGTTTATTTCAATTTGTGCAGCAGGGAAAAAAATGATTCCTTATTCTGTATCAAGAAGGAATGCAAAAGATAAAGATGTTGTCGTGACAACGGGTTTTCACGGGGACAGTGCAGGCGGTTTAAGACTGATTCTCAACAATATCAGTAAACCGCAGTCATTGGTCAACGCACATCTTTCTGTACAACCGCAAATTGAGAAAAGTATGCTTATTGCAAATGCGGCAGAAAACGACTTTGCTATGATGGATACATCAGACGGCCTTGCTGATGCCTTGTTTAAATTTTCTCAAGAAAGCAATGTTAACATAAATGTAGATTTTGAAAGTATTCCTATTAGCCGGGAATTGAAAGAAACATTTTTCGATGATTACAAAAATCTTGTCCTGTGGGGCGGTGAAGACTACCAGCTATTGTTTTGTTTGTCAGAAAATGTTTATGAGAAGCTGGACAAAAATAAGTTTTTTAAAATCGGAAATGTTGTGCAAACAGATTCAAATCCTTGTGTAAAAATAAAGGATAATAATCAAAATTATGTTATTGACAAAGATATGTTCAGCAAAAAAAGTTTTAATCATTTCGGGGAAAAATAAAAATGAAACTTTCAGTAATAATTACAGCGGGCGGGTCTTCAAGCAGATACGGAAAAGTAAATAAGCTTCTTGAAAAGATAAACGGAAAAGAAGTTATATTGCACTCAATAGAGGCTTTTTGCTGTTTTAATCCTTATGAAATTATTGTTTCTGCTTCAGAAACGCTTGAACCTATTATTAAAGATTTGGGTAGGGATATAAAAGGCTTAAAAATAGTAAGAGGCGGACTAACAAGACAGCAGTCTGTTTACAATGCTTTGTCGGCTTGTGAAAATCCTGATATAGTTGCCATCCATGATGCAGCCAGGCCGCTTGTAAAAAAATCCGATATTGAAAAATGTATAAAAAAAGCAATAGAGAAAAAAGCTGCAATTTTGGCAGTAAAAGCTGTAGATACAATAAAACGTGTTGATGAAACAGGGAAGATTATTGAAACACCCGACAGAAATTTTTTGTGGGCTGTGCAGACTCCTCAAATATTTGATTACAAATTGATAATGGATGTACACAAAAATCTGGAAGGTCTTTCTTTTTCCGATGATTCCGGTATGGCTGAATCTCTGGGGTATGATGTTTATGTTACGGAAGGCAGTTATTCAAATATAAAAATTACTACGAAAAAGGATTTGCTGCTTGCACAAGAACTTATAGATACTGGTATTTAGGTTACAAAACTTTATATTGTCTAAAGTTTTCTCTTTATGTGCCGATAATTTAATTGTCAAAGTATGCAGGGATTTTTATGGATAAAGACGAGAATCCGGATATAAATATAGATGAAGAAGTTTTGAAATACCAAAAACTTCAAAATGACGCTGTCAGATTGATGAGGGTTTTGGATATATGCCTGGATAATGTTGATGGGCTGTACGCATATATTTTGAGGAAAAAATTTCTCGGTATGTCGAAAGACAACTAATCTGTCGGGAAAAGTTTTGTTTTATAAATTTATTTTGTGGTTTTGTTTATTGTTTGTTTTGAATATAATCTACTTATGATTAGATTTTTAGGTGGATTATGTTAAAACAGTATATTACAGATATTACACAAAAAGCGATTCTAAAGGCACTAAAAGACGGCAAGCTAAATCAAATGAAAGAAAGCGATGAGTTTGTTTTGAATGCGGAATCTCCAAAAAATGAGGAATTTGGCGATTTTGCCGTTAACGTATCATCTCTTTCACGATATGCTAAAATGCCTCCGGCTCAAATTGCACAAGCTGTTGCGGATGCAATGGATGTCGAAGATTGCGATATAACTACTGTTGCAGGATTTATAAACTTCAAACTCGGAAAAACTTTTTTGAATGCAATCGTTAGAGAGATTATGAACGAAAAAGCACAATACGGCTCAAATGATTTCGGCTGCAATCAAAAAGTTCTTTTGGAATATGTTTCTGCAAATCCTACAGGCCCCTTTCACATAGGGCATGGAAGATGGGCTGCTATGGGAAGTGCTCTTTCTAATCTCTTAAAATTTGCAGGATATGATGTTTATCAAGAGTTTTATGTAAATGATGCTGGAAATCAGATAAAAAATCTCGGCCGTTCTTTGTATATCAGAGTCATGCAGGAATTGGGAAAGAAAGTTGATTTTCCTACAGATGAGGCTGAAAGAAAATCTTTTTATCCCGGAGAGTACCTTGTACCTGTTGCAAAAGATTTTGTAAAAGAAAACAGTGAAGCGGCAAAATCTCTGCCTGAAAATTTGGAGGAACTTTCTTCTGAAAAATTGGAAATATTGTCTTCTTTTGCAAAAAGAAAAATGCTTGAAATGCAAAAAGCTCTTTTGGAAAAATTTAATACGCATTTTGACAATTTTTATTTTGAAACAGATTTGCATAAATCAGGCAAAGTAGAGGAATGCGTAAAACAGTTAAAAGAAAAAAATATGCTCTATGAAAAAGACAATGCGATATGGTTTAAGTCGTCTGTTTTTGGAGATGACCAGGACAGAGTTCTTCGAAAATCAGACGGTTCAAATACATATTTGACGGCTGATATTGCATACCACCATGACAAAATAAAAAGAGGCTTTGACAAACTGATAAACATATGGGGTGCTGACCATCACGGATATATCCCCAGAATCAGAGCATCTATTGAGGCACTCGGTGACAATCCTGACAAACTCGAAGTCCTTCTCGGGCAGCTTGTGAATATTGTTTTAAACGGTGAAGCCGTTCGTATGGGTAAACGAAAAAATATGGTTACTCTAGATGATTTGATAGAAGAAGTAGGAGTCGATGCCACAAGATACTGGATGATAATAAGAAGTATCGATACAACTTTGGATTTTGATGTGGAGCTTGCAAAGTCCAAAACCGATGACAACCCGGTATTTTATGTCCAGTATGCTCATGCCAGAGCCTGCTCTATATTTAGAAATGCAAAAAATGAACGTTTGAATGTTGAAACAAAAGAAAAAATACAACCGCTTTTTGAAGAATCAGAGCTTGAAAATGCTATTATGAATGCGGATTTAAATAAATTGTGGGATACAGATGATGAAAAATCGGCTGTTTCTGCAAAAAAACTTATATTAAAGCTTGAAGAATTCAAACCTATTATCTTAATGGCGGCAAAAAACAGGGCACCTTATCTGATTTGCAAATACCTTCAGGAACTTGCCGGATGTTTCCATCAGTTTTACACGTTTTCAAGAGTTTTGACTGATGACAAGGAACTTTCCGCATCAAGGCTGGCTCTTGTAAAGTCTGTTTCAACCGTAATAAAAACGGCTCTTGATATACTCGCTGTAGAAGCACCAGAAAGAATGTAGACTTTTGGAGTTTTGTGAGCTTTGTGTATTATTACTTGTTTATGTTTTAATATTATAAAACTGTGAGGTGTCTAATGGTTGAAAATAAAAAGATAAAAATCGGACTTATCGGTTTAGGAACGGTTGGTTCCGGAGTTGTAAAGGTACTGACGGGTTTTCCTGAAATTGAAATCAAGAAAATTGCCGTAAAAAATATAAATAAAAAACGCAATATTGAAAATCTTGATACATCTATCTTGTGTGACAATCCTTTTGATATTGTTAATGACCCGGAAATAGATATTGTTGTTGAAGTTATAGGCGGCACTGATCCGGCTTATGAACTTCTTGTTACTGCTGTCAAAAACGGAAAACATATTGTCACAGCAAACAAAGAGCTTCTTGCAAAAAAAGGAGAGCCTCTGTTCAAGCTGGCAAAAGAAAACAATGTTTCTATTTTATACGAAGCTGCAATAGCCGGCGGTATACCGATTATTATGCCGATTAAGACAACACTTGCAGGGAATAAAATTAACAAAATAGAAGCAATATTAAACGGAACTACAAATTATATCCTGACAAAAATGGAAAAAGACGGTGTCTCTTATGAACAAGTCCTAAAAGAGGCACAAGAACTCGGCTATGCCGAAACTGATCCAACAGGAGATGTTGAAGGATATGACTCTGCATACAAAATTGCAACACTAGCCACAATAGCTTTGAATCAGCGTGTGGATATAAACAAAATTTACCGTGAAGGAATCACCAAAATCAGTGCAAATGATATGCAGTTTGCAAAAGAACTGGGGTATAAAATAAAATTGATAGCACTGGCAAAATTGACAGAAGACAACAAGGCGGATGTAAGAGTGCATCCTATGCTTGTCCCTCTGAAAGAAGGTCTTGCCAGTATAAATGGCGTTACAAACAGTGTTGTTTTGGACGGTTTCCCTGTGGGCCGAGTAATGATGGCCGGGCCTGGTGCAGGCGAGTTTCCGACTGCAAGTTCTGTTGTCGGTGATATTTTGATTATCGCAAGAAGTATGGGTTCAGGCAGACCGCTTCCGATGATGGAATGTCATCACGAAGTTACCGCTCAGCAAATCAGTATTGAAGAGACGGTTAACAAATACTATATTTCTGTTACCGCCGTTAACACACCAGGTGTAATAGGTGCACTCGGTGAAATATTCGGTAGACACAATATAAGCCTTGCCAGTGTTTTACAAAAAGGTATAGACAAAGAAAATACTGCACAGATTGTCATTATTACGGAATTCAGCAAAGAAAGTAATTTAAATTCAGCAATAAATGAACTGAAAAACAACCCTAATATTGTAAGAGTAAATAATTTAATAAGAGTAATGGAGTAACAGCATGGAAAAATTTGAACAAAAAGGCCATTATCAAGGACTTATCAACAGGTACAGAAAATATCTCCCGGTTGATGAAACAACACCTGTTGTTACCCTAAATGAAGGCAATACCCCGCTGATAAAAGCAGATAATCTTGCAAAAAAAATCGGTGTTGAATGTGAAATCTATCTGAAATTTGAAGGGGCCAACCCTACCGGCAGCTTCAAAGACAGAGGGATGACAATGGCAGTTTCAAAAGCCAAAGAAGCCGGTGCAAAGGCTGTTATTTGTGCGTCCACTGGCAATACGTCGGCTTCTGCTGCCGCTTATGCCGCAAAAGCAGGCTTGAAAGCATATGTTTTGATTCCTGACGGATATATTGCTTTGGGTAAATTGTCTCAGGCGATGATGTACGGTGCGGAAATAATAGCAATAAAAGGCAATTTTGATGAAGCACTTGAGAGAGTAATTGAAATTTCCGAAAAATATCCTGTCACATTGGTAAACTCAGTAAATCCATACAGAATAGAAGGTCAAAAAACAGGTGCCTTTGAAATTTGTGATGCACTTGGAGATGCTCCGGATTGTCATTTTATCCCTGTAGGGAACGCCGGTAATATTACAGCTTACTTTAAAGGCTATGAGGAATATTTTAACGTCGGTAAAACAACTCATATTCCTAAAATGATGGGATTTGAGGCAGAAGGTGCAGCTGCAATTGTCAAAGGCGAACGAATATTGAAGCCTGAAACTATTGCTACGGCAATAAGAATAGGCAACCCGGCAAGCTGGAAACAGGCTGAAAATGCACGTGACAAGTCAGGAGGAGTTATAAACTTTGTAACCGATGAAGAAATAATTGAAGCTTATAAATTGCTGGCATCAACAGAAGGAATACTGGCTGAACCGGCAAGTGCGGCATCAGTTGCAGGTGTAATCAAAGCACACAAGATGGGACTTGTTGAAAGCGGAAAGAAAATTGTTTGTATATTAACAGGAAACGGCCTGAAAGACCCGGATTCAGCAATAAAATATTCTGGAACTGAGGTCAAAAAAACATCCGCAGAACTGAATGATATTGTCAAAGCGATGAGTCTTTGATAATGGGTTAAAGTTCATCTATATATTTGATTTTAAATCCTTAATATTTCTTTATACTTAAGTTGTATAAGTACAAGAAAATTAAGGATTTTATTTTGGCTGTTAATAAAAAATCAAATTTAAAAACAAAACCGCAGGCAAAACCTGATTTGCGTGTTGCGGAAGTCCCCAAGAAACCTCTGACAAAGCCGTATAACGATATAGATTTAAACAATTGGAAAAATTATTCGCATATTTTGACAGATACATTGTGGGAATTTCCCAACCGAGACAAATCAAACGGACATTCCTATGATTATCACGGCAATTATATACCACAAATTGCACAACAGCTGTATGAAAGATTTACAAAGAAAAATGATATCGTACTGGATATGTTCTTTGGCTCCGGAACTTCAGGTATAGAAGCCGTAAATATGGAAAGAAGATGTATAGGTGTGGAACTCAAACAGGAGCTTGTGGATTATGTAAGCCAAAAATTTGATCCCAAGACACTGGTAACCGATGTTAATATTATTTGCGGTGACAGTGCATCTTCTGACATTGGATATAAAATTCAGGACAGACTTGAAGTTATGGGCAGAGAAAAAGCACAGTTCCTTGTACTTCATCCGCCTTATGACGACATTATTAAATTTTCAGACAAGAAAGAAGACCTTTCAAACTGTGCAACAACGGAAGAATTTTATGAACTCTTTGAAAACGTTGCAAGAAACGGTTTTGAAAAACTTGAAAAAGGGAGATTTGCTGCACTTATTATCGGTGACAAATACTCAAAAGGCCAATATATACCATTGAGCTTTGGCTGTATGGAAAGAATGAACCGTGCCGGATTTATTACAAAGGCAATTATCGTAAAAGACATACAAGGTAATGAAAAAGCCAAAGGCAAACAGGCAAATCTCTGGAGATACAGAGCTTTGTACGGTGGATTTTATATTTTTAAACATGAGTATGTAATGGTATTTCAAAAGCCTTAATTAACAATTGTACAAATCTTTTAAATAAGGAATTATGTCCAGTTCAATATTTTTGAATCGGGCATAATTTTTATTAAAAGAAAAATTCGATTTTGATGAAATAATGATGACATTTGTTATGTCTATTACTCTTTCATCGATATCAAAAAATGTTTTGTAATATACTCTGTCAGACTCGTTTCCTTTAAAAAAACATACTTTCTTAAATTCTGATTCGTAAAGCTCTTTTATGGTATGGAAAAAAGTATTTTCTTCATGCTCAAAATCAGGGCTTGCACAAAGATTTGAAACAAAAAGTCCATTGGTAGAAAGAGATTTTTTTATGAGCTTAAAGTATTCTTTGCTCAAAAATCTGTCATCAATTCCGTCATCTGACGCAACATCGACAACTATAAGGTCATACTTCTTTTTGTTTTCTCTCAGATAAACAATGCCGTCTTGCAATGTAAAGGTTGTATGTATTGACTGTATAAAACCAAAATAATTTTTTGCAATATCAAGAATGTTTTCTTCAATATCAACAATGTCTATGCTTTCAATTTTTTCAAAAAGTTTTTCCCAGTCATTAACAATTTTTCCTGTACCAAGACCTATTAAGAGAATATTTTTTATATCGGGATTTATGATATAAGGAATGGTAAAGTAATTTATATAGGGCAGATTCCCTTTGTAAGATGACGTGCGGATTATTCCTGCCTGATAGGTGTCTTTGTAATGCAAAAAGCGTCCTGCCTCATTTTCAACAACTTTTATGTCGTGAAAATTTGAATGTTTTTTGTAGAGTGTTTTGTCTTTAAACTTTTTGTTGTTAATTTTTTCAAGCAATCTGTCATCAGGTTCATGGATTGCAAGATATTCCGGTATTATTATCATAATGTTTATTGTACATTAAATATATGAGCGAATATTTTTTAAGGGCAAAATTATTTAAAACTAAAAAAAGACTCGGCCAAAATTTTCTTGTTGACGAATCTGTAATTGACAGGATTATAGAAGAAGTTGCTGAAGAAGACACTGTATTGGAAATAGGGCCGGGTGCCGGGTTTGTTACGGAAAATATAGTAAAAAAAGCCAAAAAGGTTTATGCTGTTGAAATAGATGAAGATGCGATAGATGCGTTGGCACACATTAGGTCAAAAAATTTTCATCTTATTCACAACGATATTTTAAAAACACAGTTGAAAGATCTGGAAGATACAACATTTAAGGTTGTCGCAAATATTCCTTATTACATAACGAGTCCTATCCTTGTGCATTTGCTCGGAGAGATTGATGATTTGAATAATGACAATCGAAACAGGATTTCTGAAATCATACTTATGGTACAGTGGGAAGTGGCTCAAAGACTTGTTGCAAATGAGAATTCTCCTTCAAAACAGTACGGTCTGTTGTCAATTTTGACGCAGTTCAATGCGGATGTAGAGCTTATTCAAAAAGTCGGCAGAAAGTCGTTTTATCCTGCACCCAAAGTGGACTCTGCACTGGTGAAAATTACAATAAATAAAGAACCCAGAGTCAAGGTTGAAGATTATGCATTTTTGAGAAGGGTAATAAAAGCTTCTTTTGCAACCAGACGTAAAAATTTGAAAAATTCTCTTATAAATGGCGGTTTTCCAAAAGACGCTGTTTCAAAGACACTTACAGACTTAAGCTTTTCTGAAAATACAAGGGGAGAAACGCTTTCTATAAAGAGTTTTGCACAATTGTCTGAGGAATTAAGAAAGAATGTACAAACAAATTAAAGTCCACGCTCCGGCGAAAATAAATCTGACGCTGGAAGTTTTAAATAAACGTGAAGACGGGTTTCACAATATAAAAAGTATTATGCAGGCGGTTAGCCTTTACGATTTTTTGACATTCAAGGTTAAGAAAGCTGATAAAACGCAAATACATCTTTCGGGAAACAGTTCTCAGATTCCTTACGACGCAAAAAACCTTGTTTGGCGGGCTGTGGATATTTTTTTGAAATCAGCAGGTATTAATGCTGAAATTGATATTTATATAGAAAAAAATATTCCTATAGAAGCAGGTCTTGCAGGAGGCTCTACAGATGCGGCCGCAGCCTTTTATGCGATGAATAAGCTTTTTGACGGTATTTTGGCTCAAAATAATATCGAAGAACTTTGTGCGTCTTTGGGTTCGGATTTGAATTTCTGCCTGCATGGCGGTACTGCTTTGTGCAGTTCAAAAGGTGAAAATATAAGAAAAATCCCTACTCCTGATTTGGATGTGACTTTGATTAAACCGACCGGATTCGGTATTTCCGCAAAAGAAGCTTATACAAAATTTTCTAAAATGTCTGATGAAGAAAAAATCGTGCCGAACAATACCGAAAAATTAGTTGAAAAATTGATGCAAAACTCTTTTGACAACTCACTTTTATACAACAGTCTGGAACAAGCTGTAATAAACGATTATCCGGAACTTTTAGAAATAAAACACTGTCTTCCGTTATCAATGATGTCCGGTTCAGGGCCTACATTCTTTATATTGAAAGATAAATCTCCTATAATCTTTGATGACAAGAGATTTACAGTAATTGAATCTTTAAAGACTGTCAGTGAAGGAATAAATGAAGTTTGTTAACTATTGTTAAAATAATCAAATAAAGTATAAAGTTTGCCTGCCAAAAATCCGATATAGAAAATACAGGAAGCCTAAACAGTTCGGAAAGTCAAAAGGAGATGTAAATGCAGGTAAACAGATTAAGTACCGGGTTACAAGAACAGCTAAAAACAGCATCAAACTTTAATACTGCAAGAAGTGAAACACTTTTTGATAAGACCAAATTTGCAGTTAATGATGATAACGAAATTGATTTTGGTTTACTTGATATTGATGATTTGAATATTTCTCAAGATCAAATTGCCGGTTTGCTTGGTAATTTCACGGATGAAATTATCAAAGCATTTTCCGGTAAGTTACCGGATATGTCTCAAGACAACCCATTTAGAGTAAATGACCCGTTTAACTCTGAACAAAAGAACAGTTTTACTGCATAAAATTTTCACATTCTTTCATTCTAAAAAAGCCTCTCATGAAATATGAGAGGCTTTTAATTATATGAAAAATAAATTAGAAAGATTACATAGAATATGTAATAAGTGCTTTTACAGAACGAGCAGTGTCTTTTACTTCTGTTTTTTCTTCACTGTTCATTGTTTCTTCAAGAACTTTCAGAACTTCTGTTTTGTCATTAAGTCCCAAAATTTCATTGATTGCACTCATAGCTACTCTTGCAGACATATCATTTATGCCTTTGCCTGAACAAGAAACAACAACTCTGAGTGATTCAGGTGTGTTTTTTCTGATGAGAGCTTGTGCTGTTTTTTCTCTGATTTCATCAATCTCAGAGTTTGTACCTATTTCTTCCAAAATGCTTATAGATTTTGGGTCTTCATGTTTACAAAGTGCTTCAATTATATTGTCTATTCTGTTTATTGTTTTCATCCGGCACCTACGCTTTCAAACTTTCTTTGTATGCACCGAGTTCCGATGCAAACATTGTACCAAGATCATCAACCGGTTGTTTCAAAAGATTGTTTACGCTGTACTGGTTGTTAAATTTTGACGCAATTGATTCTGTTAATCCTTTGAAATCAAATTTAATTTCGGTATTTTTTGCATATTCCCAAGAATTTGCAATGTTTTCTTTTATTTGTCTGCCGAAAGAAATGATTGAATTTATTCTAGAACGGAATGCTTCGTTGAATGAATTCATGGAGCCGACAAATGCACTGGCAACCATTTTTGATTTTGATGTCATTTTGGCGAACGGATTTGTACTTGTTGATGCATTTGTTTCTTTTGCTTTTGATGATTCAAATACATCTGCTGCTAATACGTTGCCTTTAAAATTAATACCGAACGGGTTGGAATGTGCTTCTTGCCTTTCGCTTTTTGACATAGGCTTGAATATTCCGAATGTTGTGTTTGAGATTTTCATCTTATCCATTTCGCCTTCCTTACTTTGTTATTAGATACTCATATCATTATAGAATTCTATTGCCAATCAATTTTGGCTACCTATCTAAATTATCATTATGAGGAAGTTCTATAATCATCTTTTTAGATGATTTATTGATAAAATTTCTACAACTTTAGTATAAATTTATCCCGCACTTAAACCTGCACAAAGACTGATATTTTGTCCGGTCATGCCTTTTGCTTCATCTGAGACAATATATTTTACAAGGTTTGCAATTTCATCCGGGTGTATGAATCTTTTTTGCGGTATCATCTCAATTTCTTCCGCAAAACTAAAATCACTTTGTTCAACGGCATTTTGAGCAAGGTCAGTTTGTACCCAGCCTGGATGAATGGTGTTTACCGTAATATTGTCACAAGCCAGTTCCAGTGCAAGAGCTTTTGAAAAACCTGAAAATGATGATTTCGTCATTGAATACAAAGATGCATTTGCTTCGCCCACTACGCCGCTTATTGAACCGATATTTACAATTCTTCCCCATTTATTTTTTTTCATATTTTCTACGGCATATTTAGTAAGCAAAAAAGGTGTCTTAACATTCAAATTTATTAAATATTCAATGTCTTTTTCTTGTGTTGTCTCTATCGGTGAATAAATATAAAAACCGGCATTGTTTATAAGTATATCTATAGAGCCGGCAATGTCTATCATATCATTTATAAGCTTGCGGCAATTTTGTGCTTTTTCAATATCGCAGCAAAAATAGCCTGCCGCATTTATTTCTTCTGCTGTTTTTTGTAAGTCTTCTTCCGTTCTTGAAACTATAAAAACATTGTATCCGCTTTGGGATAATATTTTTGCTATACTTTTTCCTATCCCTTTCGAACCTCCAGTGACAAGTACATTTTTATTATTCTTTATTTTCATAATTATATTCCGTCAAAATCTGTACAATTGATTCCATCAAAAGAGAAATAATTTCTTTTCTTTGTGCTTCATCAAGGTTTTTAATTATTTCTATAGCGGAATGAAGAGAAATATTTTTGTCATACCATCTTTTATATTCTTTTACGTTGCTGTTTGAAAGGACGGATATTTCTCCGTCTTTATTGGTCTTTAATTCATTCAGGATAATTTGAATCATATCCTGTGCTATCTCACTTCTGATTTCTTCATTTATGCTTTCCAAAAATTTCATTAAATGACTTAAATCAGGGTCTTTGTCATACCAGCGTACATAGTTCATGATACTGATAAAATAGCATATTTTTTTGATTCAGTAAACAACATTAAATGCTGAACCAAGATCGTATTCTGTCTGCAATGTATGAAAATGTCGGTAATATACCCAGATTTTTTGCTTTAAAATCCGGAGATTTTGAATATACGAGCAGAGGAACCTGCTCTCTTGTATGGTCGGTACCGGGCACTGTAGGGTCACAGCCGTGATCGGCAGTGATAAATAAAATATCTTCATCTGTCATTTTATCCATAATTTCGGGTAAAAATGAATCAATTTCTTCTATTGCTTTTCCGTAGCCTTTCCAGTCATTTCTATGGCCGAAAAGCATATCAGTGTCAACCAAGTTTGTAAATATTAATTCAAATTTCGGCGGTTCCTGACAGTCTGCCGTTTTTATTTCAGCAAGGTTTAAACTTTTATTTACTGCTTTTAATGTAAGTTCAAGACCTTCTTTGTTTGAGCCTGTATGGATTGCATGTGAGATACCTGATTTTACATAAATATCTTCAATTTTCCCTATACCGACAACACGGCCGCCTGAATTTATAATATCATTCAAAACAGTAGGCTTGGGAGGTTTTACGGAATAATCTCTTCTGTCTTTAGAAATACGTGTAGGCTTGCCGTCAACGATATGGTACGGTCTTGCTATGACACGAGAAACATTGTGTTCACCGACAAGAATTTCTCTTGCTATGCGGCACATTCTGTAAAGTTCTTCAAGAGGAATAACATCAACATCGACAGCAATTTGAAAAACACTGTCCGCACTGGTATAAACAATCGGAAATTTTGTTTTGTGATGTTCTTCGTTTAAGTCTTCAATAATTTTTGTTCCTGATGCGGGATAGTTGCCGAGAATTCCTCCGCAGCCTGTTTTTTCGATAAATTTGTCTATAACATCACAAGGAAATCCGTAAGGATAAACTCTAAACGGCTCATCCAGTACAAGCCCGGCAATTTCCCAATGCCCTGTCGTTGTGTCTTTCCCTTTTGAAACTTCTCTCATAATTCCGTACTGAGCAATTGAGTCTTTTTCTTCAACGGGTGTGACTCCTAAAACATTGCCGAGATTACCTATACCCATTTTTTCCATATTAGGAAGCTTTAACCCTCCGTTTACTTTTGCAACATTGCACAGTGTGTTGCATTCCGGAATATCATTGTACTCGGCACAATCAGGCATTGCACCGCAGCCCATAGAATCTATGACTAAAATAATTGCTCGTTTCATATTTAACTCCTTTATGCAATTATTTTAACACATTAATGTTTTTGTTTTTTATTTCTCCGTCGACCATATCAAACCGGTCTTTTTTAAGGGCTTCAAGAGCTTCGCTTGCTTTTATAATTTTTACATCTTTTGCTTTATTAGCACCAAATATCTGTTTTGCTTTTTCTCTTGCAGAAACATAAATATCTATCAAAAAATTTGCAATGCTGTCATCTGTTTTTTGAGCTTCTTTGTATGCAATTCTTTTTTTTACTTCACGCAGTTCTAAATCAAGAATATCTGAGTCATATACAATATTAGAATTATCTTGAAGTAATACATTAAAATTTTCGTCTTCGGTCAAAGAGAAAACTCTGTCAAAATATTTGTCATAGTCTTGATTTGTAAGATACAAAAGTTCATTATACTTTTGATTTTCATTATAAGTATCAGTAAGCAACCTGCTGTCATAAAAATACAATTCTTTTATATTTTCAAAATAATTCTGCCAATCTTTACTGTTATTGTTCTTTTTTACATAGTTATTATACTTTTTTATTCTTGTATTGGCATTTTGTGTATATTTTTTGTGATACTCATCGTCGAATTTGTCAATTTCATCGAGAGTACCTGTTATTATAAATTTACCTTTGAACGATGGTTGATTATTTATAGAAATATTCATTTCTTTTTCCTTTGTTTCTTTAAAATACGTAAAGAAATTTTGTTGCTGTTGTAATATGTGATTATTAATAAATCTTTAAGATTGTAAAACAGGTGTGTTTTTCGTAGTATAAGAGGGAAGAAATAGTTATAAATAAATTAAGAGGATTGAAAAATTGTTAAGAGCAGGGATTGTAGGTCTTCCGAATGTCGGTAAATCAACTTTGTTTAATGCGTTGACATCCACAGCCAATGCACAGAGTGCAAATTATCCGTTTTGTACAATAGAACCGAATATCGGTGTTGTATCAGTACCGGATGAAAGGCTTGCAATATTGCAGCCTATGGTCAAAGCAGCAAAGATTGTGCCGACAGCTATAGAGTTTGTTGATATAGCGGGACTTGTTAAGGGTGCAAGCAAAGGTGAAGGGCTTGGCAACCAGTTTCTTGCAAATATAAGAGAAACAGATGCGATTATTGAAGTTGTACGCTGCTTTGATGATCCGAATACAATTCATGTTACAGGTAAAGTAGATCCAATTGATGACATAGAAACAATAAATACAGAGCTTGCATTGGCCGATATGGCAAGTCTTGAAAAACGCCAGCAAAGACTTTCTAAAGTGGCAAAAACAGGAGACAAAGATGCAGTTGCAGAGCTTGCTGTGGTGGAAAAACTTTTGAAGCTGCTTGAGGACGGAAAATTTATTAATGTGAAAGACCATTTTAATGAAGATGAACTGCCTTATATCAAATTTATGCATCTTATGACGACAAAGCCCGTGATTTATGCGGCAAATGTATCTGAAACCGATCTTGCAACAGGCAATGAATATGTTGAAAAGGTTAGGGAATATGCAAAAACTCACAATGCTGATGTTGTTGTAATTTCTGCAAAGATTGAAGCGGAACTTGCCGAACTGGGCGAAGAAGAGAAAAAAGATTATCTGGCCGAACTGGGTGTTGAAGATTCCGGCATTGAAAGAATGATAAAATCCGTTTATCATCTTTTGGATTTGAGAACGTTTTTAACAGCCGGTGAAATGGAAGTCAAAGCCTGGACAATACCGGCAGGAGCAAAAGCACCTCAAGCTGCGGGTGTAATTCACACTGATTTTGAAAAAGGATTTATTCGTGCTGAAGTAACAAGCTATGACGACTTTGTAAAATGCGGTTCTTATGCTGCTGCAAAAGAAAAAGGCTTGACCCGTCTGGAAGGTAAAGACTATGTTGTACAAGACGGAGATATTGTGCATTTCAGGTTTGCGGTTTAAGATTAATCCGTAAGAGAAAAAACTACTCTTTAGGTAGGCCGGTTATTGGAGCAGTAGAAAGTTATCGGTGTATCTTTTATACCGGACTAATCTTTTTCAGGTGTTTTGAGCACATTTTCAAAATAATCAAGTCTGTCAATTAATTCTTGATATTTTGGAAAGTCGCCGTTTTTCTCCGTTTGTATTTTGGCTATTACGGAACGTTTTAGAATTTCCGGCATGTTTAATGCAATTTTGTATACTCCATCATCGCCGGGTTTCCATTCCAGTGCTTTGTAGTAGTCCTCTTGATAAGATTTTTTTAGTCTCAGCTTCCAGTTTTGTTTGTTTTTGGTGCCTGCAACATTGTATGTTTTGTCCAATCCAAAAAAGTCCATAAATGTAAGCTGGATTTTTTGTGCATACCTCATCATCTCTGAGAATTTAAGTTTTACCCTTAATCTTCTGTCCCAACGTAGCTGATTCATGATATTTTTTCTTTCATCGTTGCTTATTTCAGGGTATAGAGCACCAACGATGTAGTTTTCTTCATATATTCCGTTGGGGCAATTTTTTTCGGCATAAAATTTGTCATCACAGACTTGAGCAAAAGGCGGATGGTCATGACAGCCTAAAATTACTGTATCTTCTTTGTGTCTGGGATTTGAAAGTCTTTTTTCTATCTGCCATTGGTATGCCGATGTGATTTCGGGGAGATTTTTTCCGTCTCTTGTTTTGTCAAAAACTTCTCTAAATTTTGGTGTGTCGCATCCGAGTGTTTCCCAAGCCATATCTTCAGGATTGGCTCCTTTTTCTTTAAATAAAGGCAGCAAAATTTCATCTAAAATTTTTGCATAATCACCGTCAGGGTCAATATCCGGCATGTCTTTTATTTCTTTATTTATTTTGTCTGTTATATCTCTGTCCCAGCCTTTGTCGTAACCGAATACGTTATTTTTATGCATCATACTGATATTTGCACCGTGTGCATTTTTGTATATTACATGCACAGGTGTTTCATTAGTCTCGTAAGGGTAGAGACCTTTTAGGGTTTCGACTTTTCTTCTGTCATATATCCAAGGGTCGATGAGTCCTATTGCGTGATCAATACGAATATTTTCGTAAGTGTCTAACAGTTTTTCAAATTTTTGTTTTATCAATTTTCCGGCCGGGCCTAAACCTATAATTTCACCTTGTTTATTTTTTATAAATAGTTTTTTAGGGTTTACAACCGGTATATCCCAAGTTTGGTTTTCGCCTTGAGGGGAGCCGTTTCCTATTGCTTTGCCTTCTCCGCCGTAGGGTGTACCGACGCGGTAATAAGGCAAGAAGGAATCTTTGTGTGAATAGTAATCCATCATATGGAAACCGATTATTGCGTCTGTAGTATATTTTAATTTTCCGTTTGTGTTCTTAAATTCATGCTCTTGTTTGTCTATGATAAACTGTTTGAACTTGTATAATTCTAAATTCTTTCCGTTTGTCTCTTTTAAATGACTGTATGCGTTTAGAGCTTTTTGGTGTTTTTGTGAGTTTGGATTTTCAATGTATTCAAAAAGATTTGCATATATATCCGGCCATTTAAAAAAGTTGTCATCTGTTTTAAATATATTTTTTAGTTCAGAAAAAACAGCATCTTTTTCAAGCCAGTCGGCATTTTCGCTCTTGAATTTTTCAAATTCGTTTTTTAATTTTACAGCGTCAGGATCGGATTCTTCTACTAAGCGGTTTAGATTTTCATATGCGGTATTAAACAATTTGTCGGCCACAAGAAATGCCTTTACAAAATTGGTTTGGTCTGACATATCTTCATAATTTTTATTTTTACTAAACTTACTTACTGTCTTATGTATATCGTTTTTGCTTAAGATTTTTGCATAATTTGAGGTTTCGAATTTTTCAAAATCCGTATAGAGATAATTTTTTGAATTTACTGAAGACTGGTAGGGAGAACGTTTTGTCAAACCCGGAGGACCGATTTGAATGGAGTCAAAACCGTGAAATTTTAAGAATTTATTTAATTCAAGTGCTTTTGAATTTATGTGTGAGCCTATAAATATGTCATCATTTTTAATTGGAAAGCTTGATTGATGCAGTATCAAAGCCAGGTCTTTTATTCCCAAAAATTTTTTTGCGTCACTTATCGATTTTGGGTATTCTTCTGTTTCCGGCTTGTTGTTCCAATATACATTTATATCAGGCTTTGGTGCTCTTTTAAAAGCTGTATTTTTGTTCATATAAAAATTTGAAGTATTGTTTTTTATTTTCATAATTTCCCCCGAATTATTTATAGTTAAACATTTTTCACGAGCTATTGAAAAGTTTATAACAGAACTGTTACATAATTTTTTTTATTTTGTAAATTAGTACTGGAAATTTAAAATTGATTTGGTAGAATAATCTTACAGTTGTTTTTAGACTGTGTTTCGTTATTTGAAACTTTAATGCCGTTGTGATGACTGACCGCAGCGAAGCGGAGAAAACTTTAGATTTAAAGTCTACCAAGTTCATCACAAGAGCAAAAACTTGAAAATTGAATACAATAATTTATATGCCGTTGTGATGAAATTGGTAGACGTGCTAGACTCAAAATCTTGTGTGGGCAACCACGTGCCGGTTCGACTCCGGCCAACGGCACCATTTTTAATTAAAGACTCCCTTTGTGGAGTCTTTTTTGTTGACCTTCGTCTCACCGGTTCCCGGTTCTACCTCTCGAGAAACTTGCCACAGGCAACTTTCTCTCGGCAGAGTGGCTAACGGCACCATTTTTAATTAAAGACTCCCTTTGTGGAGTCTTTTTTGTTGACCTTCGTCTCACCGGTTCCCGGTTCTACCTCTCGAGAAACTTGCCACAGGCAAC
>CALURG010000039.1 GCA_944323115.1 Candidatus Gastranaerophilales bacterium
AAATAATCATTACCCCCTTGAGCATTTATATTGTTGTTGTTGCCGTTGACATAAAAGGTATCATTTCCGTCACCACCGTAGATATTGTTATTTGAAGAATTAACATAGTATATATTGTTTCCGGAAGTATCATTAATATTTACAGCATTTGCATCTATATGGTAGATGTCATCGCCATCTTCACCTTTGACGTTCACATATGAAGACACATTGATAAAAAATTCGTCATTTCCCGCACCGCCATAGGCATCGGTAACATCTGTATCGATATATATTTTGTCATCACCATCATCTCCATAGAGAGAAACGCTTCTCATGCCTGATGAGTGTAAAATATCATTTCCTGCACCGGCGTGAACAATATTTGTGGCACCCAATATCGTAATATTGTCATCCAAATCCCCTGTTGTAAGAGTCATCCTTGAACCGTTTAGTATGATATTGTGAGCTTTGTCTTTTTGACCGACTATGCTGAAGTTTGCACCGCCAAAGACAATCTCTCCGGTAGCTTCATTGTAGAACCAGAACAAAGAATTGTTTTCAGCACCGTCATTGGTCACTGTGTATTCAATTCCGTTTATGATAACGGTTTGTGTCTCATTTTTAGCAGCAAAAACAAGACTCTCACCGACGGAATCAGCGAATCCGGATGTAAGTTTTCTGTCGTAATTTCCTGTAATTGTATTGTTGCCGGAACCGCCTATTATCACATTTTCTTCAGCATCGGGCTCCAAAATGTTTACAATGTCATTACCAGTGCCGCAGTCTATATTATTGTTGCTTGTATATATATTGAATGTATCACTGCCTCCGTCTCCGCTTGCACTTACATGTTTTGCGTGAATATTGAACGTATCATCACCGTTTCCGCCAGAAACTACTGATTCGTAATAGACAGAAGATTTGCTTCCGGAAGAAATCGTAATCGTATCATTACCGTCTTCACCATACAATTTGGGTGACTGGCCGGACTGTGAAATAATTTCGTCATCGCCGGCCCCCCCATATATAGTAACATTTGCGGTTTTTGAAACAATTTTGTCATTCAAATCTCCTCCGTGAAACACCATATAAGTACCGGCAATAACAACATTGTGAGATTTGTCTTTCTGGCCTTTTATTGTAATAGAGTTTGAACTCAAACGGTCAAACGTTATCACACCGTCTTCCACATTGTACAGCAGGGTATTTTCTGTGCCGGCATCGTTTGTGACAGTATATTTAATGCCGTCTATCAAAATTTCTTTTGTTTCATAAGCTGCAAGTGCCTCAAAATGCCAGTTAGAAGCATCATTTCCGTTTTCATCAACAACATTGCCTTTTATTGTGCCGGTTCCGTTGTCATAAATTACGTTTCTGCCTTCACCTCCATCAACAGTATTATTTTGGCCTGACGTTATATGAATCTCATCGTCTCCGCCTTCAGTTCTGATTGTATTACTGTATCCGCCATTCAAATACACCGTGTCTTTACCGTCACCGCCATATACACCTGAAGAACCGACATTGTTCAAATTGTAGACATTATCTCCGTCACCCCCGTACAAATAGTATGCTCCACTTTGATTTGAAGCAGTAAAAGTATCATTGCCGTCTTCTCCATACGCATAACATGCCTTAGTGAGTTCAAATATGTCATCACCGCCACCTCCATAAACACGGTTTCTATAAGTGTCTGTACAATTTGTAACTTTAATAATGTCCTGTAAATCTCCGCCGTAAAAATAAATAGAAATACCGGAAATATTTACATTGTGCGAGACATCCTTTTGTGCCTCTATATTGAAGCCGGTACCTGAAAAAGTAACCTCTCCCGTAGCCGTATCTTTTGAATACGTAAAGTCATTTGTTGTTGAATTTCTGTTTGTGACAGTGTATTCAACCCCGTCAATTTCGACTACTTTCTTTTCATTCGCCGCAAACTCTACAGCACCGGTAATTGGAGCAGCTTGTGCCGCAGGTGCGGAGGTTGATAAGGACATAGGTGCTGCTGAATTCATAACTGCATTTGTCTTAAATAAAGCCGAAGCACTACTTACAGAAGGGCTACCCCCACCCCAAAAGGTTGTAACACCAGTTGTATTGGTCTTTTCAGCCCCTTTAAACAAAAGCTGGCCGTTAAAATTTGTTCCATCTACAATCTGTTGAATTTGAGCGGCAAGAGCATCTGCTTCGCTCTGCATAGCCTTTCTTGCTGCGTCGTCATAAATTCCGTTTGCAGCCTGTACCGACAAATCACGTATTCTGCTAAAAATGTCAGTGATATTTGACAGTGCCCCCAAGCCGGTATTCAAAAATGAAATCCCGTCTTGAGTGTTTTTGTAGGCCTGTTTCAGTCCCCTTATCTGAGAATTCATTTTTGTAGCAATATAAAGACCCGCAGCGTTGTCTTTTGCTGAGTTGACCCTAAATCCGGATGACATTCTTTGCAGTGCAACGTCCACTGCATTTTGTGCAGTGTCCAAACTTTTTTGCGTAAGCAAACTATACACGTTTGAATTTGTACTTATCAAAGCACTACATCACCCGCCTTTTTGCGGCTTTACCCTGTTTATTTTTGAATGCATCATTTGCGCAACTTTTAAAGATACATCCCTGCACTTATAGTATATATTTTTTACACGCACAAATTAATTAAACAAAAATGTAGCTTTTATCATACTTATGTCTGTTATTATTATGAGTTAACCGGTTAATATCTTGTAATTGACTGTTAAATATCACAAAACTAGGATAAAATAATTCTATGGCAAATGATAAAGACGTAGTACAGCAATATTTTGAATTGATGACACCTTGCCGGGCAATTTCTTGTCAGAAGGTTATTTTTGAGCAGTCGGCAAAACGTGAATGGTTTTTTGAAGACGATTACTGGTGCTATTTTGAGTTTTTTTGTGAAGACAAATACTACACTCTCAAAAAAAGTGATACAAAAATCTTTGCAGAAGATTGCATAGTAAAAGATATGAGTTATGAAATCAAAATGCTTCTTGCATACACAAGACTAAGAGGTGTCGTATCAATAGAAAAAGATTTGTTTGACCAATATGTCAGAAAATACGAAGAAGCAAAAAAAGAAAATCCGGATATCACTGTTGAAAAATTCAATTTTGACACAAAACAAAATGAAGAAAACGCACTTACAAAATCCGACAAAATAGCAAACGGCATAATGGGCGGCTGTCTTATTCTGGCGGCATTTGTTATACTTTTGTTCATACTTGCTTTTATTTCTTACATAAAAATTCATTATTTTTCTTAAGTCAAAAAAATTTGATATAATTAGCAGTGTGATGAATAAGTTTACGATTGTTAGTTCTATAATTTTATGTTTGGCTGTCTCCGGTGCTGTACAGGCAAAATCAAAATATACGCAGGAGTTTATAAAGTATTTCTCTGTTTGCAGGCCTTATACAGAAGCAAAATACAATGTTGCGTACAACTCTCACGATACATATACAATCAAAGGATACGCACCTGACGGAAGCGGAAGATGTATCTATGTTGAAACGAATGAATGGCAAAGAGGCAAATATGTGACAACATGCCTGTTTTCGCCAAAAGAACACCAAGAATACTTTAGAGCCATGTTGAACCCTGATGTAAAAACATCCGTTTTGATAAAAGGAATGGCCTTTGTAGATGCACATGAAAACGCCGTATACCTTAAATACTACAACAACCCTAAAGTGTGCAGAACAGAACGGAAATAAACTGCTGTTTGGTAAATTTCAAGATTCTGAAAACAAATTGACAAATTGTATTTTGAATAATTTACCAATTTTTGAACAAATTTCGATTCTTATCGTTTATAATTTTGTAGAAGTGTTTTAGACGAGTAAAGGAGAGATTATGAAAAAATATTTGACACTTGCACTGGTCACGGTTATGGCAATAGGTATTGCAAACACAGGTGCGTTGAAAGCAGCCGCTGATGTAATAGAAAGAGGTTTTGTTTCTGTTTCAACAACAGCAAATACAGAATTGCAGCCTGATGTTGTCGAAATAAGCATTGCAGTACAAACAGAAGATTCTAAATCACTGCAAAAAGCAACTGAGGAAAACAAAATGATTTCCGACAAAGTATACTCGGCATTGTCAGCAATGATAAATAAAGAAAACGGAGACTACATAAAAACAGCTGATTTTAATGCATCTCCAATGTACAGCTACAAAAACAACAAAAAAACATTAACAAAATATGAAGTTTCTAACAGCATAATTGTTCACACAAAACAAATTAAAGATGCCGGCAAAATGATAGACAAAGCAATTTCGCTCGGTGCAACAAATGTAAATAACATCAATTTTTCAATATCATCATACGACAAACAGTGTGATGAACTGCTCACACTGGCAGCAAAAAAAGCATATGCAAGAGCAAACTTGCTTGCAACTTCATCAGGTAGCAGTCTTGCAGGAATCAAATCCATGAACGGAAGCTGTTCAACATCAAACACAAATTATCAATACAGACTGCTTGCAAAAAACCTTGCAATGGATTCAGCAGCTCCGGCCGTTGAAAGTTCCAGCCCGATACAGGCAGGTGTAATAAAACTTTTTGCAAATATAAATGCTTCTTATTTTGTAAAATAAAACAACGTAAAGATTACTAAAAAATTTCCGTTTGGACTCCAACTCAATAAGTGCAAAGAATAATCACGACTTTGCACTTATTTCTTTTCTCCAGCAAATATAGAAATAAACAGCAAGTGCAAAATAAACAACCCACATAATAAAGGTGGAATAAGCCTTTGCACCGTGCAGTATAAGATTAAGCCACATTATTGCGGAAAGACTGTTCACAATCATCCACATAATCCACTGTTCGATACATCTTTTTACTGTTAAATACATCCCGAAGACAGAAAATACAGTTGTTATTCCATCAAATACAGGGCTGCTGCCATGAAAATATTTGATTGTGATTATTGTGACAATACAGGCAAAAATTGCAAATACCCCCAGTTTAAGTTTTTGCACAGGTGTCAGTTCTTTTTTTATTATCTCTTTAGTTTCTTGTTTAAGATGTTTTCGCCATTCAAAAATCCCTGCAACCTGCATAGGGAAGTAATAACACATATACAAAACCAAATTTCCGTACACACCGTTTACAAAAGACAAATAACTGTAACAAAACGTACCGCACAAACCGAAAAAATAACAAACTACTTTACCTTTCCCTGCATATGTAGAATACAAAATTCCGCAAACAGCAGAAACCACAGCCACTATACTATCTTTTACAAAAAAAGCATTCACAAATATAACAGCAAAAACAAGCAAAAGCCCTATTGCTTCAAACCTTTTCAAACCGCCAAATTCTGTTTTAAAAAATTTCTTTATATCCAATACAAAACTCTGTCCAATTTACTTTTAATTATGTATGTTATCTAATAAAGATAGATGAAAGTAAGTATAAATACAAATGTAAATAAAAAAACATCTTTTAAAGGAATATACAACAACAAATTTCTTCTTAAAGGCTTGAAATTTGCTGCACAAAACGGTGCACTTTTTTCGGCAGGTGTATCTTTGACTCTTTCTACAGCTGCAAGACCTATCGCCATAATGGCAACACCAAAAACGGATAAAGAAGACAAAAAAATTGCCTGCACAAAATCAATTGCCTCAAGCCTTGTCGGGTATATGATTATGCTTTTTGCTTCAATGCCGGTAGCCGATGCAGTAAAAAAGATAGACAAAGAACCACAAAAATATCTAAAACAGCAGACAATAAAAAATTTGCAAACAGGTTCGGAATCTTTGTCAAAATCAAAAAGCTATATGTTTGCTACACAGCTTTTTAAACTCGGAATCGGTTTTGTTATGGCCATCCCGAAATCTATTCTGACATGTGCTCTTATTCCTCCGCTTTTAATGATGATATTTCCTCATAAAAAACACAAAAATTCTTCGCAAAATCCTTCTCATTCAAAAATTATATCTTTTAAAGGAATTTACAACAATGCTTCCGAACATCTTGCAAAGGGTATCGGAAAGATTGTAGACAAGGGCAAAATACAAAACTTGTCAAAAAAATTCTGCGATACAAATTTTGCACAGCACATCATGTCAATGACAGATGCTCTTTTGACATTGTCATTTGTAAAACAGGTTTCAAAAAGCAAAAAAATAAAAAACGACAGAAAAAAACCGCTGATATACAATTCGCTAATATCAACAGCTTTGTGCATATCCGGCGGATATGCTATCAATAGTGCTCTGAAAAAACCGACACAAAAATTTATAAAAAACTTTACACTTGCAAATAAAGACCTCCCCGAACTTGAAAAATATATAGAAGGGATTAAAATAGCTAAACCGGCACTGATTCTCGGCAGTATTTATTACATTTTTATACCGGTAATCGCAACATTCCTTGCAGATAGAACAAAAAGTATTAAGTAAATTTACGTTAAAAATAAATACAGCAAAAACACTTCATGATAAAATTTTTGTATTCAATATTATAGGTTCTTAATTATTGCATTGTAAATAGTTTTAAATAGATAAAAATGCGAAAAGAGAGTTGAGTGTTTTATAATTTAATCAAAGCGAAAAGAGACTATTGGTATAACTCAAAAGATTGTACGGTAAATGAAATTATCTCTTATATAGAAAAAAAGAATAAGCTTAGAGAAGTACAAATTGATGCAATTAAAACTTATTTATTTTTAAAAATTGCATGTAATAACAAACCTTTATGGCAGCTTTTTTATGAAGGTGCATTTAATATGTTAGATGTCAATTCACTTGAAATCGCACAAGATACTCGTAATTATTTTATTCAATATCCCTGTGCTCTGGCTTTATTCCAATATGCAACAGCAAAAAATGATAAAGGCGAACAAGTATCCGCAAAACTAGAAAAAGAAATAAAAAGAAATTTTAAAACAATAAATTATAAGCAAGTTTTTAAAGATATCTTTTACAATGTTGATTACACAGATTATCTTTTCAGTTTGCCTATGGGAGCAGGAAAAACTTTTTTAATGGCATGTTTTATTTATTTGGACTTGTATTTTGCACTTAATGAGCCTAACAATAAAAATTTTGCACACAATTTTATTATATTTGCTCCGTCCGGGCTTAAAAGTTCGGTTATTCCAAGTTTAAAAACAATAAAACGTTTCGACCCGGATTGGGTAATTCCTGAGCCTGCTGCCAGTAAATTAAAACAATTTATAAAATTTGAAATTCTTGATCAAGATAAAACAGACAGTAAAAGCAATAAAATAAAAAATCCAAACGTTCAAAAAATTGCAATTTATCAACCCTTAGAAGAATTATTTGGTCTGGTGGCTATAACAAATGCAGAAAAAGTAATATTAGACAGAATTGAGAAAAAAAACGAAACACAACTGAAATTAATGAAAGCAGAGGAGCTTGCAAAATATCGTGCTTCTAATGAATTAAGATCATTAATTGGTAAAATACCCAATTTATCTATATTTATTGATGAAGTTCATCATGCAACAAGTGATAATATAAAATTAAGAAATGTAGTTACAAAATGGGCTCAAAACAAAACGCTAAATTCGGTTATTGGCTTTTCCGGTACACCATATCTTGAAAATGCTGATAACATTGTAATTTCTGACAATTTAAAAACTCAAAACAAAGAAATTACAAATGTTGTACATTATTACCCGTTGATCGAAGGAATAGGTACATTTCTTAAAAAACCTATAGTAAAAATTTCTAACAATTCAAACAGAGTTGAAATTGTTGAAAAAGGATTAAGAGAATTTTTAGATAGGTATAAAGAAAAAACATATATTAACGGAACCAAAGCCAAACTTGCTATTTATTGCGGTACTATAGAAACCCTTGAAGAAATTATTTATCCTTTATGTGTAAAAGTATTAACAGAGTATGGAATAAATTCTGATGAAACAATTTTAAAATTTCACAAAGGGAATAATAAAACATATCCTGAGCCTATTAACTCGGCAAAAGAATTTTCAATGCTGGACAACAGCCTGTCAAAAATAAGAGTAGTCTTGCTTGTTCAAATCGGTAAAGAAGGCTGGGATTGTAAAAGTTTAACAGGAGTCATTTTATCTCAAGAACGTGATTGTCCTATTAATATGATTCTACAAACAAGTTGTAGATGTTTGAGACAAGTGGATAAAAATATAGAAGAAACTGCTCTTATATATTTAAATGAAACAAATGCACAAAAACTGCAAACACAGCTTCAAAAACAGCACCATATCGGCATTAAAGAATTTGAGGCCGGAGTCCCAAAACGAATATATAGTATCAATAGATATAATAGGATGAACAGACTAAAGATTCCTCCTGTTGAATATTACCAGATGTCAGTTGAATACAACACTGTTATAAACAAAGAAGCAAACCCGGAAAGAATACTCAATGCAGCAGATAATGAAAAAAGATTTGAAATCATAAAAGAACAGGATTTTGTAACCGGAAAAATAACCGACTATGACCCGCAAACAACAGAAAGAGGCGATGAAATTGCCAATTTCAATTTCTGGTTATATAAAATTTCTAAAGATAGTTTTGGCACATTATCGCTAGATGTGTTAAAAAAATATGAAAAAGAACTTAAAACAATATTCAATATAATCACATATAAAAAAGATGATATAACGTATTTTTCATCAAAGTTTTATACAAGAAACATAGAAGCTAATATAAGAAAATCTTTTTGTACTATAAGAGATATTGAAACGAAAGAAGATATTACAAAAAAATCCGCAAGTCTTTTAGTCGCTGAAAATTTGGTATCCACAATTGAAACCAATAACAAAGAGCAATATATCCCCAATAGTAATATTGTAAAAAAAATTCTTGAAGAAGACGAAGAATATAAACTTACTCAAGAAGAACTTAAGGCAATAGAACTGTTGAAAAGTACAGGCAATGAAAAGTTAGCCATAGAGCTTGAAGAAAAAAGGAAAATAACAATTCCATATAAAGATAAAACTTATCATTACCTTCCATACAAAACTGACAGTGCTTATGAACGGTTATATTTGAATGAATTGTTAACTTTAAGCTTTTTTAAGGATAAAAATTTGGAAGTATACTACAACGGAGATGAAACTCTTACTGAATTTATATTAAAAACTTTCAAAAAAACTCCTTCGGGATGGAATTATATAGGAAAGTACACTCCTGACTTTTTAATTTTAAAAAGAGAAAATAACAAGATTGAAAAAGTTATGATAGTTGAAACAAAAGGTAGTACTTATGCTGAAAAATTTAAAGATAAAAAAGAGTTTATGAAAGAATTCGTCAAACTTAATAATGAGATGTTTAAATATAGACGATTTGACTTTTTATATTTGCAAGATGATATGACAAAAGAAGAAATGCAGAAAAAAACATCTGAAAAAATACAAGAATTTTTTGAAGGAGCAAATTAAATGGCAATCAGATATATTCCATATTTTCCTGATCCTATAGAAGGACAAGCTGTATTAAATAATTTTACACGTACACTGAAATACTATGGCAATGACAAAATAAAAGAAAATCTAAAAAGAGGAATGCCACTGTATGAAGTTGAAACTATAGAAGAAATTGGAACAAATAATGAAAACAATATGTTAATACGAGGCGAATGCATTTCTGCCTGTGCTTATTTAAAAGATAAAGGTATAACAGTTGATTTAGTCTATATTGATCCTCCTTTTGCATCCGGTGCGTATTATGCCAAAAAAGTTTACTTAAGGCGTAATCCTAAAATTGCTGAAATAATAACAAATGCGGAAAAAGAAATCGAAATGAATGAAGATTTCAAAAATTTTGAAGAAAAAATGTACGGAGATGTATGGAACAAGGAAGATTATCTAAACTGGATGTATGAAAATCTCATAGCAATAAAGAGTGTAATGTCAGAAAAAGCCTCAATATACGTTCATCTCGACTGGCATATAGGTCATTATGTAAAAATACTTATGGACGAAATATTTGGTGAAGACAAATTTAAAAATGAAATAGTATGGCATTACAGTTGGGGTATAAGAACAACAAATCAATGGAATAAAAAACATGACACAATTTTTCTCTATACAATGAATGATGATTATGTATTCAACGCAGAAGAAGTTTTAGAAGAAAGACAAATTTCAGATGCGACAGCGAACAGGTTAAAATATAAAGGTGCATTAATTTCAGATGGCAATAAAGGAAGAGGTGAACAAGAACTGGCTCTACCCTCTGACGTTTGGTATGTAGCAACAATAAATGGTATGGCAAATGAAAAAGTTGATTATGCTACTCAAAAGCCAGAAGGGTTACTTGAGCGGATTATAAAAGCAAGTTCTGACAAAGGAATGATTGTTGCTGATTTCTTTGGCGGAAGTGGTGTGACAGCTGCGGTTGCAAACAAACTCAATCGCAAATTTATTCATTGTGATATTGGTATAAATAGTATACAAACATCCAGAGACCGACTTATATCTGATGGTGCCCAATTTAATATACTTGAAATCAAAGATGGTGTTTCACTATATCGCAATCCTTCTCAAACAATGGACAAGATAAAAAAACTTATTAAAGGCCTAAGAAATGAGGATTCTTTAGACAAATTTTGGGAAGGTGCCATTCAAGACAGTAAGGAAGGTCTGATTCCTGTTTATGTACCAAATCTTTTGGATAGCTCTACAAAGTTACTAGATAAAGCTCTTATGACAGATATTATCAGAAAAGCTATTCCGGATCTTCCTGATGACGTCAAAAAAGTAATAGTCTATTACATTGATATAACTTCCGTCGATGAAATCAAAAAAATTATTGATGATGATACTACTACTCTTGTTGAAATTGAGCTAAGAGATTTAAAAGAACTTTTATCAGAAGTGGTTGTAGATGATTATATCGAATATACGATAAATGAATCAAATGAAAAACTCTTTAAAGAATACAATGTTAGTATAAATAAATTTATTAGTGACAGAGTTATACAAAAAATAGAAGATTATAACCAAAAAAGACAGTCTCAATGTTTAAAAAAAGCTAAGAAATATAAACCTATTATATTAAGTGATAATGGTCTTGAAATGATAGAATATGTATCTCTTGATTGCACAAATACCGATGGAATATGGAAAAGTGATATTGAAATCAAGATTGATAAAAATTCATATGTAACTATTAATGGTGAAAAATCTAAAGAATTTTGGAATGGAACAATAACGTCAAAACGGAAGCCATTGAGGCTCAAAGTACGTAATATTTGTGGAGATGAAAGTGTAAGCAAATTATAAATACCCAAAATGCATTTTATTTATTACCGATAAAGGCACTAAGTCCATGTGAGTCGAGGACTATCGTGAAAAACAAATCGTTGTTTTGAGAATACTTAGCCGTGCAATCCAGCCAATCCTCGCTCTTGCGGGGATTTTCAAAGCAAAGATAGTATTCAGACTTGTTTCCGAACCCTGACTTACAACAAAGAAGCACTTAAAATAGAACTATTTCCAGTATTCTATAAGATGAAATACTGGAAAAATGTTAAAAATGGGGCGGACAGTGACTCTGCCGAGTCAAAGCTGACTAAATGTCAGGTTTGACGAGAGGGGCGAACCCGTATTTTCGAAGAAAATACTTGGGTTCGAATCTCACTAAAAAAGACTCCTTCCGGAGTCTTAAAAATGGGGCAAGTGATGGTATAAACTTCGAACCTTATTGTGTAAAATTTCTACATTTATGTTTGCACGATGAAGATACTATTGAGCAGATAAAGTTATTTTTATATAACAAAGATATTAAAGATTATTA
>CALURG010000040.1 GCA_944323115.1 Candidatus Gastranaerophilales bacterium
AGTTAAGAGATAAAAACTTTATGAAGATTATATCTCTTGCTCCTGAAGTTATTTAGCGTTTTCCGTGCGGGCACGAAGCTGCCCATGTGAGGCAAAACCACGCTTTTGCCGAACGCCGGTAAAACAAGATTGAAAAACTTAATAAGCATTAAGGAAAGAACAATGAAAAATAAGAAAAAACCAGTAGAAAAACATGATTTGCACGTAAAAACCGGTGACCGTGTTATTCTTACTTCAGGTAAAGATAAAGGTAAAATCGGTAACGTGAAAAAAGTCATTGCATCAGAAAACAAAGTTATTGTTGAAGGTGCAAATATGATTACAAAAGCTCAAAAACCTAATCCAATGGCAGGTATTCAAGGTGGTTTGAATAAAATAGAAGCACCGGTTGATTCTTCAAAGGTTATGGTTTATTGCACATCTTGCGAAAAAGCAACAAGAGTAAAACACGAAATTGTTGACGGCAAGAAAGTCCGTGTTTGTAAAAAATGCGGTGAACAAATTGACGCATAATAATTGCGTTTCCGGGTTACACAAGTATGGGTGCCTTATTTTAGAATAAACATTTTGTTTGTAATAAAATGAAGGTACATTCTACGAGAAGGAAAGAAAGATGACTACATTAACTAAAGATTTAAAAGTAAGATACGATGAAGAAGTAAAAGATGCATTAAAATCTCAGTTTGGATATGAAAATGTTCACCAGATCCCCAGATTGAACAAAATTGTTATCAATATGGGTGTTGGTGAAGCTTGTCATAACTCGAAACTGGCTGAAACAATAGTAAAACAATTGACAAAAATAGCAGGTCAAAAAGCTGTAATTACAAAAGCAAAACAGTCTATTTCATCTTTCAAATTGAGAGAAGGTATGCCTGTCGGCTGCATGGTTACTCTCAGAGGTGAAAGAATGTATGACTTCTTGCAAAAGCTTATCTGCGTAGTTCTTCCAAGAATCCGTGACTTTAGAGGTATTTCTTCAAAAAGTTTTGACGGCAGAGGAAACTATACACTAGGTTTGAAAGAACAAACATTATTCCCTGAAATCTCTTATGATGAAGTTGAAGCAGTTTTTGGTATGAATATTTCTATTATTACAACTGCTAAAACTGATGAAGAAGCTAGAGCATTGCTCTCAGAATTGGGAATGCCTTTCAAAAAGAAATCTCACGCATAATTTTTGTGTGGAAAGTAAAAGAAAACAATTAATGCAATTTGCATAAAAAGGAGAAAATCGTGGCTAAAAAATCAATGATAGCTAAAGAACAAAGAAGAGAATATCTTGTCTCTAAAGGTAAATACCCCAGAGTAAGACTTCACAACAGATGTTCTATATGCGGCCGTCCTCACGGATTCCACAGAGATTTTGGTCTTTGCAGAATTTGTTTGAGAAAAATGGCACATCAAGGTTTGTTACCCGGTGTAGTTAAAGCAAGCTGGTAAGTTAACGAGTTAACTTTGCTTTCTTTTGACTATACTGCCTGACGTTGGTTTGAAAATAAACTAACAGTTTTTAAAGGATAATCTTTAATCTAATAAAAAGATATCTGAAAAGTAACAAATTAATGTTCATGTAAGTAGTTAATGTGCAGTTTTGTATTGCACAAAGAAAAGGAAATAAAAATATGTTTACAGATCCGATAGCAGATATGCTGACAAGAATCAGAAACGCAAATATCGTTTCTCATGAAGAAGTTGAAATGCCTTCTTCAAAGCTTAAAGTAGAACTTGCTAAAGTTCTTAAAGAAGAAGGATATATTACTGATTTTTATGAAAAAGAAGTTGGTAAATTTAAAGTACTCGTTATCACTTTAAAATATGACGAAACTCACAAACCGGTAATTTCTAACTTGAGAAGAATTTCAAAAACAGGTTTGAGAGTATACTCAAAAGCAAAAGACCTTCCGCAGGTATTTGGAGGTTTAGGTATTGCTATTATTTCTACAAGCAAAGGTCTTATGACTGACAGAAAAGCCAGAAAAGAAAATCTCGGCGGAGAAGTTCTTTGCTACGTATGGTAAGCGTCCGGCTATTCAATTTTGAATCGCAATGACGTAAAGATTAAAAAGATATTAATAATTAAATTGGAGATAAAAAGATGTCACGTATAGGTAAAAAACCTGTTATTATACCGGATGGCGTTGAAGTTAAAATTGACGGTCAGGTTGTCACAGCAAAAGGACCTCTCGGTACTGAGACAGTTGAACTTCGTCCGGAAGTTACCGTAAAATTGGAAGGCAATGAAATCCTTGTTGATATAATAAATCACGAAGACAGAAAAGCAAGAGCACTTTGGGGTCTTTCAAGAACACTTATAAATAACGCAGTTGAAGGTGTAAAACACGGATTCACTAAGAAATTGGAAATACAAGGTGTAGGTTACAGAGCTAACATGGAAGGCTCAAACTTGAATTTGGTTTTGGGTTATTCTCACCCGATTCTTGTTACCCCGCCTGAAGGAATTAAAATTTCTGTTGAAGCTAACACAAAAATCACTGTAACAGGTGCAAATAAACAGTTGGTCGGCGATGTTGCCGCAGAAATCAGAGGAAAACGTCCTCCTGAAGTTTACAAAGGAAAAGGCGTCAGATACGAAGGCGAATACGTTAGACGTAAAGCCGGTAAAACAGGTAAGAAGTAAGAAGTTTGCAGAAAAAATAATTGAGTTGAGCAAATGTCTTATTTTGAAATTGTTTCAGAATCTGATTAGCAGTTTAATATAAAATAAAAGCCGGCATAAGCCCTTATAGAATATTTGAATAAAATCAAAATTCCAAGTAAGAAGGCTTCGGTGAAAGGAAAGAAAAATGATTAAAACAAGAAACAGAAAAGAACAAACAAGAAAAAGACACATCCGTGTCAGAACAAAAATTTCAGGTACTGCTGAATCTCCGAGATTAGCCGTATACAGAAGTACAAAACATATTTATGCTCAGTTGATTGATGACGTAAACAAAGTTACGCTTTGCTCAGCTTCTTCAATTGACAAAGATTTGAGAGAAAAGCTTTCTCACGGCGGCAATATTGAAGCTGCAAAAATTGTTGGTGAAGCTATTGCTAAAAAAGCTCTCAAAGCAGGTGTTAAGGAATGTGTTTTTGACAGAGGCGGATTCTTATATCACGGTAGAGTTTCTGCTTTGGCTGATGCAGCAAGAGAAGCAGGTCTTGATTTCTAATTAGTTTTTTATAAACGAAAATACAAAAAGTCTCTCTGTATAGAGAGACTTTTTTATTACCATAAAAAATTATCTCAAATAACCTAAGACCAATTATTCTAGTATCCGGCATTTTGCATTATTTGGTTTGCCAGATTCATAGCCGTATAAGAAAATATTATTATAGTTATTAATTCAATGAGCACTCCGGCAATTGCCCATTTTTTTTGAACTTCATGAAAATGTTTTATGTCTTTCCATTCTTTGTTTTTCCAAGCCCATTCATTTCCTTTTACCCCGCAGTATAGAGAAAATATTATTGCAAATAGAAGTCCTAAATACGGAATAAATCCTAATAATATTATTAAACAAGCAGCAGGGGTGTTGTTGAATAATCCCCATACCGGTGTAAGAAGACAAGCACCCCAGTTGAACTGATTTAACTTTTCAGGAAACGCCTGACCGGTGACACGGTATCGGTTTTCTTTTTTTAGTTTTTCTTCATCATAACCGAATTCGAGCGAAGTGCCGTAATTATTATTTGTGTATATGGCATTTCTTATTCTTGATTCTTTTTCTTCCATGTTATCAAGTATAACAGTTTTCATTAAAAAAAGCGAAGAAGAACTTCGCTTTTTTTCTATATTGATTAATTTTAATTTTCCTGTTCTGTATCAGTATATTTTTTAGTTTTTCTATGCTTTTTCTTTGATGACTCATCTTGTTCTTCATTGATTGTGGGTTCTTCATCACCATTTGGGGTATCTTCGTTTTCTGAAAATTCAGATTCATCTGATTCATTTTCATCCGAGTTTTCTTGTGCTTCTACGACCTCTTCGTCTGAGTCATTGTCTTGATTTTCCTCACTTGATTCATTATCAAGGTTTTCTTCTTGATTTTCATCTTCTGATTGGGCTTTCAAAGCTTCTTCTATTTCGGCTCTTTTTGCTTCTTCTTCCTGAGCTTCTATTTCTTCAATTTCTTCTTTAGTTCTTGCTCTGATAACAGGAATATTTAACATAAGAGCGATTTCTTCACCGTCACCTTCTAGGTTTAAGTCAAGGGCTTCCGTGTCAATTTCAATGTATTTTGAGATAACAGCAACAAGTTGTTCTCTCATTTTTTGCATAGTTGCACCGTCAAGATTTGATCTGTCTTGCATCAAAACGAGTTTCAGTCTGTTGGTGGCATTGTCTCTGGCTGATTCGCCTTCATTTTTTCCTGAGGTAAAGAAGCTCAAGACTTTTGCATAGAAACTGGAAAAAATATTTTCTTTCATGTCTTTTGCTCCTTCCTAGTCTTTTGCCTTAAAGAATTTTTTTACTTTTGCGATAAAAGCAGCAAATCCTTTAGGTTCATCTATATTCATAAACGGTACTTCTTCTCCGTTTATTCTTCTTGCGACATTTATATAAGCTTTTCCTGCTTGTGAATTTTCGTCATTTACTATAGGTTCACCTCTGTTTGTTGAAGTAATGATTCCTGTATCTTCCGGAATTATCCCTATCAAATCACAAGAAAGTATATCCACAACATCTTCTACGCTCATCATGTCGTTTGCCTGCACCATGCTGGGTCTGACGCGGTTTACCAGAAGCTTATATGATTTTATTTCTTCTTTTGCTTCAAGCAGTCCTATTATTCTGTCGGCATCTCTGACTGCGGACATCTCTGGTGTAGTAACAACAATAGCTTCAGTAGCCCCTGAAATTGCTGTTTTAAATCCTTCTTCGATACCTGCCGGGCAATCAACTATTATAAAATCGTATTCTTCTTTGAGCTGATCTGTTATTTTTTTGAGCTGTTCTGCCGTAACAGCAGATTTGTCTCTTGTTTGTGCGGCAGCAAGAAGGCATAAGTTTGGATTTTTTTTGTCTTTAACAAGTGCCTGTTTGAGTTTGCATCTTTCTTCAACAACATCGACAAGTGTGTAAACAATACGATTTTCCAATCCCAGAAGCAGATCCAAATTTCTCAACCCGATATCTGTATCTATCAATACTACGTTGGCACCATTTTTTGCCAAAGCTGTACCGATGTTGGCACTGGTGGTTGTTTTTCCAACTCCCCCTTTGCCGGAAGTAATTACTATTACTCGCCCTGTCATACTGTTATGCTCCTTTTTTATTGTTTGATTTTTGTATTGTATTAATCATTTATTTTTAAAATAACTATACTGCCGTTGATATTTCTTGCTTCTTCAGGTGTAAAAACATTTGTTTTTTCCGAAAACATATTTTTAATGTGGTCAGGTCGTCTTGCATATGATTCAGCTATTCTCAATTGTATTGCGTTGAGATTCAAAGCTCTTATTCTTGCTTTTGTGTTCCCTTTACATCCTGCGTGAGCAATTCCGCCTAATACACCCCATACAGTGATATCACCTGCCGCATGTATTTCGCATCCCGGATGGCAGTCGCCTATAATTACTACGTTTCCGTTTGATTTTATTACTTGTCCGGAACGTACTGTTTGTTTGTGATACTGGGTGTTCATTTGAAGAATTTCATAGTCTTCATCCGTCATTTCTTCATCAGGTATTTCAAACTCTTGTGCTTCTTTTGTCAAAGGCCAGTTTTTCATTTCATTTATGTCTTTGTCGTCACTCAAGATATTTTCAAGCTTTTTCTCAGAATCAAATATGCTGTCCAACTGCTCTTGTATTTCTTCTTCATTGATTTGATTGCTGTTTTCAGTGATATTTTTAGTTTCGGTTTCAGTTTCCGAATTTTCTTGCTGTTGTGTTTCTTCTTGTATATTTTCAGCTTTTGCTATTGATGAATAAGATGCATTTTCTATAAGTGAATCAATTTTTCCAAAAAGGTTGTCTTGATTTGATTCGGATTCGTCTTCAGGTTGGGTTATGATTTCTTTTTCTTGTAAATCGGAAGAAGAACTTGGATTTGATTCTTCTGCATTGACTGATTCTTGTTTTGCAGATTCCGTATTTAATTCTTCCTGTTCCTTAATTTCAACTTTATTTTCTTCAGATATTTCTTCTTTATCTTCTTTTGTTTCTTCTGTATCAATATGGTCTGTCATTGGTATATATTGTTGAACTGGAGTGTCATTTTCTGTGTTAAGCGGAGCTTCCGGCGTGTTTTCTTCAAGCTCTTTTTCTATCTCTTCTTCTACGTCTTTAGTGCAAATACCAAGTGTTGCCGCGGCAAGTTCTGTCTGCTGGGATTGTGACTCAATAAGAGAAAGCGTAGAATTTATACTGCTGATTAGAGATTGAATACTGAGAATTTGTGACTGATTAAGATTGATGTCACCAAGTTTAAGCCAAATCTTTTGATTTGCGGCTTCCGGTTTTTCAATAATATTACTCAATTCAAAAACTATGTCAGCAGGATTTTGTGCCTGTGACAAATCTACAATATATCTTTTTTTTAAGTCCATATCTTTAATTATCCCGTCAAATTATTACGGCAATTACATAACGCTGTAACCCCTGTAATTCAAGGATATATTAAATATGTCACAAATACAATTGTTTGTAATTTATTGTTTCAATTTGTTATAAAGATTTTTAATTTTTCGTTTTTAATATTACATATATAGGATTGTATGTAAGTAATACTTTGTTTCCTGAACTAAATGATTTTTGATAAAAATTTTCAAAACTTTTAAGTTTAGAAACAGTCCAGTTGAGTGTTTTTATTCCGTTTGTCCCGGAATATTTTATGTGTTTCAGTACATCTAACGGTGTATCAAAATATAGTGTTTGCGTATTTTCTTCAAAGTATACAATTTCAAAATCTGAAAGACATTTTTCTTTGAGTGTTTCTGTTTTTAAATACGTGAGTGAAACACCGGTTGTATTTTTTATTTCTCTGTAATTTTGCTCTCCGAATGTAGTAAACGCAAAATAACTGCTTTCATTCAAGTGGCTTTTTATTTTTAAAAGAAATTCATCGATATCAAAAATCCACTGCATAACAGCGTTTGAAAGTACTAAATCAAACTTTTCATTTAAATCAATTTTTTCTATATCTCCTGGCAGAAATTTCGCATTGTTTATTATATTTTTTATGCAAAACTCCGATTCTTCAATAATATCGTTTGCATAGTATTCTTTAAATGAAATTTTATCCTGAATATTTTTTGATAAAAAGCCTGTCCCTGTGCCAAATTCAAATATTTTATCAAAAGTATCTCCGCAATATACCAGTACCTTGTCTATAAGATGTCCGGCCATTTCTTTTTGGATAACGGCACTGGTATCATAGGTTTTTATGCTTTTTTTAAATCTGAATTTTATTAGCTTTTTATTCGGCATAACTATAATATATCATCAAGAAATTCATAATTGTAAAAAGGAAAATGTCCTGTCTCAAGATTGATTATGTTTTTTGCTCCTGTTTCTTGCCAGAAATTTTTTTGATTCCGTGTTGGTACGCATCTGTCATGTGCTGCAATATAAACTTTGTCAAAAAATTTTTTTTGTGCCGGTGTTTCTGGAACATATTTTTTCATACCCAAAAGTTCTTCGGTACAGCTTTTTGCACTTCTTTTAGGTAAATTTTGTTCAAAAATTTCAAAATGTTCTTGTGCTTTTTCTCCTCCAAAAAGTCTCTGTCGGAATTTTACAACAGACTCTGAGTCCATTTTTTCTGTCAATTCAAATTGTCTCACAGGTACACCGTATTTGTCGTCTATAGGGACAAGTGTACCGTTTATTGCAATTCTTTTTTCTAATTTTAAATTATACGGAAGTTTTGCTATTGCACCTGCATAAACGCCATAAGAAAAAGACAGCAGTTTTACACTATCATATTTTGAAAAATCAAATTCAGGAAAATCCGGTGTTGTATAGTCATAGACAAACAAAATATCACTTCTGCTTTTCAGGACGGAAAAAGGTGTTTCATCCATTCCCCAGCCGCAAAAAAATAAAATCAATGTGTCTTTGTTATTTTCTTGTAAATGTATTTTCATAATAATTTATTATATATCAAGTATTTTGTATGCTGAATATTTTAAATAATATCTATTGAGGCAAAATTATTTTATCTTTATAACAAAATTCCGGCTTATTTTAAGCCGGAATTTTAAGATTTTTGTTTTGAATCTTTTACTGTTTTAAAAAGTTATCCAATTCTTTTTTTATTACTATTTTTGTTTCAACAGGACATGATTTGTCTTTAGGAATGACTTTGAGTTCATATTCTCCGGAATAAATACCAAAATCATCTTTCAATGCTTTGTATTTAATTGTTTGTGTATTATTTTCCCAAGTTCCTTTAGTTACAACATCTGAACCCGTTTTTTTATCATAAATTTCTTCTGTAACATGTTTATATCTGTTGTTGCCTGCTCCGTTTTCCAGAATGGTTTGTTTTTTACCGTTATCTTTGAAGTATGTTGTTGTTTTATTGTCAACCAAAGGATGTGATATTACTCGTTTTACAGGGGTTCCTTCCGAATTATACTTGGTCAAACCTTCGTGATATATTCTGCCATCGTTGTTTTTCATAGCAAAAATTGATTCTTTGCTTCCGTCAGAGTATAAACGTTCAAAAGATATACCTTTGTCTCCTGCCCAATTATTGTTAATTTCTTTAACAGGTGTTTCTGATATAAGAGTAGGCTTTTGCGGCTTTGTTTTTATTACATTTACGGCTTTTTGAGAAACTGCTTTTCCGTCAGCATCATATTGTATGAGTTTGTCTCCGTTTATATTTGTGTAAGACTTAGCGGGCTTGCCTGTCAACGGATTGAATGTGGTTTTTCTGTAATCGCCTTCAAGTGTCGTCACAGACGTTTTTACGTTTTTTCCGTCAGGAGTTACTTCTCTGACCATTACGGCACCGTTTTTATTTACTTTTCTAATTTCTTTGTTTCCGTTTGGCAATGTCTTTTCAAATGATTTTGTTGCTTTTGCTTTGAGAATTAATTCGTCTTTTTTAGAAGTAAGTTCAGCCATTTCTTTTGCTGATTTGTTTTTAAATTCAGCAAGTTCTTTTTGTATTTTACCCACAGCTTCTTGGCCGGCTTTTACGGCTTTTTCAACTGCTTTTTCTCCTTCTGTGAGGGCGTCTGATACGCCGTGCTGGATTGCTTCAAATGCACTCTCTTTTGTTACGCCTCCGAGAGTTTTGCTTTTCAATTCTTTTGATGCTTTATTGACAATAGATGACATTACTTCAACGTTAAAATTCATAATCCTACCTTCTTATTTATATAATTTATAAAAAAACAAAAAATAAATAAATTGCGTTTTGTGTGAATAAATGTAAACAAAAAAGAGACAGATATCTGTCTCTTTTTATATATTTTATTTGTTTGTGTATAAAATTTTATTCACTCCAGTTCATCACGCTGTAGGCAGCACTCCAGGGATTTGTGGATTTTGCCATGTTTCTGATTCTTTTTAGCTTGTCCTTCTGTAGTTTTTCTTGTTCTTTTTTTGCTTTTTCAAGTTTTTTAGAATCTGCATTTCTTATTTTCAAATTTGCATAAATCAAATTCAAAGCGGACTGATACGAATCTGTTTTATAGTTCTCTTTAACTTTAGCCGGATAGTTGTAGTTTGTATAGTCATAAATATTCATGATTCTTTCTTCGCAGGAAAGATTTTCGTCAAGTAGACCTCCGTTTTTTGCAAGATCTGATTTGTAAACAACAGAAATTAAAGCAAGCGGATTATATTTTGCTGTCATGAGTAAATCTACTGCTGTAATATCAGCTTCTTTTTCATTGTCTTTATTTACTTTGTTGGAAGAAATTGTTTTTAAAAGGCCGACGGTTGCCGTACCGTTTTCTGTTTTTGTATTCGGGTTAAAAGAAGAAATTATGTTGTTCAAAATTGAAGATTTTGAATAGTGTCCGTTTACAAGATGACCTATTTCGTGTGCAACTACTGCAGCAAGCTCGTTGTCATTTTCGACATACTGCAAATCACCTCTGTAGATATACACATACTGAGTTGTGTTGGTATTATTCTCATTCATATATTCATTGTCTGTAACTTTAAAGATTACAGTAGCTGGCATTTTGTTAGCTTTTACGATATTTTGACCGATTGTGTTCAGGTGGCTGACATTTTTTGAATCAAACCAGTTTGTAGATGTGTTGTAAGATGCCGCAAATGCAGAATTTGCAATAAAAATACATAAAATACCGGACAGTATTACACCTAAAATCTTTTTCATATACACATACTCCTTTTTTCTACTCTAAAATTATAAAACGAATATTATCTTATATCAAAAAATTTGTGAACCTGGCCTATCATTCTTGTGTTCGGATATTTTTCGCTGAATTTGTTAAAAATCTCTATTATTTTTTCAAGAGAAACACATATTTTACTTCCGCTCATTTTGGGCTGTAAAACAAGAGGGATATTGTATTTGCGGGCAAGATTTACACATTCGTTTATTTCAAAATCTTGTATTGACTCATCAAACACAAGTTTGGCAAATATATCTTTTTGTGCGTTGTTTGCAATTCTCAAGAATTCATCATGTTTTGTATACAAATCTCCTATTTTTGCACTGGAATCAAGTTTAAAATCCATAGCAATAATATCAATAAACTGCAAAATTTCTTTTAAAGGCTTGTACAGTGTTCCGTTGGTTTCAAGATAAACTTTTATTCCAGTTTTTTTTATTTCAGGCAGAAAATTTTTCAAAAATTCATACTGTAAAAGAGGTTCACCGCCTGTTAAACTGATTGAGTGAAAGTGCCGTAAGTCAAAAGTTTTGACTTTTTCAACGAGTTCATCCGGTGTGTATTCTTCACCATTGTCAAATTCGGTATCACAATAGTCACAAAGCAGATTGCAGCCGCAAAATCTTATAAACAGTTGTCTGTATCCTATATAAATCCCTTCTCCCTGTATTGAGTCAAAAATCTCACTGATTTTTGCAGTTTGTTTATTATTCATTTAACAAATTCTCCCTGATGTTGTGTGCAGATATGTTTTTTAGCTGTTCGTACAGTTTTATTTCTTCTTGAGACATTTCTTTTGGTATTTCTATTTTTACGGAAACTATCTGGTCTCCTTTTTTCTTGTTTTTTTCATCATATACTCCCTGCTCAGAAAGTCTGAATTTTTGACCGGTTGTAGTATTTGGCGGAATTTTCATGGAAACGTTTCCGCAAAGCGTCGGTACATCAATATTTGCCCCCAGCACTGCTTCAAACGGCGTAATTGGAATTTCACAAAGAACATTGATACCTTCATATTTGAAAAATGAACTTTCTTCTATATCAATAAAAAGATATAAGTCTCCGTCTTTTCCTCCGTTGTAACCTTTGTTACCTTCGTTTGCAACACGTATTTTTGCACCTTTTTTTATTCCTGCGGGAATTTTTACATTCAATTTTTTGTGGGTTGAAACCTCTCCGCTGCCTTTGCACAAAGGGCATTTTGCACCGTTTATAAACCTTCTGCCTTCACACTTCGGGCATTTTTCCGAATGAAGTACATTTACTGTTCTGTGAGTTCCGTTGATGGCTTCAGACATTTTAATATTTACGTTTAGGTTTATGTCTCTGCCGTTTTCTGGCTTTGGTTTTGCTGTTGTTTTCTTTTTTGTGCTGCCGTGAGATTCAGTGTTGCCAGTAAAAAGCCCGTCCAAAATGTTTTCAAACACTTGTGAAAAAGAACTTTTTTCCGGATCTTTTGTATCTTGAGAGTAGTTTTGTTTTTGTTTATATGTTTGAGTTTTTTCTTTGGTGGTTGTTGAGTGATTTTCTGTATAAGCTTTTTTGGCACTTTGTTCTCTTGTTTTTGAAGTGTATGAGGTCTCATGTTTAATATTGAAACCCTTCAAAATATCATACTGATTACGGCTTTGTTCATCTGTCAAAACCTCATATGCCTGAGTAATTTCTTTAAACCTGACAATACTTTCCTGTGAATTGTCATTTACATCAGGATGCCAAATCCTGGCCTGTTTACGGTAGGCCTCTTTTATCTTTGAAACATCGGAATCCGGTGATACTCCGAGAATTTTGTATAAATCTTTCTGATAATATTCTTTCACTGGCTGTACCGTTTTCCATATTATAAATACATTACAATTGTATTTTAATTATGCTCTTTTAAAAATCAACCTTGTTGATTACTCGTAGTCGGATTCTATCATTTTTTGAGCAATCAGGTCGGGTATTTTTTCAAGCTCTTCATATTCAATATCAGCTCTTAATGAAATTCTAACTCTTGACGAACCCGGTGCAACCGTCGGATGGCGGATAGGAAGAAGGTAATATCCGTTGTCTATCATGAATTTGGAGCAGTCAACCGCTCTTTTGTTTGAACCGAGTATGACAGGTATTATGTGGCTTTCGCCCAACGGGGCCAAACCCTTTTCTTTTAACGCTTCTCTTAGTTTTTGTGCATTGAGCAAAAGCTGTCTTCTCTGTTCTTTCATATTTGGCAGAATTTCTGTTATTACGCAGTATGTGAAAGCAACATTGATTTCAGGAAGTGCGGTAGAAAAAATCAAAGGTCTGCATTTGTTGATTAGGTAATTTATTAAAATATCACTTCCTGCACAGAAAGCCCCTATAGAACCTATGGCCTTGCCGAATGTTCCGACAATAAGATCAATATCTTTTATGCAGCCTTGAACTTCTGCAATTCCGAGTCCTTTTTCTCCGTACACACCATAGGCGTGAGCTTCGTCTATTATAAGGATTGCATTGTATTTTCTCTTTAATTCAACAAGTTTATTTAAATCAGCAATATCACCATCCATACTGAATAAGGATTCGCTTATTATTACTGCTGTTTCATACTCGTCTCTATTCTTTTCAAGAAGCTCTTCAAGGTGGTCATAATCAAGGTGTTTGTAGCGAAACATTTTTGCATCCGACAATTTTATGCCGTCCAAGATACTTGCGTGATTTAGTTTGTCACAAAAAACAGCATCTTTTTTTGACAACAATGCAGACATAATGCCTATATTTGCGTGGTATCCGCTGTTGAAAATCAGAGCTTTTTCTTTTGCAAACATTGCGGCAAGCAGACATTCCAGTTTTGCAAAGACATAGGAGCTGCCTGTGAGGAGTCTTGAAGACGAAGAACCCATAGAAAAATCTGCAATTTCTACAAACTTATCCAGAGCCTCTTTGTTTTCGGCAATTCCAAGATAGTCGTTTGAAGAGAGGTTCAAATATCTTTTGTTTTCAACAAAAATGTACTGTCCGAGTTTTTTGAAAGATCCGAGTTTTCTGTTTGAACAAGTCTGATGAAGACTTTCCAGTTCTCTTTTATATCTGTCATACAAATTTTTCATTTATTCCGCTCCGAAGTTTATAATATCAGCAATGCAATTATAAAACTTATTATCAGTGTTACTAATTGAATATTAGTATAAAAATGCACTTTTTCATATGTAGCAAATTTCCCTATAACAAAAGGCAAAAACAAAAATATAGGAAAAATTAGACTATTTGCTGCATTAGCAGAAAATATACTGCCGATTGTAAATAATAAAATTGATAAAAAATATGTAATTAACAAAATACAAATCATTACAGTAAAACGTGCAAAAAACTTTATTTTGTCTTCAGATTTGTGCAAAACGATTTTTCCGACCCCAAAACCAATGATAAGAAGAAAATTTGAAACAATCAGCAAAATTAAAGAAAAATGTTGAAGAGCTTGCATGATTTTTTCTGTTTGTAAAAATTCTATCATCATACGCCGGCCCTTTCTTGCTGTGAAAATTGTTTTGTTTTTTCAGGTGCAAAGTCAGAAAGGCTGTTGAAAAATTCAATTGATTTTTCAAACACATAGTCTCTTTCATAGTCCATAACTATCAGATGATAGCTGTTTTTAAGTTTTATATAATTTTTTATTTTTGAAGAAATATTGTTGTAAACAAATTCAGCACTTTTTGTGCTCGTCAAATCATCCTCTTTTGCATGCATCAGCAAAATCGGTGCTGTGACTTTAGAAATATTTTTTCTGGTAAGTTTTGAAAATTTCAAAAGCTCATAGATACAAGACATCGGGTAGTTATCAAGGGCTTCCGTATTTCTTTTTTGAAGGGCTGCAATTTTTTTTCGCAAAACTTCATTCTTCAGCCCGTAAGGTTCTCTTTCGGGGAAAGAGTAGTAATATCTGAGTATTGTATGAACACCTATGGGCATAAAAAAGTTGTACCAGGGAATTGTCCAGCCATCCAAAAACAATGTGGTGGAAAGAGAAACAATACCTCTTACATCCCGGTATTCTTCTGCAATTGCGATAGCAAGCACTGCTCCGAGACAAAGCCCGCCCAGATACACTTCATCATATTTTTGTGTAAGTTCTTTGTAATGCAAGACAGAATCATTGTACCAATCCTGCCACTTTACGGTTTTAATGTTTATCGGACTTGTTCCGTGTCCCGGCAGACAGTAGCAAAAAACATCAAAATCTGCATCAAACAGTGCCTTGCCCATCTTTTTCATTTCATAAGGACTGCCGGTCATTCCATGAAACAAGAGAACGGCTCTTTTGCATTTGTTTTTATGGATAAACTCAAAATCTAAACTTTTTTCCAAATGTATATTCCTGTTTGTTTGTATTCTAAGCTTTTTCCATATATCTTTCAAACAACTGATCCATCAGCTCAAGTGCCATATCAATTTCTTCATCCGAAATAAATAGCTGCGGTACAATAGTGATGATATTTTTGTAATACCCGCCGTTGTTGAGAATAAGTCCGCATTTTTTGCCTTTGTAATACAAATCTCCTTTGAGACCGGCTTCTATAATCTCGTCGCATAGTTCTCTTGCCGGAGTGTATCTGTCATTTTCCGTAACCTCAACACTTAGTGCAAAGCCCAGACCGTTGACTGTACCGATATTTTTGTATTTTTTCTCGAGTTTTTTTAATCCGTCAAGGAATTTTGCACCTTTTCTCGGAATTTCTCTTTCGAGTTCTTCTCTTTTTTCTTCAAAAATACACATTACCTCGTATCCGGCACGTGTCCCTATCGGATTTGCGGCGTAGGTTGAGTGTGTTCTTCCGGCAGGGAATACTTTTGGGTTTATCAACTCTTCTTTTGCCCACATACCGGCAAGCGGATTCATACCGTTTGTGATAGATTTTGCAAATGTCATTGCATCAGGCTTTGCCCCGAAATGCTCCATTGCCCAGAGCTTTCCTGTTCTATAGCAACCCATCTGAACTTCATCTACCATAAACAGAATATTGTGTTCATCAAGAACTTTTTTCAGCTCTTTAAAATATCCCTTCGGAGGAACAATATATCCTCCTGTGCCGAGAATAGTTTCAGCAATAAATCCGCCGAATTCACAATCTTTTGTCTTCGGGTCGTAAACACCGTTGTATTCACTTTCAAAAAGTTTTGCAAACTGTTTTACGCAGTACAAATTGCAAGATTCGCATTTTTTGTCATAAGGGCATCTGAAGCAATACGGAAACGGAACAAAATGTGCAGTATCGGAAATATGACCGAAATGTTCTCTGTATCTGTAGCTTGAAGTTACAGCCGTTGTGCCTATTGTTCTGCCGTGATAACCGCCCATAAAAGCAAACATTCTCGGTTTTTTTGTGTAATTTCTGACAAGTTTGAGCATGTCTTCATTAACCTGTGCACCGCCGACATTAAACTGCACACGTCCTTTTATCCCATATCTGTCTATATTTGCTTTTGCAATTTTTTCGGCAAGCAGTGCCTTGTAGTCATACACAAACCTGGAGGAAATCTGCGGCATTGTATGATACTGGTTGATTACTGCATCTAAGATTCTCTTATTTTTATAGCCGAGATTACAGCTCGAATACCACATTTGAAGGTCAAGATACGGTGTATCTTTTCCGTCATACATATAAGAACCTTCACAATCTCTGAAAATTGTCTGATCATCGTGGTAGTGGACAGTATCACCCCAAGAGCAGTATTCTTTATCCAATGCTTTGATTTTCTCATCAGACAATCTCGTTTTTGTGTCGAGCATTTTCTCTCTCCTTTTATTTTTGTCTTTTTATAAATTCTTTTATTTCTTCAAAAGAATCAAAACCAATCAAATGGTTGTTCGGAATATTTTTTTTACAATACTCCAACAAACTTCCCTTTGCAAACAGAAAATCAACCTTGCCGGACACACAAAAGTCTGACAAACCGTCTCCTGCGTACAATACCTGATTTGTAACAATTGTGTTGCTTTTTCTTATTTTCTCTACAATGTGGCATTTGCATACACCGGATTTTCGTTTGCAAGAATTGTTTGTATTCGGAAAGTACGTGTAAAAGTTTCCGTCTTTAAACTCCAGTTTGTTTGAAAAAACTTTTGCATCGATGATTCCGTGTTTTTTTAGTATTTTTTCTATAAAGTAATCAAAACCGTCTGAAACTATATAAAAATCGATATTTTCACTTTTCAAAAAATTGTAAAAATCAGGAAATGTCTCATCGATTTTTATGGAATCAACAAACTCATCCAAACATTCCTGTGTCATTTCAGGAACCAGCTTCATCTGTTCTTCCAAACATTGCTTGGAGCCTATATCCCCGTTTAGCCACTGTTTTTCAATTTCCTGCCACTTGGAATTTGCAAAAATACACAAAAATTTATTTAAAGTGTCTTCTTTGGTAATTGTTCCGTCAAAATCGCTGAAAACGACCAAATTTTTCATCCGGTTTCTCCTATTTTAAAAACAATAATACAAACATATATTTATTGCATTGCAGTATTTTCTCTCTTGTAAATTATTGATAATAAAATATTTGAAAAATTCGCGATAATGAGTATTTTGCCGCCGGTCTTACTATTAATAGGAACTTAAGGCTGCAAGCGGCAAGTTTTGTGTGATAAAAATATAAACGAATTTTTAAAACGGCTTGTTAAAAAAAATTAGTCAATAGAGCCATTTGTACTATACTGACGCACAGAACCGGATGTATTAGTGATAAGAACTGGATATAATTTCTTAGTTCTCAGTTAGCCCCAAAAATTTGCTGATAGTTTTTAATACGTTATTTTGTGAACCTGAAGAAATTTGCAAATCCAAATTTTGCATAACATCTGTGTCTGCATCATAGTTGCCGCTATAAATATTTGCGGACTTTTCTTTGTTGATGTAGTCATCACCCAGCAGCGGCTGTGATTCTTTGGGAATATACACGCCTCTTGTTTTGCTTATGTAATTGTATTTGGCAAACGGATTGTAATAGTTTGCCGGATTTATCATATTACTGTTCATAACTTTGTTATAATAATTCTTTTTTATTAATCAAGATTATGCCTTTTTTACTGTAATATATTTACAAAACTTAAAAAAATTTCTATAATTTTTTAATGGAAGAATTAAATCTAAAATGTTATGCACATCTAGGTGATGCAGTATATGAGGTTTTTGTCAGGGAAAAAATTATTATGCTGACATCCAATCTTTCTAAAATGCATAAAATTAACACTGCACTTGTTAGAGCATCTTTTCAGTGTACACTTTTGGATGTTCTTGAATCTCACTTGACAGAAAAAGAACAGGATCTTGTTCGACGAGGAAGAAATATACAAATATCATCAGCAAGAAAAGTTAATCAGGCTTTGCACAGACTCGCAACAGGTTTTGAAGTCTTAATCGGATATTTGTATCTGCACAACAAAGAAAGACTTCTTGTAATTTTTAAAATTATTTCGGATTACATAAACACTAAAGAACATTTGTTAAACTAAAAGACTGCTTGATATCAAGCAGTCTTTTAGGCTATATAATTTGTTCCGAATCTTGTTGCTCCCAAAAACACACATTCTTTCAGCATTGACTCCATCGAATGGTACATTTTTCTATTCGGTTTTTTCTGTGCATCATCTACTGCTGCTTTTGTATCTTTATATTGTGCGGCTATAGATAATGTATAGTTTGTAAATGGATTTGTTGAAATTGTCATATGTGTTTTCTCTCTTAGTCTAGTAGCCTGTGTAGCTTTTGGTTTTTATTTTATTGGAAATATTTGAATGTGTTTGTTACGTTTTTGTCTGTTGATTTTTCCCAGCTTTCTTGTTGAGAAGAATACATTTTTTGTTTTGTTTCAAGCTGTGCTTTTTGAACGTTAAGTGTAAGTTCTTTTGCTTGTATTTCTTTAAGTTGTGCTTCATATTTTGCATTGAAAGCCGCACTGTTTACCCATTCGATTGCACTGGCATCAATTTGTCCTTCTTCATCAGTGTGTTCTGCCATATATGCTTGACCCATAGCTGATTGAGTTTGAACAATCTGTTGAGCTTGTCTTGCGAGTGCTGTAAGTTGATTAGTTATTATCTGCAATTGATATTCACAGCTGGATTTTACATCTTGTGTCATCATTGTTGTTAAATTTGAAATTACGAAGCCCATCTCTTTACCTCATTTACTTATTTACTTCTTGTATATATATAAAGTAAAAAAGTATATAAAAATTGCCTTTTTAGTATATACTTTGCTTAATATTTCTTTACAATATTCTAAAAACCTTTATGCTGGGCGGCTTTACAGATTGTTAAGAAATGTATACAATCAAATAATTCAGTTTGTTTTATAATAAAAAAGCAGGGTATCAAATATAAAATGAGGATTGGATATGGAAAATACTGTTGTTATCGGTGCACAATGGGGAGATGAAGGCAAGGCAAAAATAACAGATTTACTCGCTGAAAATGCTGATATTATAATTCGTTATCAAGGCGGATGCAATGCCGGGCACACTGTTGTCGCAAACGGAAAAACATTCAAGTTCCATCTTATTCCTTCCGGAATACTTTACAAAAACAAGTTGTGTTTTATCGGTGCAGGCACGGTGATTTATCCTGATGTCCTAAAAAAAGAAATAGAAGATTTAAAAAAAGACAACATTGATTTATCCGGTCTTAAAATTTCTCCTCTTGCTTCAATTACAATGCCTTACCATATAGACGTAGACGGATATTCAGAAGACACAGCCAAAGGTGCCGAAAAAATCGGTACCACAAAAAAAGGTATAGGGCCTACATATACTGATAAAATTTCAAGACACGGAATAAAAGTTCAAGATTTGTTTGATGAAGAAGGTTTGTCTAACAAGCTTGATTTGATTTTACCTTTAAAAAATAAAGAACTTACGCAAGTATACGGTCTTAAGTCATATTCAAAAGAAGAAGTTACTGCTCTTTGTAAAAAATATGCAGAAATTATAAAACCTTATTTGTGCAATGACTGGCAAAAAATATTCTTAGATGCCAAGAAAGAAAACAAAATAATTCTCTTTGAAGGTGCACAAGGTGTAATGCTTGATGTGGACTGGGGAACATATCCTTATGTAACAAGTTCAAATCCTGTTGCCGGCGGTGCTTGTACCGGCAGTGGTTTTGGCCCGACTGTAATTAAAGAAATAATTGGAGTTTCCAAAGCTTATATCACAAGAGTAGGCGAAGGCCCCTTTGCCACAGAACTTACAGATGAAACAGGCGAAAAAATCAGAAACATAGGTCATGAATTCGGTACTACCACAGGCAGGCCGAGACGTACAGGTTGGTTTGATGCGGTAGTCGCAAAATACGGCGTTCTTGTCAGCGGGCTGACATCTATGGCTGTTACAAAGCTTGATGTTTTTGACACTTTTGAAGAAATAAAAGTATGTGTGGCCTACAAAGACAAAAGAAACGGTGAAATTTATGATTACTACCCGACAAATATAAACATACACAAATATCTTGAGCCTGTTTATGAAACCCATGCCGGTTGGAAATCAAATATATCTGATATAAAAAAATATGAAGATTTACCTGAAAATGCAAAAAAATATATTAAAAGGCTTGAAGAACTCATGGGTGTTCCCGTCTCAATTGTAAGCGTTGGGCCGGGCAGGAACCAAACTATTTTTAGATAACTCAAACAAAAAATAAAAAACTGTTGACTGAAAATTTTGTTCCTGTTAACCTAGTTTTACAAGCTGAAACGAAAATTGAATATTTATAAAAATGCGTCACTAGCTCAGTAGGTAGAGCACTCCCCTTTTAAGGGATAGGTCCCGCGTTCGAATCGCGGGTGACGCATTTTTTCATGTCCTCATTTGCCTTTTTGCCGCGATTCTCCGCAATTGTTGCTCCCGCCGGTCACAACAATCCGCGTTCTACCCCGTTGGGGCATCCTGACTCGTACGGCTCGGTCCCTCGCCTACGATTCAGGAGAAGCCGGGTGACGCATTACTATAGTCAAACAATTACAAACCTTCCAAAAGTCTAAACACAAGATTTGCGTGTACGCTTTGTGCAGATGAAATCAATGCGGATGCCGTATTTTGCAAGATTTGTGCTTTTACAAAATTTGCACTTTCTTCAGCAATGTCAGCATCCATGATAGTTGATTTTGCGGCTGTATAGTTTTCAATTTTACTTATCTGATTTTGTGCAATGGAATCCAATCTGCTCATGACTGCCCCGATATTTGAACGCTGGGTTGTAAGACTGTCAAGTAGATCATCAATTGTATTTATATTTTCTTTGCAGCTCTCGGCTGTTGAAAAATCTAATATAACACCTTCAACGGAAAAAGATATTTCAAACTCAACACTGTCATGAGCGTTTGCACCAACTTGAAGACGGACATGCAGAGGCTGAGGAATATAAATATTTTGATATTGAGTATTTTCTCCTTTGTCAAAAAGAATATTTCTGCTGCCGCCTTCACCGTCAATAAAGTTATTTTCACCGGATTGAACGGAAAAATTGTCGTCAGATTCCCCGCCTTTAATATTATTTTCATCACCTCTTATTGTGACTCTGTCAATACCGCTGCCGCCCTGAAAGCTGTTTTGATTTCCGACAACAGTTGTAGAGGAATTTCCTAAAGAGGAAATTGTATTATTATTGCCGTTTACACCCAGTGTGTTGCTGCCGGTGCCGCTTGATATAGTATTGTTGTCACCTATAGCGTTTAATATATTGTCGCCGTCAGTGCCGATTAAGTTGTTTGAATCGCCTGTTGCCGTTACACTATTGTTTCCTTCGTTTGTATTAACAGTATTTCCGTTTCCCGTTATTTCCGCCGTATCGTTTCCTAGACCGAGCTGAATATTTGTATTGTTATCAGCGTTTACGGTTACTCTGTCATTTCCGTCTCCTGCATTTATTTCAAGGTTAGACGAAGCGTTTAGTGTTATTATGTCATCACCGCTGCCTGCATTTACTGCATTGTTATCGGAATTCAGTGTAATATTATCGTTTCCTTCACCAGTGTCAACAACGTTGTTTGAGCCGGAGTTTATTGTAACTTTGTCATTTAGTCTGCCGGTATTTATATTGTTGTTGTTTCCTTCAACAAGGATATTGTGCTGAGTGTTTTCATCTCCGTTTATGGTAAAATCCGAACCGCTGAGTTTCAGTTCACCTGTATTTGGGTTTAGGTTGTAAACAAGAGTGTTTGGATTCGTAGATGAACTGTTTGTATTGTTTGTGACAGTATATTTTTTCCCTTCAATTGTAAATTCTTTTGTCTCTCCCTGATATTCAAATGTTAAAGTACCGGCAAACGGGTTGCTGTCCAGATTCGAAACATTATTGTTCGAACCTGAAATGCTTACGGAATAATTTGTCTCGGTACCGCCGTCAATATTGTTATTTGAACCGTTGATTTCAAAATAATCATTGCCGCCTTGTGCAGCAATAATGTTTCCGTTGCCGTTAATATTAAATGTATCGTTACCGGAACCTGTTGTAATTGTGTTGTTGTCGGAATTTATGTAAAAGACGTTGTTTCCGTACAAATCACTGAATTTTCCGCTGCTTGTTCCGTTTATTCTGTATATGTCATCACCGTTGCCGCCGTCATAAGTGTCATAATATTGGACTGTATCCAATATAAATTCATCATTCCCGTCTCCGCCTGAAAGGTGATTTTCAGAATTAGCACCGCCGCTTTCTCTGATTAAAGTGTCATTTCCGGCCTGGCCATAAATTGAGCAGGAGTAGCAGTTTGATGCCAGCGTAATTTCGTCATCGCCATTGCCTGCTTCAGCTCTGTTGCTTGAATTTTTTATGTAAATTTTGTCATCTTTGTCACCGCCATAAAAATTCATATATGAGCCGTCTATTATTACATCATGTGATACGTCGCTTTGAGCGTTTATTAGAAAACCGTTTCCGCTGAAAGTTATTTTGCCTGATACGTTGTCATAATAATATTGAAAACTGTTTTCTTCACTGTATTGATATCTGTTTCTGACTACATATGTTTTGCCGCCTATGACAATAGTTTTTTCTTCATCTTTTGCAAATTTTACTTCCGTAAAAACATCGTAGCCTTCAAAGTTTGAAATACAAGAATCTGTCAGTGTTCCATTTATTACATTTTTCCCGTCGCCGCCAAGCAGATTCAGGTTGGTTAAGCCTGCTTTGTTTATATTTACCGTATCATCTCCGTCCCCGCAGCTGATAATGGAGTTGTTTGCATTGTAAATATTAAAAGTGTCATTGCCTGCATCTCCTCGCACAGAGTATGTAGAGCCGTAAATGTCAAAGACATCATCACCGTTTCCTCCGGATATAACTTGTGTGCCGTATGCAACTCCATCTTTTAAGACAATATGATCATTTCCGTCTTCACCATAAACTCCTGTCGCATACCTTGTGTTCAATATGATTTCATCATCTCCTCCGCCGGCATATATGTATGAGCTTGAGACATTCATTTGGATTTTGTCGTTTAAATTGCCGCCGTAAAAAGTTATGTTTTCTCTTGTTATATTTACATCGTGAGCTTTGTCTTTTTCTCCGCGTATTGTTACATTACTTGAGTTAAATGTTATTGTATTTCCATTCAAAGCATA
>CALURG010000041.1 GCA_944323115.1 Candidatus Gastranaerophilales bacterium
TCTTTTTCTTTTATATCAAGAACTTTGTTTGTTTCTGTACCAAGTGATTTTTTATTTCTTCTTTCGCCAAGTTTCTTAACTCCGTCCATAATAGGTTTCAGTGTTAAGTTACAAATAGCCGGAATAATAACCCCCGCCGTTAGACATACACTTAACAAAGATAATCCGTTTTTAATTTTTTTGGGACTTTTTCTGGTTTTTTTTGCAATAGGTACAGCAAGTGGCAAAACCAATTTGTGTGTAAGTATATATGAACAAAAAGCTATAACTTCTGTCAAACCTTCTCTGAAGGCCGCATATTTTTTTGTCTCTTTGTCCGATTCTTTGTCCATCATTGTAAAAGTCGGACGCATGACGCCTTTAAAGACTGCAATTGCAAGAACCGCATACAACGCATCATTGTGCTCACCAAGTGAATTACATATTTTTTTCAAGAAATTGTAAGCAGAACTCATCTGATTCTTTGTCTTTCCGTGTGTATAACTTACTTCTGATATAACTAAGTTTGAATATAAAAAAAAATGCTAGGTAAAACTTATCGTCGTTACATTTTTTCACAAAAATTTTAAAATAAACATAACTTCCTGTCATTATTGAAAAAGTATAGAAATGCTATATGTTTGCGAAAAAAGGTTTTTTATGATTCAATAAAGTTGACGGGAGGAGAAATTTGATGGAGAGAACATTTGTAGCAATTAAACCCGATGGCGTAAAAAGAGGTTTGATAGGTAATATTATCAGAAGAATTGAACACAAAGGCTATAAAATTGTGGGTCTGAAAATGCTGCACCCTACTTTAGAAATAGCTGAACAGCATTATGCGGAACACAAAGGCAAACCTTTTTACCAAAGTTTGATTAACTACATTACATCAGGCCCCATTGTTGCAATGGTTGTGGAAGGTATGAATGTAATAGAAGGAATGAGACACATGATGGGTTCTACTGTGCCAAATGACGCACAAGTCGGAACAATCAGAGCTGATTTTGCACAAACTAAAGAATTCAACACCATTCACGGTTCTGATTCCGTTGAAAGTGCAGCAAGAGAAATCAATATCTACTTCAAGCCGGAAGAGTTGTGTGAAGATTGGAAAACAATGATGGAATATGTTTGGGAAAATATTCCAAAACAGGTGTAATTTCTTATGAAATCAGATTTTTTTTCATATGAATTGTTAAATGAAGACAAAAAGACCGGAGCACGTGCCGGTCTTTTGCATACACCGCATGGTGATATAGAAACTCCTGTGTTCATGCCGGTAGGAACAAATTCTGCCGTAAAAATGCTGACAAACGACCATCTAAAAAATACAGGAGCAAAGATTATACTTGGAAATTCTTATCATTTGTCATTGAGGCCCGGCAACAAACTGATAAAACATTTTGGCGGTCTTCACAAATGGATGAACTGGGACAAACCTATTTTGACTGACTCAGGAGGATTCCAGGTTTTTAGTCTTGCGGATTTGAGAAATATTACAGAAGATGGTGTAAAATTTAAAGACGCAAAAACAGGCAGTGAATATTTTATAAATCCTGAAATTTCTATGGAAATTCAACAGGATTTGGGTGCAGATATTGCTATGGCGTTTGATGAATGTGCACCTTATCCTTGTACATACGAAGAAGCTAAAACTGCTATGGAACGTACACACAGGTGGCTTGAGAGATGTTTTAAAGCTCACACACGAGATGATCAGGCTCTTTTTCCGATTGTGCAGGGTGCATTTTTTGATGATTTGAGGCAGGAAAGTGCAAGAGTAATTTCAACATTTGATGCCGTAGGTTATGCAATTGGAGGAGTGAGTGTCGGAGAACCTGCCGATGTAAAAAATCACTTTGTAGAACTCACAGCACCTCTTTTACCAAAATTCAAACCCAGATATCTTATGGGTGTAGGAACACCTGAGGATTTACTGGACGGTATTTTGCGAGGTGTTGATATGTTTGATTGCGTTTTGCCGACAAGAAACGCAAGGCACGGTTCATTCTTCACTTCAGAAGGAAGAAAAATTATTAAAAACAAAGAGTTTGAATATGACGCAGGACCTCTTGACAAGACATGCACTTGTTATGCATGTCAAAATCACACAAGGGCATATATACGGCATCTTTATCGTGTAGGAGAAGCTACAGCAGCAATTCTTTTGAGCATACATAACATTCAGTTTCTTGTTAATCTTGCACAAGAAGCAAGAAATGCAATTCTCGAAGACAGATATGAAGAATTTTACAGAGAAAGAATGACAAAGCTTTTTTCCGACACAATAAACAATTAAAAAAAGAAAAAGCCGCTTTGTTTATGCGGCATTAAAGTAAACAGTTTACGAGTGAGAGTGGAATATGCACAGTTTTATACTATTAAAATGGAATATTTTCTTAAATTGCCCGGTTGTATAAATATTTTTAATATTTGGGATATAATTTAGTTTAAAATTTTAAAGGGAATTTATTATGTTTTTCATATCTTTTTTGCTGGTATTTTTATCTTCATATTTTATAACCTGTATATTTGCACCAAAATCGGGAAAAACAAAAGCCGCAGGCTTTTTGATTTTGCTTGTTTCTGTTTTTGCACAAGTGGTTTTGACATTTGAAATGCTTTCTTTGTTTCAAGCTATTTCAATGTATAATGTTTTATTCATAAACTTTTTGTTCTGCCTGATAACTGGTTTTTTGTGGATAAAAAAGAACAAACCTTTTTATATACCTGATTTAAAAAACACTTTAAAAAGAATCACAGCCGCATTAAAAAGAGATAAAGTTCTGATGATTATCTCATTTGGTTTTGTCTTTTTTATTGTTACCGCAATTCTTTTAAACCTTTTCATGCCTGTGATAAGCTTTGACTCTTTGACATATCACTTGAACAGAGCCGCTTTTTGGATGTCTCAAGGAAGTTTGAATCATTTTGATATACCTGACAACAGAAACCTCGTAATGCCTATAAACTCTGAGATTTTATATCTTTGGGTATTGGTTTTTGTAAAAAACGATATAGGCTTGGGGTTCTTCTCTTTTTTCGGATACATTGCATCCATATTTAGTGTGTACACTATTTTGGATATTACAGGATTCAGTGAAAGAAGGAAATTGTGGGCAGTTTTCATGCTTTCTTCATTGGCATCCGTGATAGCAGAAGCCTCCGGTACGGAAACAGATATTTTAATAGCCGGCCTTGTGCTTTCTTCTATAACTCTGTTTTTAACAGCGTTAAAAGAAGAAAAGAAACTTCCTTTAATTTTCTTTTCTTCACTGGCATACGCTCTGGCAATGGGCACAAAATCACCTTCTGTAATAGCATTTCCCGGAGTATTTCTTTTGCTTGTCTTTTTGGCATTACAAAATAACAAAAAAGACTTTTACAAGCCTCTTGTTTCATTTTTGATAATGATATTTGCAAACTTTATAATTTTCTCAAGTTATAACTACATTTTAAATTTTATTGACTACGGAAATTTTCTGGGTTCAGAATCCGCAGTTACTCTACACAGTTTTAGAGGCGGCGTAAAAGCAGTGATAGCTAATTTTATCAGATATATATTTATGCTTTTCGATTTCTCAGGATTCAGATACAGCGATTATGTCGGTGTGCATATTACCAACTTAAAGCTTGCTATATTTAACATTTTAAATATTCCTCCGGAATTAGGCGTAGCAATGACCGACAATAACATTATAAACAATAGACTTTTAGATGTAAAAATGGGTGTCGGTCTTCTTGGATTTTTGTTATTTTTGCCGGGAATAATAGTTTCTTTTATAGTTGCGGTAACAGAAAAAATAAGAAAAGGCAAAGTTTCTTTAAAAAATTCAATAATTGCCGCATTTGGTTTAATGTTTTTGATTAATATATTTTGTATGTCTTTTTCCATTGCATATATGGTGTTCAGTGTACGATTTGTAACCTTTATGGTTGTTATTTCTGCTCCCGTATTTGCTGTTTCCTACATGAAAAAAACAAATATCATTAAGCTTTTAATTTTATTTTTTGTAATGTCTTATTTTCTTGTAATGAGTGTAAACCTTTCATCACGTTCTTATGCACAAATTTTAAAAGTTATATTGCAGCAAAGAACATTGGATGATGCAAGAGAAAAGGTAAGATGTGCTCTTTTTGTCGGATATAAAGGGAAAATGCCGTTTTGTTATTTAAGAGATATTATAAGAACGACTCCCAAAGGCACAAATTATGCCATAATACCCAGTTACAACAGCAGACTCTATGTTATAAAAATGCTGGAGACGGAAGGATACAAAATAGATGTACTTTTGCCTGAAAAATTTAAAAGTTATGATTTGTCAAATTACGACTATCTGATTACAACAAACGACCTTATGATAAGCACAGTGCTTTTGAAACCTACAAAAGATACCGTTGTTACATATAAAATTAACAAAAACGGTGATGCCTATTATGAAAAACATCAACCGCTTGCTTGTATTTACATAACAACAAACAACTTCATTTATGACCCTACAAAAAATCAAACTATTATTGCATCTTCTTGCTATATAGATGATAAATTATTTAAAGAAAAAGGTTTTAGGCTTACAAAAGTTTACGATTTTAAATCACAAATAAAAGACAATGCTAATTATATGAAAATTTATAAAAATAAGAACAAACAAAATTGACACAAAAATATTTAAAAAGTAGAATTAAGTAAAGAAGGAAATGGGTGTGAAAATCCCCAGCTGAGCCGCAGCCGTAAAGCCGGAATACTTCAAAATATTTATATAAAAACACCGCTGCTTCGTGCATTAGGCTGTGGGGTTAAAAAATAGCTTTTTGATTCAAGTATCCGTGTTTTTATATCCAAAGAGGAATTAAGAACAGGGATTTTTTAATGACAACATCTCTTTCAAGAGCGTCAAATAACAAAATAGGAACATGTCCGCACGGTTTACCTTTGGGTGCTTGCCCTATTTGTAACGGAATGGGCGGCGGAGGCTCTTCGGTAAAAAAAGATAACAAACCAAGAGAAATGACCTGGAATGAATGCTATGCAATAGGCCAAATGCTCAAAGCTCAAAAATTGGCAAGACAACATACGCAGCAAATGTTTGCCGCTCAGGATTTGCATTCGTATTTGAACAAACTAGAAGCACAAATAAATGCAATGAAACTTGCTATTTTAAATTCTTCTTTAAAAGGGCCTGTTGCTAAAATTGCTGCTTTTGCCGCAGATGCAGTATTGCTGCCTCTGGTTCGTTCAATAAATACTGTAATAAATTCTATAAATAACCTTGTAAATATTACAGCAAAAGCCATAGACGCCATAAAACAAAAAATTGCAGACATTTCGGACAAACTTGTTTCCATCTTTGGAGAAATGAAAGCCGCTCTAAGCAAAAAAATATCCGAAAAATTTAAAGATATCAAAAAGAAAATATTCAACCTGTTCGGACTTACAGAAACAGAAAATGAAGAAGATGAAGAAATAAAAAAAGCGGAAGAAGAAAAAAGACTGTTTGAACTAAATACAGCCAAAGAAGCATTGTTTTCCTTTTTACAAAACAAAATAGAATCGGAAGAAAGTGAAGAAGAATGAGTACTATTAACCCATATCAGGATATAGAAACAAAAAGACAATACAGAAACCATACCTATACGCAGAAAAAAAATATTTCTGAACTGAAAGAAGGTGTTGTTGTAAACAACATGATTAAAGACAAAGAATCTTTAACAGAACAGACCGTGCCAAATATAGAAGAAATGTATGACAGTCTTGTTATCCCTGATAGAACGGGACTGCCGGATACATTTGAAAAATTAGACACAAATTCTTCAAAACAAACAACTTCAACAAAAAGAAGCAAAAGCCTTATGCCCCTCCTGGCAACAACGGTAAGTGTTTTTGCATTACTTGCCGGTTCAATGGCGGCTTTGTCCGGAGCGGCAAAACACAGGACAAAACTTCCTTCCTGGAAAACACTGCCTGAAATCCCTAAAAATGTTGCAATCAACAATGAGCCTCATTTTGTTACCTACTTAATGATAAAAGACCCTAATGCAAAAAATATTCTCGGTGCTCTCGGTGTTTTTGTATTGAGTGCTGTAGGACTTGCGGGAAAAAACTTCGTTGACGGTGTAAAAGAAATCTGGGTAAGGAAAAAACAGGCAGATGTTCAAAGAGATTTACAAGAAAAATTGATAGCCGTAGAAACTCAAAGTTTTTCCGGGAAAATGCAGATATTAAGATGCATGCTGGCACAAAAGGCAAAAGAACTCGATGATATCTTGCACAAAGAAAACTTTGGAAACAACAACACAACATTCAGAAAATTTATTTCTTTCAAACAATCGAAAGAACAACTATTCTGGCAATCGTCGGACAAAAACAAAAATCCGATTCTGTCATATATTGCCGTAGGTATTGGAACTGCTTTGATTACGGCATTAGGATTTTTTGCATTCAGGAATGTTCAAAAAACGGCAAAATACTGTGAACAATACGAAAAAGCAATGAAAGAAAAAATAACAGACCTGATAGAAAAACACAATGACTGGGACAAGGATTCTTTAAAATTGATAAAAAATTTGTTTGTTTCATTAAATATCCCAAAACAAGAAATTGAAAAAGTACTTTCAAAAGCAAAGAATTTTCCTAAAGACAAATTGGACGATATAGTTGTTGAAGTAGAAAAAATTACACAGGAAGGTGCTGAAGCTATAGCCGGCAAACCCGGTTCAAAGCCTTCTTTGTATTCTCACACAAATGACGACCGTGCACATTTGTATAACATGATTGTGAACTGGGAAAATCCTCTTTTAAAAATCCTTTTTGCCGGAATGACTACAGTTACAGCCACAGGATACATAGGTTCAGCAGCAGTCGAAGCAATAAAAGAAGCACAGGTTATTAAAGAAAACGCAAAAACAGAACTTGATTTGCAAAAAAGACTTGTAAATGTTGAGTTGAATAATTTTTATACAAAAAAAACCAGCGTAATAGAACCTCTCATAGACGAATTCAGAATTCAGGCAATGCAGGGAAAAGATAAAAATGAACTTAAAACCCGTGCCGAAAATATCTTATATGAAATTAAAAACGGCCCTCCGTTTGTATACTCGTAAGTCTCTACATTACTATTTTGAGCCTTCTTCTATCACAATTGAGGGAGCGGGTGTCACAATTCACAATTTATATTGTTAATAATCAAATAAAACAGGATTCTATGAACATAAATTCGGTAACATTCAAACAATTTAATTTAGTTAACACAAATTTTTCAAAACCGGATAAAATTTCGGAAATGATTCAGGATTTTTGCGACTCATTTATCCTCCCCGACAGCACTGTAAATTATTCAAGATTTAACGAAAAGCTCGCATTTCAAATTGCGTCCGCAAAAAACGAATCTACAGCACATATACTTAATATGCTTTCAAAAACAGACAATGAGAAAAATGTGACAGCAGGATTGTACTTGTTAAACCGTATAATTGACGCAGGAGCACAAAATACAGACAAGTTTTATCCAATCATTGCAAGGTTTAACAATTCAGATTCCGCAAATATTCAAACAATGCTGAGCGGAATTTACAGAAAAACAAAAGTACCGGATGCTTTTGGAGCACTTGTTACAATGTACTTGAAAAATGTGCAAAAGCCAAACTCAAAATATTTTGAACCAAATGAAGAAATATGCGGTGCTATTCTTGAATACCTGAACCACGATAAGGAAACCTGCCGAAATTTTTTGGAATCTATAAAATCAGCCGGTGCAATTGAATCTTATCAGAGTTCAAAGATAAATAATTAAAAGCGGCAACTGCACATCATTTCACAAATCAGTCGTATGAGTTGTAATAATATGATATAATTATGTTGCACAGATTTAATGGAGCGACGACATGCCCAATTATGCTATAGGAATTGATTTAGGCGGTACAAAGATTTTGTCCGGACTTGTAAACAAAGGAAACGGTGAAGTTCTATTTTCCATAAAACAAAAAACAGGTAACGAAAAAGATGCGGAAACAATTGTTGAAAAACTCAAACTTTCCGTAAAAGAATTATTGGAAACATCACATTTTGACATCGCACAAATCGATTCAATAGGCATTGGTGCACCGGGACAGGTGGACAGAGAAAAAGGGATTTTGATATCCGCACCAAATCTCAGTTGCTCAAATTTAAACATCAAAGCAATACTCGAAAGAGAATTTTACATCCCTACATATGTAGGCAATGATGTTGGCATAGCAACACTGGGTGAAATGAAATTCGGAGCCGGAAAAGGCTTCGACAATTTTGTCTGTATATTTGTCGGGACAGGTATAGGATCCGGAATAGCCGAAAACGGCCGTATACGTTATGGTGCAACTGGTACGGCAGGAGAAATCGGGCACATAATAGTCGATGCGGGCGGCAGACCCTGCGGCTGCGGAGGCAACGGGTGCCTTGAAGCATACGCTTCCAGAACGGCTATTGAAGCCAGGATACTGGGTGCCTTGAAAAAAGGCAGAAAATCAATAATCACGGATTTTATGAAAGACAACAAACCTATCAGTTCAAGTATGATAAGAAAAGCTTTGGAGCATAAAGATGAACTCATAACACAGGTTTTGTTTGAAGCATCCGACTACCTTTCAAACGGTCTTGCAACAATCATAAATTTCTACAACCCGGAATTGATTGTACTGGGCGGCGGACTTATAGAAGCAGTTGATGAATTTTATCAAAGAACAATTACAAAAGCAAAAACAAAAGCACTTCCCATTCCTGCAAGAAAAATCCAGTTTAAAAAAGCAGAGCTTGGTGACTTTTCCGGTGTTATAGGTGCATGCTTTCTTGAAGACTTGCAAAAAAATAAAACACCCGACAGTGCAGGTGTTTTAAAATAGTTTAAATCTTATTCATTATGCCGTTTTGACTGCATTTAGATTTTTAGATGAAGCCAGCATTTGAGTTATTCCGCTTGTTGCCGTATTAATACCTTCTGTAGTATTGCCTTGAGCAATTTTGGCAGCTCCTGTAGTTGCAGAACCTGCGGCAGTTGTGCCGTATCCGACATTAGTAACTACTACACCGGCTGCTGCTGTAGGCCAAAATGCTTGCATAGCAAGACCTGTAGCTGTTGTTGCACCGCCGACTGTTGTAGTCCAGGCACCGACTTGTCCTGCTGTATTTGCTTTTTGCAAGCCTGCTTCACTTGCAGCTTTTTTTGAAGAAGCAGTAGAAGCTGCTGTTGCGGCATATTGACGAGCTGATGCCAAAATACTGTTTGTCGCACTTCTGCTTGATTGAATCAAAGATATATTTGATTGTATAGTTGATTTTTTAGCGGATGATTGAGACATAAGCTCATTAATCCTGTCAGCGTTTTTGCCTTTTGCACTAGGTATAGCTGAGCCAAATGCACCTAAGCTCGAGCCGGTTGCTGAAACCGCAGATTTAGCACCGGCAGCATTTTGTTGAGCAGAAGCCTTTGGGACTCCGGCTTGTTTTTGAGCTTCAGAATTTTGGGCAGATACTGCTGTTATAGATGTAGGTGCATACTGCTGCTCATTTCCTGACGGAAGAGAATTCATAGCAAATGGGTTTGACATTCCTGCTGAACCCGCTGCTTCTGTATTGGCAGGAGCCAGTACGGAAGCTGCTGCTTGATTTGCCTGCTGATTTTGACCTGCCTGTGCGGAATCTTGGGCCATATCAACAGCAGGTCCTGCATCTGCCGAAACAACATCAGGAGTATAAGACTGGCCGTCTTCTTCCATCAATTCTGCAATTTCATTTTCTATATCATTGACTTCTCCTTCGAGAGCCTGATTTTCAGCTTCTTTTTCTTCTATTTTATTATTGTTTTCATTAGCTTTTGAAACAGCTTGATTTTCTTTTGTTTGAGTTTGTTTTGTCAATTTAGTGACTTCCTGCTTGTCTTCTACAGCAGTGTCGGAAGCTTTTTCAGCTTCTCTTTTTGCATTGCCCGCATCTTTTGATGCACTTTTTGCATCTTCTTTTGCAGATTCGCCTTCTTTTATGGTTTCAGCATATTTATATGTTTCACCATTATCCGAAGATTTTACAAATCCGTCATAATTTTGGAATTTAACGTCATTTGAACCGTTTTCGGAAGCAAGTGAATAAATATCAGTTGTTCTCAAGGTTTCTTTTTCTTGAGCAGCTCTCGATTCTTGGGTATTTTGAGGTTTTTCGACATTTTTATTGCCTTGAACTTTATTTACTTCCGGCAAATCAATCTTGAATGGATTACTCATATACTGCACTCTTTCTTATTACGACACTTCTATATATATAAAAACAAAATGCAAACAAGAATTTCAGCAAATATAAAAAAATTTTTACTCATGCCTCAAATGCAATAATATTAACAAAAACACACTTTACAAAACTTCATATAACGTGTTTTTTTATAAATTTTCGACCGGCTCGTCTGCTCTTTAGACAGAACATATTCAATCAAATTTACAAGTTTTCTTCCGTTGCAGTCAACGGTGCACCCATTACACGCTCCAAATTTGCCGCAGCAATATGATATTGCATAAGTGTATTGTAATACTGCAATTTTGCAGTCATATATTCGTTTTGTGCATCCTTAAGCTCAATTGCATCACCAAGTCCAACCTTGTATCTGCCGGCTGCCAGGTCATATCTTTCTTTTGCCACATCCATAGATGAACGGGCAACAGGAATAGACTGCTGTGCATTTTTCAATTGGATAAAAGCTTGTTTTACATCAAGATAAACCTTTTGTCTTTGGACTTCATAATCAGCCTGGTCTTTTTTGTACGTAAGTTTTGCTTCATCCAATTGCTTTTTTATCAGGTATAAATTAAGGTTTGAATACGCAAGTTGAGCACCTATCTGGTATCCGTAATCAGTGTCGGGTCGAGAACCGCCTTGAGTAAATGTACCAAAAGCATTTATATTAGGAGCAAAAGCAGCTTTTGAAGCTTTTATCAAGTATTTCGAGCCTTCCATTTTCTTTTTAGCCGCCATAAGTTCGGGTCTTGACTCATAAGAAACCTGTAAAGCATCCTCAAATTTTACATCATATCTTTTTTTATCCAAACGGTCTTTAACAGTAAAAGGGGGGATTTCAGGCGTACCCATTGCATTTGTCAACTGTGCAAAACCGTTTTCCAGAGCGTTTTTGGCATTAACCAAAGTAAGCTTCGTATTATCCAAATTGTACTGTGCCGTAGAGACATCTATCTTGGCCTTACTTCCGATTTCGTAATAAGCCAAAGCCTGCTGCAAGTGTATCTGGTATTGCAAAACAAATTCTTCATATACACTGACTTGCTGCTGGAGGTACAACAAATTGTAATAAGCATTTTTTACTTGATAAACTATATCATTTATGCTGGCTTGAAGGTTTTCTTGAGAAGCTTCATATGTCTTTTTGGCCACTCCTGCTTGGGCTCCGGTTTTGCCAAAGTCATAAATCAACTGATTGAATCCGACATTCGGAGTATTATAGAGGTTATACTGCTGTGTCGGAAATCTGAAGTTTGTCACCATCATATCGTTTCTTGAATATGAAACACCGGCATTTAAAGTCGGAAAATAATTTGACCACGCTTGGGCAACTTTATTTTTATACAAATCTTTGCTCATCATTTGAGAAAGAATTGTAGGATTATTTTCAAGAGCAATTTTTACGCAGTCATCGACGGAAATAATAGTATCTGTAGACACAGAACCTTCCATAGACGCTGATGCATTAAAAACATTGTCAGGAAGTTTTTCATCCGGCTCCGCTTTGGGTTGAAGAGGTTTCATTTCTTTTTTTGCCGGAGTTTGTACAGTATGTTGTTTTGTTTCTTTTTTGGATAATTTCTTTTCTTTTTTAGCTTTTTTCTCTTTTTTGGGCTTTTGTTCTTTTACTTTTTTATCGTCTTGTGTTTGTATTTTTACAGACGGCTGCAATTTATCCGTTTTTGCCGTTACTGTAATCTCTGCATCTTTTTCTGCCTGTTTTTTTTCTTTGTATTTTGTCCAAAAAGATTTTTTTTCTTTTTTTGTTGTTTTTACTTCTTTATTTTTTGGTTTTACGTTATTTAGCTTTTCTCCAGACTGTTTACTTGTCGTTTTTGCTGTAGAAGAATCTTTGCTTGCAAGTTTTGGGAAGCTTATTTTTTTGTCTTTTTTCTCTTTTACTGTAGTATCATTGCTTTTTAAAGAAGCTTCATTTTTAACATCTGTTGATGATTTTTTTTCTTTTGTATTATTCAAAGCAATTTTTGAGCTTATTTTGTTAACAAAATTGTTTGAAAAAGCATAACATGGCAGAATCTGACCTGATACAAACGCCAGTAAGATTAAACATATTATTAAATTTTTAGAATATCTATTCATATCTTCCCCGATAAATATTATGAATTATTTTTCATCAGTTTCAATTTTTTTTGTTTTCTTTTTGCTCATTACATTCTCAACAAGGTGTTGAATAATAACATAAAAAGCAGGTGTCATTATTGTACCTATTGTACCGGCAGCAAGCATACCTCCAAACACTGTAGAACCTACGGAAATTCTTGAAGAAGCACCTGCACCGTGTGCAAAAAGCAGCGGAAGCATACCGACAACAAAAGCAACTACCGTCATCATAATCGCCCTGAATCTGATATGAGATGCTTCAACAGCCGCATCTTCTATAGACATACCGTTTGTTTCGTGGAGTTCTTTGGCAAACTCTACAATCAAAATTGCCTGTTTTGCGGCAAGCCCGATAAGCATAATCATACCGACCTGAGAATACAAATCAAATGCTTGGCCCATAATAAGCTGGAATATCAAAGCACCTGCGGCAGCCAAAGGACAAATCAACAGTACCGCAAACGGTATAGACCAGCTTTCGTACAAAGCAACCAAAAAGAGATATACAAAGATTAACGCCAGAGCAATAATCGTTGTAGTTTGCCCGCTGGACTCAATTTCTTGTTTTGAGGTACCTGACCACTCAAAACCCATGTCATTTGGCAAAACTTCAGTTGCTACCTGCTCCATAGCTTTCATAGCTTCACCGGAGCTTCTACCCTGAGCCGGGTTTCCTGAAAATTGTACGTTTCTGTACTGATTATATCTTGTAATAGAACCTGCACCAACAGTCTGTTTTAAAGAAACTACCGTTGTAATAGGAACCATAACTCCGGATTTGTTTTTTACATAAATGCCGGTTAAGTCATTCGCATTTCTTCTAAATTTTTGTTCAGCCTGCAACTGTACCCTGAAAACACGGCCAAGCTTGTTAAAGTCATTGACATAATATGTACCGAGTGTTGATGACAAAGTAGAATACAATTCCTGTAAATCTATACCTTGTGCAAGTGCTTTTGTGTAGTCTATATCAACAATGTACTGAAGCATGTTGGCTTGGTACTGGGTATATACGTTAGACAGGTTTTTGTTCTGGTTTGCGGCAGCCATAAGTTGATTGGCAAACTGTTCAAGTTCCTGAGGAGTATATTCGCCTTTTGAAAGCATTTGGAACTCAAAACCGCCGAGCATACTCATACCTGTAATTGCAGGAGGCGAGAACACACCGATTTGAGCATCTCTGATATCTGAAAATGCGGTTCTGATTCTTTTCATTATAGCATTCAAAGACAAGTCAGTTTCTTTACCTTGTGCCAATCTTATAATTTTTTGGAATATATTAAACTCACGTTTGCTCCATTCATCGAGCCTGATTACCATAAACGCCTGGTTTGAAGGCCCCATACCGACAAATACAATTCTGCCTTTTATACCGTCAATATGAGCAAGCTTGTCTTCCATCCTTTTTGTAACATCTGTTGTTCTTGCAATAGAAGCACCGGCAGGAAGGTTTATTTGTGCAAGCAAAACGGCCTGGTCTTCATCAGGAATAAATCCTGTCGGAACAATTTTAAACAAAAGAAGCATCAATACAATAATACCGCCATATACCCACAATGTAAGTTTTTTGTCGTGTACAAATATTTTTACATAATGCAGATACAATTCCGTCAATTTTTGAAAATAGACATTAAATTCAGTAAATATCCATTTTATAGCGGCAGAAGCTTTGTTTGAAGGTTTTCTGTTCGGATCTTCCGGTCTTAAAATAATAGAACAAAGAGCCGGAGACAATGTTAAAGCACAAACAGCAGACAAAGCAATTGAAACAGCAATACACACAGCAAACTGCTTGTACATCAAGCCCGACAAACCCGGCATAAAAGATACAGGGACAAATACCGCCATCAAAACCAATGCCATTGAAACAAGAGCTCCGCCGATTTCTTTCATGGTTATTTGAGTAGCATCTACGGGTTTCATTCCGGCTTCAATATGCCTTTTGACGTTTTCAATTACAACAATAGCATCATCAACTACCGTCGCAACAGCCAAAACCATTGCAAACAGTGTTAAAAGATTTATCGACATATCAAATACAGGCAGTGCTGCAAATGTACCGATAAGAGAAACCGGTATCGCAATAAGAGGAACAAGTGTGGCTCTGGGATCACCCAAAAATACAAAGATTATTGCAACAACGATTATTGAAGTTTCAATGATTGTTTTGACAACTTCTTTCATGGATTCTCTGATGAACAAAGTATCATCGTGCACCATTGACAATTTCATACCGGCAGGAATAGTTTTTTCTATCTCTGCCATTTTTTGCTTAACTTCGTTAACAATCTCTATGGCATTTGCACCGGGTATTTGTATAACCTGCATCAAAGCAGAAGGCTGTCCGTCAACACGACCGTTTCTTGAATATGTTTCAGAACCCAGCTCAACTCTTGCAATATCTTTGATTTTTATACTTGAGCCGTCTTGATTTGAACGTACAATAATGTCTTCAAATTCTTCCGGTTCAAGCAATCTGCCTTTTGTTCTCAACGTTATTTGAAAACGCTGTTTGTCAGGACCCGGCTCTTGTCCGAGAGCACCTGCCGACACCTGAACATTCTGTGTACTTATAGCATTTTGCACTTCAAGAACAGATACATTCAAATTTGCCATTTTTTCGGTATCAAGCCAAATCCTCATTGAATAATTGCCGGCACCGTAAACACCCACATCACCAACACCAGGCAGTCTTGCAATTTCATCTTTAATAAATATAGAAGCATAGTTTGTGACATCAAGCTGGGAATATCTGCCGTCAGTTGATGCAAGGTTCAAAATGGCAACACCTGCACCTGATACCTGCTGTTTAGCGGTAACGCCAAGTCTTTTTACATCCTCAGGAAGTTTCGGCTGTATTTGTTGTATTCTGTTTTGGACGTTAACAAGGTCAATGTTTCTGTCCGATCCGACTTTAAAATATATTTGAAGCTGATATGATTCATCCGAACTGGTCGAAATCATATACAACATATCTTCTACACCGTTAACTTGAGATTCAATAATAGACGCAACAGAAGATTCAACTACATCGGCACTTGCTCCGGGATAAGATGCCGTAACCTGAATCTGCGGCGGTGTGATATTAGGATATTTTTCAAGCTTCAAGCTTGTCATAGAGATAAAACCGACAAGCGTAAGAAAAAGAGATATAACAATTGCAAATCTCGGTTTTCTTATAAAGAAATACAATTCTTCTTTGTGTTCTTTTTCCGGTTTATTATTTTTTATATCCATTATTTAAAATTCTTTTCTTAATTATAAGTACCTTATTTCAACTTTTTAACTTTCTGGTCTGAAGCAGAATCTTTTGAATCAAGTTTTACACCTTCTGTAAAACTTACATAACTGCCCGGTCTGAGCCTTTGAAACCCTGACTCTATAACAAGCTGTCCCGGTTTTAATCCGCTTGCAACAATCCAGTTTTCACCTTCCTGTCTGTCGATTTCAATAAACGTTTGATGGGCTTGATTTTTTTCATCTATTGTCCAAACATAAGTACCTTCCGTACTGTCTGATACTGCAACTTGAGGAACAACCACAACTTTTACCGGTTTTTGAGATATAGCGGTAACATTTACAAAATCACCGGGCACAAGAACATTGTCTTTGTTCTCAAAAGTCGCTCTTAGTGCTATTGTACCTGCTGTAGGATCTACTTCGTTGTTTATAAATTCAAGTTTTCCGTTTTCGTAATATGTTGACCCGTCAGAAAGCTTAATCTTTACATCAAATCCGGAAAATTTATGTGTTTTTCCGTCTAATCTGTTTCTCATGTACCTGACATAATCCTCACTTTTGATGGTAAAGTATGCATAAATAGGGCTTGTGCTAACTATTTTTGCAAGAGTACCGGATTGAGGATTTACAAGGTTTCCTTCTGTAATAAGTATTTTACCGACTCTTCCGTCAACCGGAGAATTTATTTTTGTATAACTTAAATTTAACTTTGCCGCTTCAAGATTTGCCTTGTTTACATCAAGAGTAGCTCTGTTTTGGTCACGGGTTGCCAAAGCATTATCGTAATAAGATTTGCTGACAAAATCATTTTTTACAAGTTCTTTTGCTCTTACAAGCTCTTTTTCCGCATTAATTAATGCCGCCTTAGACTGTCTGACCGCTGCTTGTGCCTGCTGTACGGCTATTTGATATTCTTTCGGCTGTATCAAAAAGAGTGTTTGTCCTTTTTTTACAAATGCACCTTCTTGGAAATACCTTTTTTGAAGCCAACCGTTAATTCTTGCAACAATATCAACCGAATATTTTGCTTCTATACGGCCTACTGATTCCATTGTCGGGTATATTTCAGTTTCAGAGACTCTTGCAACTTCAACGGGAGTAGGTTTTTTTTGCATCTCTTCAGCAATTTTAGCCGTAATCAATCCAGCTATACTATTAAAAACAATAGGAACAATAATCACTGCTGCAATTATTACACCTATCCATTTTTTCTTTGTCATCACAAGCCCTCTTCCCCTAATTTTGTTGTTTAAACTACCTGTAAGAAAGTTACAGTGTATAATAGTGCCGATATTTTACACTTGATTGTTATCATAACAACAATTCTATATTAAGGCAAGAATTTTACAATAGTATAATTGGTGGATATATTTAATAAGTGCAAGAATTGGATGTACAATCCCAAAGATTGTCAGAAAATTTCCAATTATGCAAACGAAGCAACTCAGCAGCACTTCCCTCAAGCGGCTGCACCGTTTCCGGCCTGTAATAGTCATCGTCTCCGTCTTTTGTGATTTGGAAAACGTGAATATCTTTTCCCGACAGATTTGGATATTTATCTCCGTTTACATCAGCTTGTATCTGGCACATAGAGCCGTCACAGCTTAGCAAAGTCAATTTTGCTCCATCCATCGTGTATACATAACTTTTAGAAGCACTTGTATACTTCACATTGGGTACGACATATCTTTCAAAAAAAGTAGAAGAATCAAAATCCCAATTTCTAATCGGTCCTTCAGATAAAATTGCGTTGTCGAGCATATCTTCGAGAGTAAGGTAGACATTTCTTGTTTGTTCTCCAAGTTCTGTTTTTTGAGAATACTTTTTTAATCCCGGTAAAACTAATGCGGAAATAACACCTATAATTGTCAGAACCAGTGCAAGTTCCGCAAATGTCATTGCTCTATTTTTTTTATATAACATTTTAACCTCTTTCTAAAATTTTACTTGAGAAAAATCCGTAATAAGCACCGAAAAGACATAAACAAATTTTTTAAATATATTTGAGAAGACAATCATATACCAGACGGGTATAATCTACAGAAACTCAGCAATAATTAACTTTACCAGTAAGTAATTTTCCAGCCTTCTTCTGATATTTTCTGAGATTTCCCAAAATCATCTTCTGTGTCATTTGGCATTAACCCAGCACCGCTTTTATTTAAAACAAACCTGTAATAATCATATCCAACTATATTAGGTTCATTCGGACCGTTAACATCAACATCAATATAGCAGGTATTTCCGTCACAGTTTGTTACCTGAAAAGCTATACCGTCAGCAAGAATAACTGCCTTATTGCTGGGTACACGAGTAGCACTTTGGTTCAAAAGCCTGTATGATGAAGCAAAACAATCTGTTGAGCCTGCCGGACACTCTTGGAGAATTTGCATATGCCTGCTTATTCTGTCTAACATATTATTACTTGACGTCATATCCCAATCTTCTATAGAATCCTCTTCATCTATTGCGAGAGATTTGTCTATTGCGATATTAATTGCAGCATAACTTTTTTTCAAAAGACCGGCCATTTCAGAACGGTCAACGTGTTTTTTTAAGCCGGGCAATGTAAGTGCACAAACAACACCTATAATTAATAATGTTATAGAAAGTTCCGCAAATGTCATTGCTTTAAGTTTTTTAATTAATTTTGTTTGCATGATTCACCCTTTTTTACAAGCTTTCTAAAATTATAATACCTTGAAACTTCTTTATTCAAATCAGAGACAGTTTCCATATAAGTGTTATCAATATGAACCCTGTTATCATAAGCAGGATCAATTATGTAAACCGTAGGATAAGAGGCTATTCTATATTCTTTCGCAATTTTAACATTTTGCGGCTCTTCAACATTTATCAAAACAACATTGAACTTGTCTTTGTTTATATTCCTGACTTTGTCCAGTCTGGGCATAAATCTTTGACAATATGTACACCAATCCACATAAAAAACTGCGATTATAGGTTTGTCTTCTTTTTTTGCGTTTTCATATGTCATACCAAGATCGTAATCAGACGGCTTTAAATCCGTACGAGGCATCATTGCCTTGCAGGCTGTGACAGCAACCAGGCTAAATACAAAAATTGCAGCAATTGTCAAAAAGATTTTATTCTTTTTTAAAAAATCAATAAAACTATCCATTAAAGTATTGCTCCTTTGGGTACTACAGTAACACCGCCTTCAGAAACATAGAATCCTCTTGCAATGTCTTCTTGTCTGTCAAAACCGATTTTTGTATAAGGCGGAATATCAACGTTTTTGTCAATTATTGCTTTTTGTATATGAGAGTGCCTGCCTACATTTACATTTTCCATAATGATAGAATCAACAACACTTGAAAAACTGTTAATTCTTACTTTAGGAGACAAAATACAACGAGAAAGCGTACCTCCGGAAATAACACATCCTTCTGAAACAAGCGAGTTTGTAGCCATACCTCGTCTTTCCAGTTCTTCCCATATAAATTTTGCCGGAGGATAGTTGTAATTAAATGTCCTTATAGGCCATTTTCTTGTGTACAAATTAAACTCAGGGTCATATGCAAGCAAGTCCATATTCGCCTGCCAATAAGCATCTATTGTTCCCACATCACGCCAGTAGCCTCTTTCTGACTCTTCCATGCCGGGAAATTCATTTTTTGCAAAGTCATAAACATATATCTTATCCCCTTGAGACAACATTTTCGGGATAACATTTTTTCCAAAATCATGGCTCGATGTTTGGATATCAGCATCAATTCTAAGTTCTTCTATCAGTTTATTTCTGTTAAAAATATAATTGCCCATAGAAGCAAGACATTTTGTCTCATCTCCCGGAATATGTTTTGGTTTTGTTTTGGGCTTTTCTACAAAATTAGTCAAATGCCAATTTTCATCTACTTCCATAATCCCATATTCACCGGCTTGTTCAATAGGTATCGGAATAGCAGAAATTGTTAAATCAGCATTATGTTTTTTGTGAAAATCAAGCATTTCATCAACATTCATCTTATACACATGGTCGCCGCCGAATACTGCAATATATTCACTGTCTTCCGCAAGAATATGATGAATATTTTGGAAAACCGCATCAGCCGTGCCTTTGTACCAATTTCCGTCAATTCTCATTTGAGCAGGAACAAGATCCACATATTGCCCTGTAATGGGGCTCAAAGGCCAAGTACGTTGAATGTGTTTGTTCAAAGAATCAGACTTGTATTGAGTAAGAATTTTAAGTTTAAAAAAACCTGAATTAATAAAATTGTTGATAACAAAATCAATAATACGATACCGTCCGCCAAAGGGTACAGCAGGTTTTGCCCTGTCTCTGGTAAGTGGAAAAAGTCTTTTCCCTTCACCTCCGGCCAAAATCATAACCAAAGTATCATCTGCTGACATAAAAAACTCCTGAAATTATTAATTATATAAAAATCATATCATGATTTTGAATAAAATAAATATAAAAATTAAAATATATATTATTATACAAACTGTACTATTTCTCAGAATAAAAAAAAGTGGTATTATTTTTATACGACTCTAATACATAAAAAAGGACGCCCATAAAAATGAGCAATATCGAAGAAAAAACCGTTAATGCACTCAGGATACTTGCCGCAGATGCAATAGAAAAAGCAAAATCAGGTCATCCAGGCCTACCTCTGGGGGCAGCACCTATGGCTTATGAACTATGGGCACATCACCTAAAATTCAGCCCGAAAGATTTAAAATGGATAAACAGAGACAGATTCATCCTGTCAGCCGGACATGGTTCCGCTCTTTTATACGGTTTGATACATCTTTTTGACTGCGGATTAACAATAGAAGATATAAAAAATTTCAGACAACTTGGCTCAAAAACACCGGGTCATCCGGAATATCCGTATACTCCGGCAGTAGAAGCAACAACCGGGCCGCTCGGTGCTGGAATCGGAATGGCTGTAGGTATGGCTGTTGCTCAGGCTCATCTTGCAAAAATCTTTAACAAACCGGGATATTCTGTTTTTGACAATTATACATATGTTTTGGCCGGAGACGGATGTATGATGGAAGGAATTTCAACAGAAGCATTTTCTCTTGCCGGGACTCTGGGTTTATCAAAGCTTATTGTATTATATGACTGCAATAAAATTTCCATTGAAGGCTCAACAGATATAACCTTCCGTGAAAACATCGAAAAGAAAATGGAAGCTCTCGGATTTCAGACACAGATTGTTGAAGACGGAAACAATCTCGAAGAAATAGGAAAAGCAATACAAAAAGCCAAAGATGAAAAAGAAAAACCTTCTTTTATTATCGTAAAAACACAAATAGGCTACGGTTGTCCGGCAAAACAGGGCAAAGCTTGTTCGCATGGAGAGCCGCTCGGTGCGGAAAATATTGAAGCACTCAGAAAAACTCTCAATTGGGCTCAAAAAGAACCTTTTGTTGTGGACAAAGATGTGTATGAAAACTGCAAAAATCTTACGCAAAAAAATGAAAAATTGAAAGAACAATGGACAGAAATGTTCAATGAATACTGCACAAAATATCCGGAAATGAAAAAGCTTTGGGATGTTTATTGCGAAAATCCATATGAAGAAAAAATTTGGGAAGACAAAAACTTCTGGACATTTGAAAACAAATCCGCTGCAACAAGAACTAATTCCGGAGAAATGATTAATCGTTTAAAAGAATATTACCCCAACCTCATTGGAGGCAGTGCCGATTTAGGACCTTCAAACAAGTCTGAAATAAAAGGCGGGGATGATTTTAGCAAAGACACTCCGGAAGGTAAAAATATCCACTACGGAGTAAGAGAACAGGCTATGGCAGCTATTGCAAACGGTATTGCTCTTTACGGAGGACTAAAAACTCTCGTCGCTACATTTTTTGTATTCAGCGACTACATGAAGCCTATGATGAGACTGTCCGCACTTATGAAACTGCCTGTAGTGTATATTTTTACGCATGACAGTATAGGAGTGGGCGAAGACGGCCCGACACATGAACCTGTAGAACAACTGGCAATGCTCAGATCCACACCGAATTTCACAGTCATACGTCCCGCAGATGCAATTGAAACAGCGGCCGCTTGGTATCATGCAATAACAAGCAAAAAAACACCGACTGCACTTGTTTTAACCAGACAAAATGTGGAACAAACCGATGTTGAAGCAAAAAGGAAAGATAAAGTCCTAAAAGGTGCTTATATTATTTCCAAAGAAACAAAAGATACACCTGACGGCATAATTATAGCAACCGGCTCTGAAGTTCTGCCGTCTATAAAAGCCCAGCAGCTTTTGAAAGAAGAAAACATTGATGTCAGGGTGGTCAGCATGCCGTCTATGGAAATATTTGAACAGCAGCCGGATGAATACAAAGAATCAATTTTGCCCAAAGCCATAAGAAAAAGACTGGCTGTAGAGGCACTGTCAGGATTCGGCTGGGAAAGATATACAGGTATAGATGGTGCAACATTGACAATGGACAGTTTTGGAGCGTCCGCACCGGCAAAAGTTTTATTTGAAAAATTCGGTTTTACACCGGAAAATATTGCAAAGAAGTTCAAGACTTTGCTATAGTTTTTGTGTTTAAAATTTGCATATTAAACACAAAAAAACAAAATCTTAACAATTATTTACATAAGCTTTTTTCGTAATATAAGCTTATTTTCGCCATCTTTGTTACAAGAAATACACAAAAATTTTAAACATAAAAAAATTCATAAGCAATTTTTATTATCTTTGGGTGTTTTGGAATATATAGTGAAGTGAGATTTTATTAAAAAAGGAGTAGGTAATAAATGGACATTAACAGCATCAACTTTGGCAAAAGAATTCGTTCAGAAAAAAATGAAAGAAATAACAAAAAATCTTTTGCACCCGTTTCTTCAGAAAATAGAAATGACAAAACAGCTCTTGAAAAAGTAAGAAGCCAAGCTTGGGCAGCATATGCAGCAGCATTGTTGGCAGGCGGCCCTTTGATGACAAGCTGTATTGACCAAGACCAAACAACAACCGTTGACCTTGATATGGAAGAATTCAAAAAAATGTTCCAGCAAATGATGGAAATTCAAAACCAAATTCTTGAACAACTTCAACAAAATGGCAATGATAACAAAGCAATAATCGAACAGCTTACTAAAATCAATGATGTTTTAGGTGACATAAATTCAGGTGTTATTGATATTAATACAGGTTTAAATGATATCACTAACCTTATTAAAGACTCTCACAATTTTGACCAAGAATTCCTTTCAAAAATTGATGAAATAATTGCAGGTCAAGCATCTGACAATGAAAAATTACAGCAAATTCTTGAAGAAAACCAAAAACAAAACGCATTTTTGGTTAATATTCAACCTTATATCGAAAGCATTGCAAACACAAATCAGCAGACAGCAGACAAATTGAATGAATTCTATGAAGCTTACCTGGCAGGTGAAATTACTCACTCAGAATTTATGCAAAAACTGCTCGATGCAGCTACAGAAAACAACAATATTTCTTCAGACATTCTCGCTGAAATCAAAAAACTTGAAAACAGCTTCAATCAAGGAAATATTGAAGAAGCAGAACTCCTTCAAAAAATAGCAGACCTTCTTGCCAGCATCGACGGAAAAATGGATACAGTAATTGAAACTCTGAACAAAATCAACTGCAACATCCTTGATGCATACAAGATGATTGACGCAAACCATATGGAAACTATAGATAAATTGACAGAAATCGGTTCAAAAATCGACAACGGCTTTGCTATCAACCAGTCTCAAATGGAAGAACTCATCCAGCTCAACAGAGAAGGCAACAAGAATACAACTGATATGCTTGTAAAAATGGATGAACTCAAAGATATCCTTGTACAAATCAGAGATGATGAAGGAAATATGAGACTCGAAGAGTTGATTACAAAATACGGTGATTTGATTGACGGCAGATTCCAGGAAGTTCTTGACAAAATGGATCAAGATGTAAACATCAATGATGATGATCTCAACACATTGATTGCAGCAATCAACAATTCTAAAAACGACTTGTCAAAACTTCAAGAACAGCTTGGTACAATAATCCTTCTTCTTCAAGGTGCACAAAATGCAGGTATTTCACCTGAAGACTTGCAGGTAATCGTTGAAGCAATCAACAACCTCAAGGCATCTAATGAAGCAGGTAATGTAGAAGTAAATAAAAATCTTTCACAGATTTTAGAGGATCTTTCAAACATTGAAGGAATGCTCGATGTAATGGTTCAAACTCAAGGCCAAATCCTTTCTACAATGGAAAAATACGGTAATGCAGCAGAAATAGCTCTTTCAGAATTGAGTACTGGTATGCAGCAGCTTATAGCCGGCCAAATCACAAGTGAAGAACTCGATGAAATGCTTGAAGACTTCAGAACATCTGCTAACCAATCATTGATGAATCAAGGTCAAGCTATCCAATTGCTCCAGGCAATCCTTGATTCACAAGGTGCAGGCGAATCCGGTATGACAAAAGAAGAACTCGAAGAAGTTATCAACAACAGCGAAGTATTCAACAAAATCGCAGGTCTTCTCGAAGATTTGAATGTAGACAGAGTAACAAACGAAACTCTCAACCAGGCATTTATGAACAACAGAACTGATTTGAGCAAAATCCAAGAACAACTTGGTACGGTAATCGTTCTTCTCGGAAACCTTGAAGTAGGCGATGTAACAGTAGATACAAGCAAACTTGAAACTACTATCAACGACTTAATGTCAGTTATTGAAAATCAAGGTATCACATCAAACACTGCTATGCAAGACATTTCACAAAAATTACAGCAGGTAATTGACTCACTCAACAAAGAAACTCCTGTTGATCCTTCACAAAGAATGGTAAGATATGCACAAAACACTGACACCATCAACTTTATGGATGCATACAGAACTATGATAGCCGCTCAAAACTATCAGGCATAATAAATAAAACCTGCTGCCTTATTTTTGATACATATATTAAAAGACCTCCGAATTTCTTCGGAGGTCTTTTAGTTATATAATATATGATTGATTACATATATTATTTGTTTTGTTCTGGCTTTACTTTTGATTTACGTAGCTTACATCTTTATTATATTTATTTTGTGTTTTGTCTTTCTCTGGGGTTTCACCATAAATTGTACGTTTTTCTTCCAACATACCTTGTACATTCTGCTCAGCAGCTTCTTTGTTGTCAAATTTCACTTGGAATGCGGTTTGACCTTCATTTTCATGCCCACCTGTGGTACGGACTAAGTATTCTTCTCCGCTAAGAGAAACGCCTTCGATTGAAGTACAATCACCGTTTGTTCCAATGCCGACTTGTTTTGTTTCGTCATATTTGTATGTTTTGTTGCCAATTTTTATTTCAAGCGGCACTTGCATCGAATCACCAACTTTTAGGAAGAATGCATCGGTTGATTTTTCAACACCTTCAGGCAATTTGCCTGCTGCTTTCAAAGCATCGAATGTTCTGTCTTTCAGTACTCTTACTATTGCTTTTGCTTCGTCATCAGTTTTTGCACCATATCTTGCTTTTGCCAGTTCATACCAAGTTTCATATTGTCTTTCAACTGTATAGTTTCCTGTTTTTATACCACCATTATTAATTACTGTTATAGAATCTTGGGATCTTTCGCTCAGTTCAGCGTATACTTCTGCTTTCGGAAGAATTTCTTCAGGATTTAATTTCATAGCTTTGCGAGGCTCATTATAAACTTTTTCACCTAACTCTTCAGATGTTCCGTCATGATATCTTTTGATTTGTGAAACTACAGAGCCTGTTGCGGCAGCTACAGCTCCAAAAGGAATACCCAAACCTTTTACTGTAGTTGATTGTATATTTTCGACATGTCCCATACCGTCTAAGACAGTATTTTGAGTCTGGCTTGCTTTGATTGGAGGTACAAGAGCACCTGCTGCTGCTCCCCAGAGAGTGTGTTTTAAAAGTTTTCCTGCACTAACTGCGTTTTCAACATCATAGCCGGCTTTTCTCAATATTCTTTTTGTTTTGTGTCTTGAAAATTCAACATTATTTTCGTTATTGTTAAACAAGTCTACTGCTTTATTAATTTGATTTTCATCTTTTTTGTAGGAATAGTTGATTGTACCGTCATATTTACCGCCGGCAGCATCACCCATTTTATAAACATCTTCCGCAGTATATCCGGCTGCATCTAACAGAGCCTGTTGTTTTTTGTTAAATTTCGGTCCTTCGGTTTTTACCTTTTGAACTTCATTTTGTTTTGCTTTTGCTTCCATCATAACTCTGCCGTCAGATTTTTTGTCAAAGAATCTGCCAAAGATTGAACCTTTTGTTGCATAGTCTTTTGCAACTTTATATTCTTCGCTGTCTTTGTCATATCTCATTTCAAGACCGTTTTTTACGTCTTTTCTTACAGCTCTGACATTCAAACCGTCAGAATATTTTGCTGTTCCTGCAACAAGGTTACTTGCATATTCTTTTTCTTTTTCGTTTAATTCTTTTTTGTAATCTCTGCTTTTTGCGATTTTCTTTGCATTTTTATATTCTGCTTTGTCAATATCGCCATTTTTGTATTGATCTTTAAGTTCAGCTTTTACATATTTTTTCACAGCGGTTGCTTCAATATGATTTGAATTGCCGTTGAGTTCATTTATAAGATTTTCAGCAGCTTGTTTGTTTGCTGCATCTTGTCTAATTTTTTCTGCTCTTTCATTGCGTCTTTTTTCTCTACCTTTAATTGAGTTTGTTGAAACATTTGAAATTTCCATGTTAATATCCCTTTCTTTTCCTCTAAAATTCTCTGCGTAAAAGTTTTAAATATCCTTATACTCTTATAAAAAATTTTGGAAATTGAAAATTGCTTAAATAAAAATTAAAACGCAAAAAATCTGTTATATTTTCACCCTAAAAGCACTATATATCAGGGTTTTACAATTGTTAACAAATGTTAACAATGTATCAGTTTTTTTGTTGGGTTGAAAGCCCAACCTACTATTTTATTAATATCCGTAGGTTGGGGTTTATATCTCAACACACAAGTTCCACAGTTTTTTCTAAATGGGGGTTACAGGGGGGTGGTTTTTGTTAGGCGTATGGCGGGTGTTTTTTGTAACGATATTTTAACATTTTAGTATTTTAAGAAATATTTTTTATGAAATATGAAATATATAGGATGTATGGTTAACGTGGTGGACGTATGTCATTTTTTTAAGCATTAATAACATATTGCGAATAGGGTATCTTGAGACGGCGTATGCGAACGAGGCGTTGAGCAGGTCTATGCAGAGGTTAAGCACGGGGTATAGAATAAACGAGGCGAGTGATGATCCTGCGGGATATGCAGGGATGGTGTTGTTTGAGGCGAAGTTGAGGGGGTTAAAGGT
>CALURG010000042.1 GCA_944323115.1 Candidatus Gastranaerophilales bacterium
TTAAAATAAATGAAATGATCGGAGTGGTTGATGAAAGCGGAAAACCTTCTGAGCTTTTGAAAAAGGGTAAAATAAACCTTTCTTATGAAGATATGAAACTTGTCAAAGACTGGTCAACAACTTGGAACTTTTGATAAAAAGACCTCGTAAATAAAAATACGAGGTCTTTTTGTTTTTTTAGTTTATTTAAAAATTAATAATTACCTTTTAATATTGTTGAGGAAGAAATACCTCCTTTTTCAACAAATTCGCAGCCTCCGCCTTTGTAAACAGGTGTGTCACCTTTATTGCCCTTAAGTATCATTGGCCATATGTCATGGCCCCATTTGTTAGGTCCTTTCTTGCCGTTTGTATCAATAGCCATAAGCTGTGCACCTGTGCCGTACAAAATCAAAATAGTTCCGTCTGCAAGTACATAAGCGTTTCTTTTTTTCAGGTTTTCTTTTCTCCAATTTGCACAGCCGCTTGTTGATTTTGTTACATCATAATCCGTAGCATCGGGATTGTTATTTTTTGCGTTAGTGTCATTCCCGTTGTATTCCGGAGTGCATCCGCCTGAGAATGCATTGTTACTGGAACATTCTTTTGTTACCTTGAGATTTTCTTTCATATAGCTGAATAGTGCATTACACTGGCTCATTGGTCCGTTGTGGTCTGATGCAAGTGAAGAACCGTCTTCATATTCGTGTTTTGAACATTCACCATTGCTGCTCCATTGAACACATTTTGCTGTACCATACGGATTTTTATCCCAATAAAAACATACGGGATAAGGCTGAAAACGTGAATCCGTAACAGATTGAGCAACAAGATCATTGAGTGTTGCAACTGTTTTTTTGTAAACACGAGCATTAGTTTTGATTTCTGTTTGTGTTATGAGTGTAGGCAGAGTCAATGCTGCAATAACACCTATTATTGACAAACTTATCAGCAGCTCTGCAAGAGTGAATGCTTTTTTGTTTTCCATATAAATTTCCTTTTGCTTGTTTAATTTTATAAAGAAATTATTTTATATGATAACTTTTGTTTAAGTAATTTGCAATACAAATGTACTATATTTATAAAACTTTCTTGAAATAATAGTGATTTTTTAGTACCATGTTGTTTGGAATTGTGACAAAAGTCACGATATGGTCTGAAACACAAATTTATTTATAAAGGAGATTTAAATGAGCCCACAGACTCAAACCGGTATTGACTACTCAAAAGTGGATGAAATTCTGGCTGCTTATGAGTATAAAAAGTCAAATTTGATTGCCATTTTACAAAAAGTACAAGAAGTTTTCCGTTATCTGCCGTTGGACATAATGACTTATATTGGAACAAAAATCGAAGGATTGTCACCGGCTACTGTATATGGTGTTGCTACATTCTATGCACAATTCAGCTTACAGCCGAAAGGCAAGTATGAAATTAAAGTGTGTGATGGTACAGCTTGTCACGTTAGAGGTTCAATGCCTGTTTTGAACGCAATAAAACAGACACTGAATTTACAGGACGGAAAATTTACTACGGAAGACAGTCTTTTCTCATTAGAGACAGTGAGCTGTTTGGGAGCTTGCGGGCTTGCCCCCGTTGTTGTCGTGAACGGAAAAGTTTATCCGCAAATGACGGCAGATGCAATAAAAATAGTTATTGAAACTATTATGAAAGAAGAAAAAGAGGGCAACTAATATGACAACAACATTGATAAATATAAAAGAAGAACAAGAAAAGGTCAGAGAGGCGATAAAAGCACAAGGACTGAGAGTGTTGGTTTGTGCCGGCACAGGCTGCGTAGCTAACGGCTCTTTGAAGGTTATAGAAAAATTTAAAGAACTCGGAGCAGATGTCCGTCCTATGACTCACCAGGACAAGGTTACAATTGTTCCGACGGGATGTCACGGTTTTTGCGAACAGGGCGTTCTTGTTGTAATTCCTGATTTGGATATTACATACGTAAGAGTACATGTAGAAGATGTTGAAGAGATTGTGGAAAGCCATATCAAAAACGGCAAACCTGTTGAACGACTTCTTTATGTTGACCCGAAAACAAACGAACATGTATTCAAAAACGAAGAAATCAATTTTTATGCAAAACAAACACGTACCACACTCGCTAACTGTGGTGAAATAAATGCTGAATCTTTGGACGAAGCTTTGTCTGTAGGTGCATACGAAGCATTGCATAAAGTTCTTGAAAAAGCTGACCCTGACTGGGTTATAGAAGAAATTACAAAATCCGGCTTGAGAGGCAGAGGCGGCGGCGGATTTCCTACCGGCTTGAAATGGAAATTTACTGCTGCCAACAGAGGCGGAAAAAGCTATGTTGTCTGCAACGGCGATGAAGGCGATCCGGGTGCATTTATGGACAGAAGCGTTATGGAAGGCGACCCGCACAAGCTGTTAGAAGGTATGGCTATAGCAGGTTACGCTATAGGTGCCGATGAGGCTTATATATATGTAAGAGCGGAATATCCTCTTGCAATTCACCGCTTGAGAGTTGCTATTGCCGAAGCAGAAAAAAGAGGCTATCTCGGCAACAACATTATGGGAAGCGATTTCAATTTTACAATCCATATCAAAGAAGGTGCAGGTGCTTTTGTATGCGGTGAAGAAACGGCTCTTATTGCTTCTATCGAGGGCGAAAGAGGTATGCCAAGACCGAAACCGCCGTTTCCTGCAAACAAAGGTTTGTTTGGCAGACCTACTTTGATTAACAACGTAGAAACTCTTGCAAACGTTGCACCGATTATCCTAAAAGGTGCTGATTGGTTTAGTTCTATGGGTACTGAAAAATCAAAAGGTACAAAAACATTTGCCCTAACAGGCGAAGTTAACAATACAGGCCTTATCGAAGTGCCAATGGGAACTACATTAAGAGAAATCGTATTTGACATAGGCGGCGGAATCAGAGGCGGCAAAAAATTCAAAGCCGTACAGATAGGCGGCCCGTCAGGCGGATGTTTGACGGAAGAACACCTCGATTTACCTATGGATTACGACAACCTCATTGCAGCAGGTGCAATGGTCGGTTCTGGCGGCCTCGTTGTTATGAACGAAGACACCTGTATTGTTGAAGTTGCTAGGTTCTTTATGAACTTTACTCAGAACGAATCCTGCGGTAAATGTGTTCCCTGTCGTGAAGGTACCAAAAATATGTTAAAGATATTGGAAAGAATAGTTAAAGGCAAAGGCGAAATGCAAGATATTGAAACACTTCAAGAACTTGCAACAGCAGTAAAAGACGGTTCTCTTTGCGGACTTGGAAAAACTGCACCGAACCCTGTTCTTTCTACACTAAAATACTTTAAAGATGAGTATATCGCTCACATCAAAGACAAGAGATGTCCCGCAGGTGTCTGTGAGGCAATGAAAACATTTGAAATTGATCCGGAACTTTGTAAGGGTTGTACAAAATGTGCAAGAAATTGTCCTGTTGGTGCTATTGAAGGTACAGTACGCAATCCTCACCATATTGATCAGTCAAAATGTATCAAATGCGGTGCTTGTATGAACTCTTGCCCGTTTAAGGCGATAAAGCAAAAATAAGGTAAAAAACAGTTAAAAAATAAAGGAAATTTACTTATGAGCGATAAAAAAACACTTGTAATAAACGGTAAAGAAGTTGAGTTTACAGATGAACCCAACCTTCTTGAAGTAATCAGAAAAGCAGGATTTAATGTTCCTACATTTTGCTATCGCCCTGATTTAACACAGTATGGTGCTTGCAGAATGTGTGTTGTGGAAGTTGAATACCCGAACGGAAGAACAATAATTAATTCCTCCTGCACAATGCCCCCTGAAGCAGGTATAAAAGTAAAAACAAATACAGAACGTACAAGAAGAATCAGAAAAACAGTTCTGGAACTTTTGCTTGCAAACCATGACAGAGAATGTACAACATGTGACAAGTCCGGAAAATGTGAACTCCAGCAATATGCCGAAGAATACGGCATCAAAGATGTCACAAAGTACGTACAGAAGAAAGAAAGAGATTATCTCCCGATAGACGACTCAAATCCGGCTATTGTAAGAGATCCGAACAAATGTATTCTCTGTGGAGCTTGTGTCAGAGCCTGTGCGGAATTTCAAGGTCATGCTGTGCTCGGTTTTGCAAACAGAGGTTCAAAAACAGTTGTTCAGCCTATAGCAGGAAAATCTCTTGCCAGTGTTGACTGTGTATTTTGCGGACAGTGTCAGGCTGTTTGTCCGACAGGTGCATTGACAATCAAAAATAATGTAAATGATGCCTGGAGCTTGATTACAAACCCGGAAAAGAAAGTTCTTGTTCAGATTGCTCCTTCTGTTCGTGTTGCTATAGGTGAAGAATTCGGACTTGAGCCCGGTGCAAACACAATAGGTCTTGTGAATGCGGCATTGAAGGAAATCGGATTCGACCTTGTGTTTGATACAAACTTCTCAGCGGACCTTACTATTATGGAAGAAGCTCATGAGTTTGTTGAAAGATTGAGCAAAGGTGAAAACCTTCCGCTGTTTACTTCCTGCTGTCCGGCATGGGTTAGATATCTGGAAACACAGCATCCGGATATGCTCAATCACCTGTCCAGCTGCAAATCTCCTCAAGGAATGCTTTCTCCTATACTGAGAGAACTTGTTCCGAGATATTTTGAAGGATTCAGCGAAGAAAATATAAATATTGTTTCTATAATGCCGTGTACTGCGAAAAAAGTTGAAGCCAAACGTGCTCAGCTCAGAAGAAACGACAAGTTTGAAACTGATATTGTGTTAACGACTCAGGAGCTTGCACAGATGATAAAAAGTGCCGGTATTGACTTTAAGTCTTTGGAACCTGTTGAAGGAGATTCTCCGTTTGCTCAATATTCCGGTGCCGGTACAATCTTTGGTGCATCCGGCGGTGTAGCAGAAGCTGCTGTTCGTACGGCATATGAATTTGTAACAGGTGAACCTTTGTCAGACCTTGACATCAAAGGAATGAGAGGTGTTGACAAAAACCACAGATGCAAAGATGTTGAGCTTGACATAAAAGGCAACAAAGTCAAAGTCAGAGTAGTTTCTACATTGAAGGAAGCTGAAAAATCTTTGAAAGAAATCAAAGAAGGCAAAGCCGATTTTCAAATGCTGGAAGTTATGGCTTGTCCCGGCGGATGTATAAACGGCGGCGGACAACCAAGAAGCTGTGATGATTCTCATATCAAAGAAAAAAGGGCACAGGGTTTGTATAAAGAAGATACTGAACTTACATACAGACGCTCTAACGACAACCCTGATATCCAAAAACTTTACAGAGAATACCTTGAAGCACCCGGCTCTCACAAGGCACATGAACTGCTTCATACGGCATATCAAGACAAATTTAAAGGTTCTTACAAGGATGTCGTAAAACAGTAAAGTTTTGATTAATTGTAATAAAATTAAAAAGAATGGTGTATACAACTTCACCATTCTTTTTTTGTCCTTTTATCTGATTTTGTATTGTTATAGACTTGAACAACCTGTTATTAACTCACCATTTCAATAAGTCGCTTTAAAATTTGCTTGCATCTTTCTCTTGTAAAACTTGCTGCTGGCAACTTCTACTCTCACAGATAGCAAAGTACTTAACAAAGTACTTAACAAAGTACTTCTTATCAAGAATTTTTGTGGGATAAATTTATTAACTTATATAAACATTGATTTTTTTTATTGTTAAATACTAGTTAATAAAATTTGGAGTTTCAAGTAATGAGAACCTTGATATATAGCTGTTTTTTTTAATTATATATTTTTGTGAATATTAATAATGTCATAATCATAAAAAAACATTGCACTAACAAAAAAAATTTATGATAATAAGATTTGTCAAATATATTTGCTGGCACAACATGTGATAAAGGAGAGGTTTAAATTATGATTAACTATGTCCCTCAACAAGGGAAAGAACTTTCAAAAGAACAGATAAAGAAGCTTATTGAAGAAAATCATGTGAAATTTATAAGACTTCAGTTTGTAGATATAAACGGCATGGTGAAAAACATGGCTGTGCCTGCTAAGCAAATTGACAGAATTTTAAATAACGAGCTTATGCTCGACGGCTCTTCTATCAAAGGGTTTAGGAGTATAGAAACATCGGATATGTATTTTTATCCCGATAGATCTACGTTTGCAATTCTTCCTTGGAGAGAAAAAGAAGGCAAATGGAATGTGGCAAGGATAATCTGTGATATTCACAATGCTGACGGAACACCGTTTGAGGGTTGTCCGAGATGCAACTTGAAACGTGTAATAAAAGAAGCGGAAGAAATGGGTTTTGTTATGAATGTCGGCCCGGAAGCAGAATTTTTCCTGTTTAAAAAGGATGAAAACGGCCGTCCGACTACCTGCACACATGATGTGGCCGGCTATTATGATGTAGGTCCGGATGACAAGGGTGAAGACATCAGGGCTCAAATTGTAAATACCTTAGAACAGCTTGGTTTTGAAATAGAAGCAAGCCACCATGAAGTTGCAAGAGGCCAGCATGAAGTTGATTTCAAATACGCTGATGCTCTCACTGCTGCTGACAATATAGTCACTTTTAAGTATGCAGTAAAAGCCAGTGCTGACAAATTTGGTCTGCATGCTACATTTATGCCCAAACCAATATACGGAATAAATGGTTCAGGCATGCACTGCAATATTTCATTGTTTGACATAAAAAATGATAAAAATGCCTTTTACAGCGAGGATTCGGCATATCAGCTTTCGAAAGAAGCTCTGTACACAATAGGCTCGATTTTGGAAAATGTAAAAGATTTTACGGCTGTTACAAACCCTACCGTGAACAGTTACAAACGTCTTGTACCCGGATATGAAGCTCCTGTCTACATAGCTTGGTCTTTGGCAAACAGAAGTGCTCTTATACGTGTTCCTGCCAAAAGAGGAAAAGCTACCCGCATAGAACTTCGTTCTCCTGACGCTTCTTGCAACCCTTATCTCGCTATTGCCGTACTTCTTACAGTTGCAATGGAGGGCATAAAAAATCAAACAAAACCGCCGCTTCAAACGGAAGAAAATATCTATGATATGAGTGCAAAAGAAAGAAAAAGAAATCATATTGATGCTCTTCCGGGCAGTCTTGAAGAAGCACTTTATTTGATGAAAAAAAGCAAGATTGTAAGAAAAGCACTCGGCGATCATATTTTTAATGAATTTATAACAGCAAAAGAGATTGAGTGGAACAGATACAAAACGACTGTTACCCCTTGGGAAATTGAAGAATATCTTGAAAAATACTAAAAAATTGAAGGCATACATCCGGGCAATACCGGATGTGTGTCTTTGGTTTTCTTAAAATTATATGAAAAATTTGTAATCTTTTTTGTAAATAAATTACGTTTTTTTTTAATTTTGTGTCAGAATATATTATCAAGGTTTAATGTCTTTAAGAATTTAAAATGGATTTTTGGAAACTATGAGAAAAATTAAAATTAAAAAGGTTAAAAATACGGTGATAATTTCCTTTGCGGCAATAATGCTTGCATCAGGAATGTCATTTGCTGAAACATATAGTGACTGGAATACTATAAAATCAGATGTAGAAAAAGAAAACCCTGTCACTACAATTAATATCAATACATCAAATATTGATACCAACAATACAACTATAAATCTCGGTGCACCTCCGGTGCCGGGCAGCGGAAACACATATACCATTACAGGTGCTCAAGGCGGTACAACAATAAATGCCGGCGGACAAGGCATTACCACACCTACTACTTCCCAAATTTTTGTAAACAACGGTGGAACAACCACTAATATAACCAATGTAAACTTTGAAAACGGTGTCGGTGACTCCGGCGGTGCTATCCAAAATGCTACAAGTATCGGCTCCGGTGCGGGTTATAGTGCCGGCGGTACTATGGTTATCGGTTCAGATTCTTATACGACAAAATTTGAAGGCAACTATGCCGGTCGAGGCGGTGCTATTTATAATCTTGGCGATATTACTATTAACAATGCCGAATTTTCTGACAACCATGCATACGAAGGCAGCAATACTGACCCCGTGTGGTCTCAAGGCGGTAACAACGGTCGAGGCGGTGCTATATTCAACGGTATGGAAAATATAGCAGAAGGTAATTTAACAATTAACAATTCAAAATTTATAGACAACTCTTCTTCCGGCTCAGGAACAAGCAGTGCATTCAGCGGTGTAATCCACAACAGAGACGGTTCTTTGACTATAAATTCATCTATAATCGGTGAAAAAGTAAATGATGTTATACACGGAAACTCTGCAACAACAAGCGGTGGTGCTATTGTAAACCAGGATTATGCAGTTATCAACGATTCTTCAATTTCGTACAACTCTGCCGGCTCATTAGGCGGTGCAATATTGAACGGCTTAAACGCCAAAGCCACCGGTTTTGAATCAAATTCCGAATTACATTTGAACAATACAGTATTGTCACACAACTTTGCTCAAAGCGGCGGCGGTGCTGTTATGAACTCTGCTGATAACCAGGCAGGCAGACTGAATACAGTATATGTAAACAATGGTACTGCATTTCTTGACAACGGATACAATCAAAATTCTCCGGATACTATTACAACTACAGGCGGTGCAATTTACAATGCCGGTACAATGGGTGCCGATTCAAGTGATGCTGTTTTAGAAATCAATACATCAGGAGATACGCAAAATGCCGTAATTTTCCAAAACAATATTGCTACTAGCGGCGGTGCTATAAACAATCAGGGCGTTGCTCATGTAAACAATACAATTTTTGACAGCAACGGTACAAATGAAGCAGTAGCAAACGGAACAATTACCACAAGCGGCGGTGCTATATACAACGCAAACACAGCAGGCGGTTCTGCCGGTACTATAGATATTACAAATTCTACGTTTACAAACAACGTAGCTTCTAACGGCGGTGCTATTTATAACTCAACAAGCGGCAGCGGTGCAATTAAGGCTACAGTAAATATTACGGATACTGATTTTGCCGGCAACAAAGCATTAAACTCCGCAGGTACCGTAGTTGCTGAAAACGGCGGTGCTATATACGCAGCAAACAATACCGTTACAAATATCAAAGCTGTAAATAAGGATGTAAATATAGGCGAATACGGTACAAGCCTTTCAAATAATAACGATACAATAAAACTTGCAGGCAACGCAGAGTTGAATCTTGCTGCGTCAAACAACAATGTAATTAACCTGAATTCGTCTATTTACGGTGATTTAAGAACAAACGTCATCAATGCAAACGGCGGACGTATAAATGTTAATGCTCCGATAAAAAACTCTACCATCAGCATAAATGACGGCATGATGAAGTTTGAACATGACAGATATCTTGCCGGACAGAAAGCTTCTGCTGATAATACTGCGTTGAATAATATTGTGTTCAACGGAGGCACAATGAGTTTGTTAAACGGCGAGTTGATTGACCAATTTAGAGCATATGATTTGACTATTAACCAAACATCAAATTTGATGCTTGATGTTGATCTTTACAACCAAACAATGGACAGCATTTTGCAGCAGAATATTGAA
>CALURG010000043.1 GCA_944323115.1 Candidatus Gastranaerophilales bacterium
AATCTGTGAGTATGAACGTTGATAGTTCTCGTTCATTGTAGTGAGGTTGTTTGATACAGATGTCAACCTGTTTTGATAAGCACCTAACTGAGATCTGTTTTGAGCAATTGTATCGATGGCATCATCCAGAGCTTGGATGTATTCTCTGATGTTGTCACCTGTCCAGTTTGCACCGTTGACTTTAGGCGGATTTGTAGGATCATAAGTTCCATCAGCCATGTAACCGTCACCAATCGGACTTGTAGTTGCAGTCATGTTAACAATGTTCAAAGCTACACCCAGTGCTGATGTTCTGAGGTTTGTCAATGCGCTTGTAACGTCAATTGAGTTGTTTTCACCGTCAGAACCGCAGCCGGACTGAAGAACAATACCTTTTGTGTTTGTACCGTTTGTCAAGTTCAATCCGTTGAATGTTGTGGTGTTTGCAATTACATCGATGTCTGCAAGTCTCTCTCTCATTTCGTTCATCAACGTTTGCATCTGGTCTTCGGAATAAATACCGTTTGCTGCCTGAATACACAACTCACGAATTCTCTGTAAGTCCTCTGTTGCTGCTGACATACCACCTTCTACGATGTACATCATGTTCAGACCGTCTTCTACGTTAAGCATCGCTCTTTTGTTACCTCTGACTTGAGTGTCCAATCTTTGAGCAACGCAAAGACCTGCTGCGTCATCACCTGCCTGGTTTACTTTAAAACCTGTTGACAGCCTTGTGATTGCACTTTGCAACCCGCTTGTAGCGCTGTTTATACTTCTTTGTGCAATCATAGCGTTAATGTTAGTGTTTACGTATAAAGCCATTTTTTTCTCTCTTTCTCTCTTTCCTATTACTAACTCTATGAACACACATAATATCGAACGAGTCTTTATCATACTTTAGTATAATTTTTGACGATTTTTTAACAAAAAAGTGCCTCAAAAGCTTGTTATTAAAAGATTTTACTGGTATTATACTAAAGTATAATAAATCATCCATACGGTGTAGAAAAATCGGTAAAACGCAGCAATGCCGCACTTTTTTATTTCAAGCAGTGACAAAAATCAAGATATAATAACGATTTCAGACAAAGAGAATTTTCATCATATTGCCAGAGTTTTGCGTGCAAAAATCGGCGAAACACTTATGTTGATTGATGAAAACCAAACTCAATACAAGGTTGTTGTTGAAAATATATCAAAAAATGCAATTACAACTAAAGTTGTAGAAAGCCGAAAATCCAATCATATGTTGGATTTGCAGCTATATCTTGCCCAAAGTGTCCTCAAAACCGATGCCCAGAACTTTGTTATACAAAAAGCTACGGAACTCGGTGTTAAAGGCATTATCCCGTTAACAAGCGACAACTGTGTTGTTAAAGCCTCCGTGATAGATACAAAACTGGACAAATGGCAAAAAATAGCGAATGAAGCAGTAAAACAGTGTGAAAGAACAGATTTTCCGGAAATAAAAAAAAGAACAACGCTTGCAGATTTTCTCAAAAATACTGATTATGACATCAAAATAGCATGTGTCGAAAGAGGAGAAAATTCCTCTCTAAAAGCATGCCTGCAATCTCTAAAACCAGACAAAGACGCAAAAATTGCCCTGATTATCGGCCCTGAGGGAGGGTTTAGTGCCGCAGAGCTTGAACTTTTAAAGCATCATGAGTCAATATACAAAGTCAGTCTCGGCAAATTGATTTTGCGGGCAGAAACTGCTGTTATCAGTGCACTTTCAAACACAATATACGAGTTAGAGCATGAACAATAATTATATTAATAATATAAACAACAATTTTATAATAAAGACAATATCCCCTTTTATCAAAGAAAAAAACGAACACGCTTACATTGTCGGGGGATTTGTCAGGGATTGTCTGCTGGACAAAGAAAGCTGTGATGTTGATATAGCCGTCAAACAAGGACTTTCAAAAATTTTTGCACAAAAGCTAGCGGATTACCTAAACGGATTTTTTGTCGAACTTGATGACATCAACAAAATATACAGAGTGGTTTTTCCTGACAAACAAAACTATGTTGATATAGCCGACATTTTCGGCTCAAACATTGAAGAGGACTTAAAAAGACGTGATTTTACAATAAATTCGCTTGCTTATGACCTCAAAAATGCAAAACTCATAGATGTCACTGACGGTATAAGGGATTTGGAACAAAAAATTGTAAGAGAAATTTCGGCAGAAAATATAACAGACGACCCGGTCAGAATACTAAGAGCATTTCGTTTTCAAAGCCAGTTAGGGTTTGAAATGACAAAAACTCTTGAAAATTTAATAAAAAAGAACTATCTTTTGTTGAACAAAACGGCAAAAGAGCGTATTAATGCCGAACTCATAAAACTCTTTGGCGGCAGATATGCACCTGAAACACTCAGGAGCCTTTATAAAACAAAAATATTGGAAATGCTTATCCCTGAGGTAACAGAAATAGCAAAAATTCCGCCAAACTCGCATCATCATCTTGGTTTGTTAGAACACTCAATTGAAACAGTAAATCAGGTTCAGTTGTTTTATGACATGGCAAAAGAAGAAGTAAAAAAGCACCTTGATGAGACGTTTCTCGGCGGACAAAAACGTCTGTGTTATTTAAAATTTGCGGCATTTTTGCATGATGTAGGAAAACCCGTTACCTGGAAAATTGAACCGGACACAGGCAGACACAGATTTATTATGCATGACAGTGAGGGTGCAAAGTTAATAGTAAACACACTGAAAAATCTTAAATTTTCAAAAAAACAAATTTCTTATATACAAAAGATAATCAAATACCATATCTATCCCGCCTCCGTTGTAACCGCTCAAGAAGCCGGTGAAAAAGCTTATATGCGTTTTTACAGAAAAATGGAAGACGAAACCATAGACACTATTGCTATAGCATACGCTGACAGAATGTCCGCACTGGGACCGGAGGTTACGGAAGAAATGCTGAAACAAAACATTGACGGTTTGTTGTCGCTTCTTGATAAATACTTAAAAGAAAAAGATAAGCTTGCACCGCTGCCAAAACTCTTGGACGGTAATGAAATAATGTCTATTTTGAACATGCCGGCCTCCAAAAAACTCGGGGAAATAATAAAAAAGCTAAAAGAAGCTCAAATTTCATCAGAAGTTTGTACAAAAGATGATGCCATAGAATTTATAAAAAAACTTTAATCCTTTTATCCAATGAATTATCAAAAAATTTTTTGTATCTTGTTGAAAACGACATCAACAAGGAATTTTTTATGAAAAAAGAAAATAAAACCACAAATAAAATACTTATCGTCACAACTAATACAGTCCGGCTGGATGATATGCATAAAACGGGGGTTTGGCTCGAAGAATTTGCAGTACCTTTTCTCGCTTTTAAAGAAGCGGGCTTTGAGGTTACTGTAGCCAGCCCTCTTGGCGGAGAATCTCCGGTTGATGAAGACAGTTTGGAATGCAAAAATCCGACCGAATGGGATTACACGATAAAAGAACTTAAAAATACTCAAAAATTGGAAGATATTGATTATGAGTCTTATGACGCAATTTTTATACCGGGAGGACACGGGCCAATGATTGATATCGCAAAAGATGAACTTCTGGGCAAAATTGTATCTTACTTTTACAACAGCCACAAAGTTGTTTCTGCTGTCTGTCACGGGCCTGCCGGGTTGATAAATGCAAAAACGGAAACGCAAGAACCGATTGTCAAAGGCATGCAGGTTACATGTTTTACAAACGAGGAAGAAAAAATTGCACAAAAAGACAAACTTGTACCATTCATGCTGGAAACAAAACTGAAACAACTCGGTGCATTTTTTAACGAAGCTGCACCCTACGAAGAAAACGTAATCGTTGATGAAAATTTAATAACGGGTCAAAATCCGGCTTCCGCAAAAAAACTTGCTGAAACAGTCATAAAAAAATTGTCCCCCAAAAACCCGAATTAAAAATCACCTGCAAATATCACCGGCTTTAACAAAAAAACTCATGTAAAAAGGAGTGATAAGCCGTCCAAACTTTCCAAACACACTTAAACCGGTGATTTTGGCAATTTTGTCATCACCCGTCAACACCCAAAGAGTCTTCTTATTTTTTTTCAAAATCAGTCCGGGTTTGTATTTGTCAGTATGAAATTTTGTTTTATTTTCAAAAAATCTTATATTTTTTACTTTTAAAAAAGTATTTCTATGAGGAATATATGCCGGCTGCCAACTGCTCAAAGCACGAATAAGAGCATTTATTTGCTGTGATGTCTTGTCAAAATCAATCAAAATATCTTTTTCGCTTATTTGAGGGTAATATGATGATTCCTTTTCAATTTGTTTTATCGGAATAATCATTTCATTGTTGATTGCATTTAAAAGCTTTGCAATTTCTTCCCTTGCAGCTATACAGCATTTATTTTTGAGGCTTTCTCCTGTGTCACCGGCAAATCCTTGTACTATAGGAATTTTTCTCTGCCACAGTATAGGACCTGTGTCAAGATTTTCATCCATTAGATGAAATGTTATTCCTGTTTCTTTTTCACCGTTCATTATAACCCTCATGTAAGGATTCGGCCCCCTGTATTTGGGCAAAAGAGAAGGGTGGCAGTTTATGGTTCCTATTTTAGGCAGTTCTATAATCGGCTTTTTAAATTTCTCACTCCAGGAACCCACAAGTATAATGTCCGGATTGAGTTTCAAAACCGCTTTATAAAATTCTTTTGAGTTAACACTCCTGGCCTTGATTTCGTTTAGTTTCAAACTCTTTAAAAAAGACAAATCTTTTCCGGGTGCAAAAATATCTTTAAAAAAAAGAAAAAACGGATGAATACTCACCCTTTCATGCCGAAACACCCCCACTATCTTATTTTGGGATTCCAATGTTCCTAAAATAAGGTTCGAAAACATTTTATCATATCCGACAATTATTATTTTCATTACTTTTTGTACAATCCGATAAAAATTTATGCTTTGTAACTATATTTCATTCTGTAGCTTTTTGGCACACGAACTGCACAACAAATTTGTTTTGTTTGCAATAGGAACAATATTTCCGCATTTTGAACATTTCATAGTAACTTTTTGTGAAATTTTTACAAATTTTCCTGCAACATACAGAGACTCAAATTCGTCAATCTTCATATTAAACTTTTCCAGCAGTTTATCAAGAGGAACAGTATCTTCAGGTGCATTTATTACGTATGAATTCATTTCATTTACAATTCTGTTCTGTTCTTCAAAACACTTGTCACATATATCTCTTTTTGATGTCTGCAAAAACAAAGCACCGCATTTTTTACAATTAGCGACATTAGCCATATATCTACCTTCAAAATTATGTTAAAACCTTGTAATAAAATCTTAGTCGAATAGTATCCAAAAAGCAAGCTGAATTTAGACGACTATATGAAATTAAAAAAATTATGTTGTATTGTAAAAAAATTTGCAAAAATATACAAGTAATGTAAATTTTTATATACAATATTATATAGAGAGAAGAAGACACTTGAAAAATAATTTTAACAGCTTTGATAACCTCGAAACATCCATAAGGAAATCCTCTGTTATACAAGAGAGGATAAATTTGGTGTCTTCTCATATGTACAAACAGTTTTTGGAATATCAGCGTTCTACAATGAATGCACAGGAAATTTTTGTAAAAATTACGGACAACATGGAAGCCACTGTAGAATACCTCAAACAGTCGTTTGGAGCCAGAGGTGTTGCAACGGAAAATATATATTTTGAAGAAAACAACGAAAAATCAGTGCTTGTTTTGCACATACTATGGCATACAATAAGTTTCACCACAAAATGGAACAACCAGCCTCAAGCCTTATACAGAGGGGTTGAAATGCCGATGATTTCAAATAGAATTATTGCGATGAAAGGTGATTTTAACGAAATAGTCAAAAATATCCCTGCTGATGAACAATTACAAAAAGTTCTTGAACAGGAAGTTGCTTCTTTATTCATCCCCGCAGAAAGAGGTCAAAACTGCATAATCAAAATAAACCATCTCGGAAACAAAGAGTTTTATATAAACCACATGGACGCCCCGAGAGAATTTTTGCTAAAAGTTATAGAAACAATCTGCGGCGGCGGAATCTATCACGAAGAACAAAGATTGTAACGGAACAGCCCGATGACAGATATCCAAAAAGCTCTCTCTCTTCAATCTCAGGGCATGCTTGACGAAGCACAAAAAATTTATGAAGATTTTTTGAAAAAAAATCCCATTCAGCCTGATGTTTCAAATCTATTGGGGTTGGTTTATCTGCAAAAAAATGACTATGATAAGGCATGTGAACTTTTTCAAACAGCAGTAAACGGTTTTCCTTGTGCAGAGTTTTACCAAAATCTGGGCTTGGCTTATTTTAAGAAAAAAGAATACCAAACAGCAATGCAAAATTTTTCAAAAGCTGTTGAATATGAAAGCCAAAATGCTGATTTTATAAGAAATTTTGCAAGAATGGCAAAAACAACAAAACAAACTGATTTTGCTATTGATTTTTTTAAAAAAGTTGTACACCTGGAGCCCGAAAACGAAAAAGACTGGAACAATCTGGGATTGCTGTACGAAGAAAAACATGATTTTGAAAATGCAAAGGATTGCTACATAAAATCTTTAAAAATAAAAGACAATTACGAAGCAAATCACAATCTCGGGGTTTTGTACAGGACTTTGAGGAATTTTGATGAATCAATAAAGTGCTTAAGCCATGCTTTATCACTTTCGCCCGGCAATCAGGAAACCATGATAAGTCTCGGCATGTCATATCTGTCCAAAAAAGATATAAAAAACGGCTACAAATACTACAAATATTTGAACAAAGTAATGCAAGACAAATTCAAAAACCGCTGGGACGGCAAAAAGCATCCTGAATCCACTCTTTTTGTCTTTTATTATGCCGGTTATGGCGACAATATCATGTTATGCAGATATCTTGTTTTTTTAAAGGACTGTTTCAAGTCCGTGAAAGTATGGTTACAGCCTTCCGTAAGAATTCTTATTGAAAAAAACATAAAAGGCGATTGGATAGAATTTGTCGACACCTGTAATACAGAATATGACTACAGTGCCTGCATAATGGATATTCATTATCTTTTGGGTATGGATTTTGAGCATATACCTTTTTCTGAAGGGTATTTAAATGTACCGAAAGAGAAAACAGAAAAATATAAAAAAGAATATTTTAAAACAACCAAAAGGAAAATCGGTATTTTTTGGCAGGGAAATCCTAATGTATTTGCAAACCGTTCAATAAAGTTAAAAGAACTTGAGCCTGTTATGTCATTTTCCGGCACAAAGCTCTTTAGTTTTGAAAAGGACGACAAAGAAAATCAGATAAAAGACTACCCCGAAATTGTTAATCTCGGGTCTACATTTAAAAATTTTGAAGACACAGCTGCCGCACTAAAATGTCTGGATATCTTTATCACAATAGACTCTGCTATTGCACATCTCGCAGGAGCACTGGGCGTAAAAACTTTTTTACTCTTGCCGTATTCAAGCGAATGGCGGTGGTTTGAAGACAAAAAGCAAACAGCATGGTATGACAGCATTAAGATATTTAAACAAAATATCCCTTATGACTGGAGCACACCTGTCAGGGAAATTTCTGAAGAATTAAAAAATACCTTTGGCACTTGACACTTTGGTATGTCCTTAATATTATAATTCTATGCCGAAGTGGCTCAATGGTAGAGCAACGGTTTTGTAAACCGTAGGTTGTAGGTTCGATTCCTATCTTCGGCATTCTTTTATAATCTGCGCCTTCGTAGCGCAGGGGTAGCGCACTCCCTTGGTAAGGGAGAGGCCACGGGTTCAAATCCCGTCGAAGGCAGATTTCTTCAAAGTGAGTGTATTTTTTTGGCTTGACAGCAAGACTTTTTCTGATACCCAAAAGAGGAGAAAGACAGTTCAATGCTCTCTTGATACAAAAATTCCGATCATCGGCTCATCATTGTCGACAAGAAATCCGGCTTTTTAGAAACGCTTGAATTGCAGATAAGCGAGCATTTCAAAGAAAAAGATAACGAGTAAAAGGAAAGCCGAGCAGTTACCTGTCCGGCTTTCCGAATTTTCAGCGATAATTTTTCCCTTCATCGGCAACTGATTTTCCGATACAACCCAAAGGAAAAAGACAATTTCACAGGAAGTTCTACTTGACAAAACTAATATGATTAGGTATAATTTTACATAGATTAGCATAAGGAGGCTTTTCAAATGCCGCGTTTGGGACTTACGGCAGATACTATCATAGAAGCTGCCGCGCAAATGGCAAACGAAATAGGGATAGATAAAATCTCTATTAAGTTACTTGCGGAAAAGTTCAATATCAAATCGCCGTCCTTTTACAATCATTTTGCAAACTTGGACGAAATCAAAAACGGCGTTATGCTTTACGGTTGGAAACAGCTTGAAGAAAAGGCATTGCGTGCGGCCGTCGGCGTTTCGGGATATGATGCCGTGAAAGCAATTTGCTATACGTTTTACGAATATGCCACGAGCAATGCGGGCATATTCGACGCCATGCTTTGGTACAACAATTTTCAGGACGAAAAGGCTCATAAGGCGACACAAAATATGTTCGATATGATTTATAAGATAACCGC
>CALURG010000044.1 GCA_944323115.1 Candidatus Gastranaerophilales bacterium
AGGAAAAGAGGTTGCAGATGGATTTGCAGCAGGTTGAGACGCAGCAGAAGGCTTGTGACACAGAGATAGAGTCTGTAAAGAAAGTAATGGACAAGAACATTGAAAAGACATTCAAAGTATTTTCGTAGATAAAAATCCTACAAAACGGCTTACTTAGACTTACGTATTATGCAACCCAAAATTAAATCCGCTTCTGTTTTTTAGAAGCGGATTATTAATTTTTAAAATTACAAAAGCGTAAAAAATTACAAAGAGAGTGCATGTGCAAATATTTCTCCAACTTTTTTGTTGTATTCTCTTCCATCGTCTTTTGTAAACAATTCCCGCCAATGGCTTTCAGGTGTGCCATCAGTAGAATAAGAAGGATTGCACATCATAAGGTGATGCGTGTTTGTGTCGTAACGGAGCGGAAATAAATCTTCCATTTGCATAAAACTCGGAAGTTTGTCGCTTGCATATTCAAATCCGAACAGACAATTTTTTATTCTTTCAAGTCTGATTTCATACGTTGTTCCGCCCTCTGTATTATCGTTTGAAACTTCTACTCCCGGAGCATAATCTCTTGAATATTTAAGTTCATTTGACCAGTGTTTAACATTGTTAAAATCATCTACTGATACAAAAGCTGTGCCGGCATTCAGACCCATTTTTCTGTATCTTTCAAAATCGTCTGAACTTTTTTCTCCGACAAAGCTGATTGTAGTTGAACCGCATCTGCGTCTAATTTCATCTGTAATATATTGCATTTGCGAATATTCAGGCAGTGCTCCCACACCTGTATAATTTTGCAAATCATAGCCTCCTATATGTTTTGCGGAGTCGACAAAAATTGCTTCAAAGCCAGTATTTAAAATTTTTACCATTTCTTGAATGTATAATTCCACATGCTCAGGATTGCTCCATCTGAAATTTTCGTCTTCTTTATACGGTCGGGAAACTTTAAGCTGATCTTCTGAAATTATCGTTCTGAAACCTGTCTTTAAACCCCTGAAATGAGCAAGGTCATTGAACGCTTTGAATTGTTCTTCAGCAGATATTTTATCAGCAATTGTGTAGTCAATTATATTTTCACTATAACCTATACCAAGCTTTATGCCGTAAATGGAATTTTCTTCCCATGCTGCTTTATTGTATCCGTCGCCATATATATTGGGCCATATTTGCGACAAAATGATGCAGTTTGCCCAGCTTTTTGCTGACGGAGGAATCGCAGGCAGCAGCTTTATTGTGCTGTATATTCCGTTTCTGCACTCATTATTTCTCATTTCTGCTATAGCTCGATTATTTATTTCTATGTAGTTTGCCAGTCTTCCCCATTTGTCACCGTAGTCGGGTGTTGCAATGTTATCGGGAAAAGTTTTGTAAAATGTTGTGCATTCACAAAGTGAAACTATGGAATCTACAGACTTTTTCAGTGTCCTTGTTAATAACTCGTACGGAAGTATATTTGCTATCCATTGTTTAAGGTAACCGTTGTTAACGGCTCTAAACTTATGTTTATCTGTCCATTTATCGTAGTGCAAAACAGCACTGCCTGTTTTTATTTCAAGTAATTTGTTTACTGCATTTGTCATAACAATGACAATATAAACAGAATATTTTTGAAAAACATTGCACTAAATGGTTAAATTAATTAATAAAAAAAAGAGGCTTTTAAGCCTCTTTTTTTAAACTTCTACATACTCTCTTAGACGTTTGCTTCTGTTAGGGTGTCTAAGTTTTCTCAGAGCTTTTGCTTCAATTTGTCTGATACGTTCACGAGTAACACCGAACAGTTGTCCGACTTCTTCAAGAGTTCTTTGTCTACCGTCATCCATTCCGAAACGCAGTCTCAATACGTCTCTTTCACGAGGAGATAGTCCGCTCAATACTTCGGCAAGGTCTTCTCTTAGAAGTTCATGAGCAACTGTTTTTACGGGAGCATCCGCATCTTTGTCTTCAATAAAGTCGCCGAGTCTTGAATCTTCTTCTTTACCGATAGGTGTTTCCAAAGAAAGCGGCTCTTGTGCTACTTTGATGATTTCTCTCAATTTTGAAATTGAAATATTCATTTCTTGAGCGAGTTCTTCTTCGGTCGGCTTTCTTGAAAGCTCTTGAGCTAATTTTCTTGTAACTTTTTTCAATTTATTGATAGTTTCTACCATGTGGACAGGAATACGAATAGTACGTGCCTGATCAGCAATGGCTCTTGTTATAGCCTGACGAATCCACCAAGTGGCATATGTAGAGAATTTGTATCCTCTTTCGTGATCAAATTTTTCTGCGGCACGTATCAAACCTAAATTGCCCTCTTGAATGAGATCCAAAAACAACATGCCACGTCCTACATATTTCTTTGCAATAGAAACAACAAGTCTTAAGTTTGCTTGTACAAGTTTTCTTTTTGCTATAGCACCAACATTCCCGCCTTGAATAATTTTTCTTGCCAAATCGATTTCTTCATCAGCTGTTAAAAGTTTAATTCTTCCGATTTCTCTTAAATACATTCTGACGGGGTCATCCAGAGAAACACCTCTGGGAATTGCTATTTGCTGGTCTTCATCAGAATCTAAATCGTCGTCCGATGATTGCATGTATAATTCATCTGTTGCAGTAGAACTTGATTTTCCTATAATTACATCTATACTGTCTGTAGTAATTGTTTCGGGCTCACTGAATAAATCATCACCAGCTGTATCATCTGCTTGAAGTTCATCTTCATCAATAATACTAACGAGTGATTTGTCTGACATTCTTTTTCTGCTCATTAATTGTCTCCAGTTCTTTGCTTGTTTTTTATATTTTCTCTTAGTTGCATTTGAATTTGAATTGCCTGAATCTCGTTGTCATCAAGCTGCTTGTATTGCGAGCGTAAATGACTCTGAGCTTCTTTTTCTTTGAAGGCCTCTATTTTTGCAATGTTTTCATTAATAGCATTTTTAAAGTCCTTGTCCGACAAATTTTTGAAACAGTCGGATAAATATATCAAATCTGTAATTAACTCTTTGACTTCATAGTCCTCGGCAAATTCTGTGTACAGGGTTTCTATCAATTCCTTAACATTATTTACCCGTTGAGACAATTTGTCAATTGTATTTTTTACAATTATTAACGTATTATTTGTATATTCTACATCCTTTAAAATACTGTTTAATGTTTGAATGCTGTAGGGGCTTTCGTCTATTAAATACATCGACAATAAATTTTTTTGCGCTTTTTCTGAGTTATTTAAAGATTTCTTTACAATTAAATTTGTCTTTTTTTCTGTAGGAACAGGTGTGTAAAAAGTGTCTTGAAAACCCTTTTTTAGTTCTTGCCTTACGGAATTTTCCGTTATTTGTAAATTTTGAGCAACTATTTTTATATATTCATCCCTGACAATATCATTGTTAATTTCTAAAAGGTAGGGCATTAGTTCTTTTACAAATGCACTTTTTTCGACGGGAGACATATTGTGTGTTTTGTGTGAAAGTATGCTGTTTATTTGAAAATCGACAAGCAAAGGTGCTTTGTCCAGAATCTCCTGATATGCTTCAGCTCCATGTTCTCTGATAAACTCGTCGGGGTCTTTGCCTTCCGGAGGTACAACAACTCTCAATTCACATGAATATCTGTTGTTGTTCTTTGAAATAGATGAGAAACTTTCATCAAACTGTTTTATGTTTCCTAACCCCGAAAAAGCTTCTTTGATAATTTCAGCCCCTCTTTTTGTTGCATTTTGCCCCGCCTTGTCTGTATCGAAAGCAAGGTAGATTTTTCGAGAAGGTGTGTATCTTGAAATAAGTTTTACATGGTTTTCTGTCAATGCTGTTCCGCAGGCTCCGACAGCATTTTTTACCCCGTTTACCTGTGCGGAGATTACATCAAAATAACCTTCCATAATAACAATGGAATCTTTTTCTTTTATTGAGTCTTTTGCTTGGTACAAACCGTACAGAATGTTGCTTTTGTTGTAAACGAGAGTATCCGGAGAATTTAGATATTTGGGGTTTTGTCCTGATTCAATAGCTCTTGCTCCGAATGCGACGATATTCCCTTTTTCATCAAAAATAGGAATGGTTATTCTGTTTCTGAATCTGTCTATATAGCCTCTGTTGTTTTCTCTTTTTGATAGAAGTCCGGCCTTGTCCAAGAGGTCTTCGGAATATTTGTCTTTTAAATGTTTTTGAAGTTCATCGTATGAATTCGGTGCAAATCCGAGTTTGTAAGTTTCTATATTTTCGTCAGTGATTCCTCTTGACTCCAGATACTGGTATGCTTCAGATGATTTATTATTCAAAAGATAGGTTTTGAAAAACTCGGCTGAGTCTTTCAGACAGTTGTACAATTTTGTTTTTAAATCTTTGTTGTCACTCGTTTTTTCAAAAGCCGTAGGGAGTTTAATTCCCAGCAATTCTGCCTGTTCTTTAACAACTTCGTGAAAAGACTGGTTGTTTATTTTCATCAAAAAACTCAAAACATCTCCGCCTTCTCCGCAGCCGAAGCATTTGTATATCTGTTTTGCAGGACTCACGCTGAAAGAAGGTGTTTTTTCATTGTGAAAAGGACAGCATCCCCAGTAGTTTCCTCCTGACTTTTTGAGGATTACGTATTTTGAGATGACATCTACAATGTCTAACCTGTCTTTTATCTGTGTAACAACGTCTTGATAAGTAACTTCATTCATTTCTCCAGACATTATAGCATGAACTTAAGTGTCTATATTTTGATTTATGTTAACAATTGTTAAGCGAGTATTTTTTGTCAGGCAATTTTCAGAAACAAAATGTTTTTATATAAGAGTAAGGTTAGATTTTAAAAACATATCCTGGCAGCAGGATGAAATTTGGAGGTTGGTTATGTACGGAATTAGCGGATACATGGGTTATCCAAATCAGTTTCAAGTAACGGCGAATCCCGTCGGAGCAGGTCTGGCTGAGTTGAATAAATCATTTGCAAAAGATTTTGGGTTAAATATTCCACCTGTTTATGACCTTCCTTTGAATGTAAATATGGGCTTTGGCGGAGGAATGTACGGCGGTATGTACGGAATGGGTATGATGAATCCGTATATGATGTCTTCTCAGTATTTAAAATATTTAAATATGGATTACAAAGACAGATTGGCTTATGACCTCGAATTGAGAAACCTTGCAAGAGAAAATATGTACAATGAAGGCAAAATTGCTAAAAATTATGCAAGTGCGACAGACGGTTTGACAGGTTCAATTGCTGAAGCTTGTTCAGCTTTGCAATCAGTAATCATAGAAGGTCAGACAGATCAGATAGTTGCACAGTTTGACAACATTGTTGATATGATAAGACGTTCTCCTTTGTATGAAAGACTTAAAGAAGAATTCAAAAATGATCCTGTAGCTCTTGAAAAGACTTTGAGAAATTGTGCAAGAGAACAATTCCAGGCAGCAACAGGCCAAGATCTCAGAGCAATGATTCAGCAAAACTGTGACAGTTCTATCGCAAACGGATTCTGGAATACAATTTCATTCGGCAATTCACAAACATACTCGGCAGAAGAAGTTATTGCAAGAATAGAAGGTGTTGAACCTTCCAAATCAACTAAAACCAAGAAATTGGTCGGTAATCTCGGCGGAATAACAGCAGCAGCCGGAACAGGTGCAGTAATTGGTCTTATTGGCGGACCTGTAGGTGCCGGTGTTGGTGCAGCGGTGGGTGCAATTGTCGGAATAATCGGTTCAATTTGCTAGAAACAAATAACAGTATAAATAAAACAATAAAACAATAAAACTCTCATTAAGTAATAATGGGAGTTTTTTGTTGTATAATTTGTATCAAAGAGATTATATTTGTAAGGGTATTTATGAAAATATTAATTGTTGGTTCAGGAGCAAAAGAATATTCGCTGGCAAAACTTGTGTCAAGCTATGAAGACACTGAGCTTGTTTTTGTTGCACCGGGCAATCAGACTATAGAAGAATTTGCAAATTGTATTGATATTCAGGCATGTGATACAGATAAACTTGTTGAATTTGCTGTAGTAAATAAGATTGATTTGACGATAGCGTGTTCTGAAAAGGCTATTTTCAACGGTATAGCTGAAAAATTCAATGAAGCAGGTTTGATGATATTTGGCCCTACATCAGAAGCTGCCAGAATTGCTTCAAGCAAATCTGTTGGTAAAAAATTTATGTACAAGACCAAAATACCTACACCCAAATTCGGTATTTTTGACAGAGAAAACATGGCAATTGATTACGCCAGAAAGTCTCAATATCCTCTTGTTGTAAAAACAGATTCCCATATGCATGGTGAAAATGTATTTATTTGCGATACTTTTGTAATTGCAAAAAGAATAATAAGCGACCTTTTTGATGCACAAAACAAAAAAATCGTAATTGAGGATTACATACCGGGACAAGAATTTTCTTATTATGTCGTTACTGACGGGTACAACGCAATGCCTTTGGCTTCAGTTGTTCCTTACAAATATGTGCTTGAAGGAAACGGCGGCTCAGTTACATCGGGGTTAGGTGCTTATTCTCCTTTTTATATGATTGACAGAAAAATGGAGAGTAAAATTTTTAAGGATATTGTTTATCCGGCACTTGATGAACTTGCTAAAAACGGTAACCAGTATGTCGGTATTTTGGGATTGGATGTAATTATCGGCCGTGACAACAATTTGAATGTTATAGAATTTAACCCGTTTTTGAAAGAGCCTGATGCACAATGTGCTTTTTCTTTAATAGATGAAGATTTGTCCAAAATAATGGCGTCGTCGATCACCGGTTCACTTGTTGACGAGTACAGGGAAATTGCATCAAAATCGGCTTATGCTTCATCGGTCGTTTTAAGTGCGGGGAATTATCCTCTTGAAGGTGAATTCGGCTCAGTTATTAATGGGTTGGAACAGGCGTCAGAGGAAGCGGAAATATCACATTTTAATACGCTTATAAATGGTAACGGGGAGTATGTTACGGCAGGAGGTAGAACGTTGGTTGTTACTGCTGTTGCAGCTACGTTGGAAAATGCTGCAAAAAAAATGTACGAATGTGCTGATTTTATTACTTTTGACGGATTGAAATACCGCAAAGATATAGGCAAAACTCTTTTAACAGGCTGTTGATATGGATGAAAAAAACATAATAAGAAAATGTGCAGCTTGTTCAGCGTTAAAACCCAGATCTGAACTTATAAAAATTACATTAAATAAGTCCTGTGGTGAAGTAAGAGTGATGCCCGGATCAGATTTCTTCGGGCGTTCAGTATATTTGTGCCGTAATATCGATTGTGTAAATGCGGCTTTTAAGAAGAATAAAATTTTTAGAATTCTTAAAATTAAGATTCAAGAAACTCTTGAAGAAAAAATCAGGGCTGTACTTGAGAAATAGATTGTGTTAAATATATATTATAAAGATGAATTTGGAGAAATATATATATAATGACAGACACAATCAGAGTATATGACTTGGCAAAAGAATTAAATATGTCCAACAAAGAGGTTATTGAAAAGTTGGATACAAAACTTGGTGTGAAGGTTAAATCTCATTCAAGTGCTGTTACGGAAGCACAAGCAAAACAGCTTAAAGATTTGCTTTCATCACCCAAAACATCCGAGCCTGCAAAAAAGCCAAAGGCATTTATTGTAAAAAAAGCAAAGCCAAAATCTGAGGAAGTCATCGTCGAAGTTAAAGAAAAAGAAGAAGAAGCTCCGAAAAAGCCTGCTGAAAAGATTAAACTTGGAAAAGTTGAACCTTCGGAAAGGCTGAAACTCGGAAAAATTGAGCCGGCAGCTCCCGCCAAAAAAGTACAGCTTGGTAAAGTTATAATTAACAAAGCTGACAGAAATGTTGATCGACCTTCTAAAATTTCCGGAAAACCGGCACCTGCAAAACAAGAATCAGAAACTTCAGCGGGAACAGAAAATGCCGAAAAATCTCAAGAAATAAAAAAAGATAAACCGAAATTTGAGAAAAAACCCATCCAAAGACATATTATTCCTCAAGAAATATATGAATCAAAAGGCGGTTCAAAGAAAAAAGGTGCAAAAAAGAAAGAAAGAAGTTATAAATCAAAAGAAGAAGAGCAGGAAAGAATAAGCCTTGAAAAAGCAAATGCTCAAAAACACAAAAAGAAAACGCATGTTGAAGAAGCTGTTGAAGAAGTAAAAAGCGTTGTTATTAACCAGCCTTTAACAGTGGGTGAATTATCCGAAAAAATTAACAAAGCATCTGCGGAAATTGTAAAATTCCTTATGATGCAAGGCATTTTGGCGACAGTAAACCAGGTTATTGATGTTGCCACCGCAAAAAAAGTTTGTGAAAATTTCGAAATTGAAGTTCTTGAAGAAGATTTGGATGCATACATAGAGCAAGAAATGCAAAAAGAAGAAGAAGCTAAAGAAATGGCTTCTGTTGATCCAAAACTTTTAAAAAGAAGAGCTCCTGTTATCAGTATTATGGGACACGTTGATCACGGAAAGACCACGCTGCTGGATTCTATCAGGGCATCAAAACACAAAATTGTTTCTACCGAAGTCGGAGGCATAACTCAGTCTATCGGTGCATATACTGTATATTTGAACAATAAAAAAATCGTATTTATTGACACACCGGGTCACGAAGCTTTCACAGAGATGAGAGCCAGAGGTGCCAAAGCTACAGATATTGCTATTCTTGTAGTTGCAGCTGATGACGGTATTATGCCGCAAACAATAGAAGCAATTAACCATGCTAAGGCTGCGGAAGTTCCTATTATAGTAGCAGTAAACAAGATTGACAAACCGGATGCAAATCCCGACAAAATATTGCAGCAGCTCACGGAACATGGTCTTGTCCCTGAAGAGTGGGGCGGAGACACTGTTTGTGTAAAAGTCAGTGCTCTGCAAGGAACAGGTATTGATGAATTGCTGGAATATATATTACTTCTTGCAGAAGTTCAAGATTTGAAGGCGAACCCTGATGCTCCTGCTTCAGGTGTAGTTATTGAGGCAAATCTTGATAAAGGAAAAGGCCCTGTTGCAACATTGCTTGTTCAAAACGGTACACTAAAAACAGGCAACTGTGTTGTTGTTGGTACGGTATGCGGTAAAGTAAGAGCTCTTTTATCAGATTCGGGTGAAAGAGTCAAAAAGGCTGCTCCTTCCACTCCTGTCGAGATTCTTGGTCTCACGGAAGTCCCTCAAGCAGGTGACAAGTTTGAAGTTGTTGAAAACGAAAAAGTTATGCGTTCTATTGTCTCTGAACGCAAGGAAAAAGAAAGAACTTCAAGACTTGAGGCCATGCTTCCAAACCATATCAGAAATGAGATTGTAGGTGAGAATGAAGACGGAATAAAACATCTCAATCTTATTGTAAAAGCAAATACAAACGGTTCTGCTGAGGCTCTTTCTCAAGCAATAGGACAATTTAAATCAAAAGAAATAATAATAAAATTGATACATGTTGGCGTTGGAGATATTTCTGAAGCGGATGTTATGCTTGCTGCTGCCAGCAATGCTATCATACTTGGTTTTTCCGTCAAAGAAGACAACAATGCTGAACTTGCCGCAGCAAGAGAAAATGTTGTTATAAAGAAATATGAAATAATTTATCAAATACTTGAAGATTTGGAAAAAACAATGCTAAATCTTTTGCAGCCTGAGATAAAAGAAATTGAACTAGGTAAAGCCGAAGTCAGACAGGTATTTAATGTAGGCAAAGTCGGAAAAATTGCCGGATGTTACGTATTGGAAGGCAAAATTCAAAGAGGCAAAACAGCTAAAGTTGTTAGAAACGGTGAAACAATTTTTACAGGTACAATTGACCAATTGAAGAGATTCAAAGATGATGTGAAAGAAGTTGCAACCGGTTTTGAGTGCGGTATTTCTTTTGCTAAGTTTAATGATATTCAAGAAGGTGATGTAATTGAAGTTTCTACTACGGAAGAAATAGAAAGACACGCATTAGTTTAGTTTTTTGTAGGGGATAGGTTATGTCTTTAAGAAATGAACGCGTTAGAAAAACTTTGATGAAAGAAATTGCTGATATCATCCAAAAAGAGATTAGAGATCCCAGAATTTCCGGTTTGGTTTCAATTACCGATATTGAATTGTCCCATGACAATTCTTTTGCAAAAGTTTATTTTTCTGTTTTTGCTCCTGATGAAAAAGCAAAACAGCAGTCAATAGATGCACTTGAAGATAATGTTTCAAAAATTCGTTACGAAGTCGGAAAACGTATAAGACTCCGTCTCACTCCGGAACTGCGTTTTATTCCGGATGACTCTTTAGAGCGTGGTACAAGGGTAATGGATTTGATAGATAAAGTTTCAAAAGGCGAAATTTAATACGGGTTTTGGGTATGCTTTTTGGCTTTTTGAATATTAATAAACCCAAAGGTATGACATCTCATGATGTTGTCTCTAAACTCAGGCGTGTGTGTAAAATCAAACAGATAGGGCACAGCGGAACTCTTGACCCTCTTGCAACCGGAGTTTTGCCTGTCGCTGTCGGAAAAGCGTCAAGACTTTTAGAATATCTTGATGAAGACAAATCTTATATTGCAGAAGTTACATTTGGCTGTGTTTCTGACACTTATGATACAGAGGGGAAAGTCAAAAAAATATCAGATGTAAAAATTTCAGAAGACTTAGTGAAAACTGCATTAAAAAATTTTGAAGGAGAAACAGAGCAAACTCCTCCGGCATTTTCTGCGGTACATTACAACGGAAAAAGACTTTATGAACTGGCCAGAGAAGGGATTGTGCCGGATAATATCCCTAAACGAAAAATCTTTGTAAGTAAAATTAATCTTTTGGATTTCGATTATGACTCACAGACCGCAAAAATTGAAATAGATTGTTCAAAAGGCACATATATTCGTTCAATAGTTAACGACTTGGGAGCAGGTTTGCAAACAGGAGCAGTTATGAGCGGACTTGTAAGAACAAAATCCGGACAGTTTTCTATTGAAGATTCCGTACCCCTTGACGCATTGCTTGATAGCTCTGATGCAGAAAAATATTTGATTAACCCTATTGATGTTTTATCATATAAATGTCACGAACTGTCAGAGTTTGAATTGCAAAAAATCAGACATGGACAGTACCTATCGGAAAGTTCCTATGATGATAAAGAAAAAGTGATACTTGTTTACAAAGGTCAGTTGTGTGCAGTTTGTACAAAGGATAGTGTTAACAATAGGTTGATTACAACAAAGGTGTTTGTTTCATGACAGGTTTTAAATTATTAAAATATATTATATTTTTAGTCAGTTTCTTTTCACTGAATTTGCCGGCCGTTTCTTCCGTTGAATACAGTGAAATGACTATGTGTCCGGCAGTTAGGGATGTCTCAGGACCAGTTGCGTCAGCTTTGAGCAAAATTTCTGGTATGAATTTTTTGTTGTCTAAGACAATTGAATCTCAAGTAAAAAAGCAGATGGACAAAGCCTTAAACGCTGATTTCAAGGTTCAAATTGTTCCTTACGGTGCAAAAAGCATGATGGAGGGGAAATTTAAAAAATTCGTTGCTGACGCAGATACTGCCTATACAGACGGCTTTTATCTTTCGAATATAAAAGCAGAATCCATGTGTGATTACAACCATTTTATTTACAAAAACGGTAAAGTATACACAAATGAAAACTTTTTGTTGCAGTTCAGTGCTGATATATCGGCAGATGATTTGCAAAAAACTGTAAATACTCCGGAATATATGAAACTTATGAATTCATTGAATGTAAGTTTTGCGGGGATTTCTGTTTTTAAAGTCCGCAGTCCTAAAGTGCAAATTGTTGATGACAGGCTTGTCTTTTCTATGTTAATAATTTCACCTTTAACGCTTGGAGAGCCGAAGTTGATAAAATCATCCATGAAAATTGCTCTTGAGGAAGGAAAGATTGTATTTTCCGATGTTCAGACTTATCCGTCTATGGCAAATGCAAATTTAAATGCACTGCTTCCTATAATAAATAAACTTAATCCGCTTACGTTCAAGGCTAATATACTGGACAATTCTGAAAGTATTATCAAGCTAAAAGATTTAAAAGTCGGTCAAAACAAAATTGTAATAAAGGGGCTGGTTATTGTTCCCAAAAACTATTATAATAATTAAAGATTTATAAATAATAAAGGAATATGTATGGGTTTTTGGTCAAAGTTAGTAATACTGTCTTTAGCGGCATTGGCATTTTTCTATGTAAAGATAAACTTTTTCGATACACCTCATGTAAAAGTAGAGAAAAAGCTGGTTGTGGAAGAACAAGTCACTCCTCCTGTTGAAAAGAAAGAAACGGTAAAATCACCGGCAAAGGTTCCTCAAACACCAAAAACATACGTAACTGTTTATTTTCTCGGAATGGACAAAAGTGATGCCGGCGTATTTAAAAAAGTAAAAAGAGAATTGCCCAAAGGCCAGTCAAAACTGACATATGCATTGAACCAGCTTGTTGCAGGCCCTTCTCCTTATGAAAAGAATCTCGGTGTGTATTCAGAAATTCCTAAAAATGTAAAAATACTGGGTGTTGTTGAAAGCAATAATAAAATTATTATAGACGTAAGTTCCAATATTCAAACAGGCGGCGGTGCGGACAGTTTGTACAGCAGAGTGAAACAGCTTATAAAAACAGCCCTTGCTAATGCTCCTGACAAACCTATTTATTTGTATATTAACGGGAAAAAAGCAGAAGTACTGGGCGGTGAAGGTATTATGATTTCACAGCCGTTAAATGAGAATTCGTTAGATGGATAAAGATATTGATTACTATTTAAATTTGGATTGGACACTCATTGAAGGTACGGATTTGGATTTTAACGGTAATCCATATCATTATATTGAAATAAAAGAGTTTCCAAGTTTTGCATATTGTGCAAAGACAAGAGAAATTGCACTTGCCAATTACAAAAATCAGCTGAAACTTATGCTTCAAATTATGATAGAAGATGGGGAAGAAATTCCTATGCCGGGCGATGATAACGAAGATGATGTGGACTGGGAAAGTATCTGTCCATAAAAAATCCCCGTTTAAGGGGATTTGCTAATTATTGCACGTATGCTGTGAGTAGATTGTTTATTTGTTCGAATTCTCTTATTTTGCGAAGAGCTCTATTCTCTGTTTGTCTAATGCATTCTTTTGTCACTCCGTAAATTTTTCCGATATCTTCAAGTGTTTTTCTTGTCCAATTATTGAGACCGTATCTCATTTTTATTACGGCTTGTTCACGTTCCTTGAGTGTTGATACGACGTATTCTATATCTTTTTTAAGGTCTTCGTATTCTGCGTTTGCATAGGCGGATGCTTTTGGATCTTCAAGAATGTCAGACAGTGTAACTTCGCTTCCGGAATTAAGTTCAAACTGTGCGTCCAAAGACAACGATTTTGTGAAAGCGGCCAAAAAAGTGTCTATTTTTTCGGGAGCTATATTCATTTTTTCGGCTACTACTTCATTTTTTACCTGCGTGTTGTATTTTTGTTCAAGCTGAGCTTTGACTTTCGAAAATTTTGACAAAGTTTCTTGAATGTACACGGGAATTTTTACACAGTGTGATTGTTCTGAAATTGCTTTAAAAATTGCTTGTTTTATCCACCAAGCTGCATATGTGGAAAATCTGTATCCGAGTTTGTAATCAAATTTTTCTACTGCGACCATAAGCCCCAGATTTCCTTCTTGTATAAGGTCAATCATTGGCAGATTCGAAACTTGAATAGTTTTTTTTGCAATGTTTACAACAAGCTTTAAGTTTGATTGTACAAGTTTTTGTTTTGCTTTTAAAGAATTGCCGTTGTTGTGTTCGGCCGCAATTTGTGCAAGTTCTTTTTCTTCTTGTGCACTCAGTGTTTCGTATTTTGAGATTTTTCTTATGTAACTGTTCAAAATATCATCATTTTCTTGAGGTATTACACAGTTTTTTGACGGCTTTGTTAAATTTACTTTTGAATTCGGCTTTGACATACACATACTCCTAATTTATTAATATATCCTAATTAATACTGAACTTGCACATAAAAACAGCACAGTATAGACGCATCTATCTGCATTGTTTTCCGGTAGATTACAAAAACTGATGACCAAAAATAAATACACTTTGTATATACTTAATATATCATCAAGTATATCAAATTTCAAGTCTTTTGTTACGAAATATTACAAAATCCCTGTTTTTTTTTATTATTTTGTAATATTTTGTAATATATTTATATGATTATGAACAATGAATTTATGCTGAAAGCACTTCAAATAGCCGAGAAATCAGGAGATGATATCCCTGTTGGTGCGGTTATCGTAAAAAATAACAAGATTATTTCTCAATTTCATAATGAAAAAGAGAAAAGAAGCGATGCAACAGCTCATGCTGAAATTCTGGCAATCAGAGAAGCTTCTGCTGTTTTGAATAACTGGAGGCTTGAGAATTGTGATATGTATGTTACCCTTGAGCCTTGCCCGATGTGCTTATGGGCCATTATACAGTCAAGAATAAAAAATTTGTATTTCGGGGCTTATGATACACTCACGGGAGGAATAAGCACTTTGCCTCAGATGATTAGTATTTCCGGTTCGAAATTGAATATTAAAGGCGGTATAATGGAACAAGAGTGTAATATTATTTTGAGAAGATATTTTGAGAATTTACGATGAATACAAAAGAATACTTAGATATACTGGTCGAACAGTATGAAACAAAAGATTTTATTAAAGATGATCCGGTAAAATTTCCTCACAGATTTACCAAAAAGGAAGATATCGAGATAGCAGCATTTCTTGCTTCTGTTTTTGCATACGGAAAAAGAGAAGTGTTTATATCAAAATTAGAAATATTGTTTAACAAAATGGACGATAAACCGTACGAATTTGTAGTTTCTTTTAATGAAGAAAATCACATTTTAGATGATTTTGATTACAGATTTTCTGTAGGTGTTGATATTGTGCAGATAATTTTGATTTTAAAAACACTTTATTCTTCAGGTGAATCTTTGGAAAGTTTGTTTAAATACGGTTGGATTAACAATGGTGATATAAAAGGGATGTTGACTGTTGTGGTTGATTATTTTTATTCTAGAGTTACTCTGCCTATAACTAAAGGCTTTTATCACCTGCTTCCAGACCCTCGAAAAGGCAGTGCCTGTAAACGTTTAAATATGTTTTTAAGATGGATGGTAAGAGGCGGTAGTGTTGATTTGGGATTATGGAAATTTATGCCGAAATCAGAAATTTTTATTCCTCTTGATGTGCACGTTGCAAAGATTTCCCGTGAACTTGGACTTTTGACACGCACACAAAATGATTATAAGGCAGTTGTCGAAATCATGGAAAATTTGAAAAATTTTGACAGTGAAGACCCGGTAAAATATGACTTTGCAATGTTTGGATACGGGGTCAATAACTAGTCGTCTCCAAATGTTCTTTGGGTTATTCCCTTAGATTTTCTTTTGCCTTTTTTCTTTTTGTTTTGTATCTCACGAAAAGCGTTGTCAATAGAAAGTTTTGCTATCTGCTCTCTTTGTGCTCTGTCATAAAATACTATCCAGTGTTTTCTTTTGATGTTGTCTACAGAAAACGAGATTCTGCCGGATACCCTGTCACCGGGTTTTATCTTTGAAAACATTATAGTTGTATCACCGAATACAGAAGGATAGAATGACGCATTTAAATCGTTTTGAAGCGATATGTCAAAACCTGTGAAGTATTTATCAGTAAGATTTGTTATAACAATTGCTACAGTTATTGTATTGAGTTCCCCGAAAGGATCTTTTTCATAGTCAATGTTTGTTATTTTTACATTTAAACCTTCACATGTGAATTCCTCTTGTTTTAATGCTTCGTTTTTGAACACAGGAAGATCTATTCCTTTTGTAATTTTGACTCTGATTTCATCACCGGGTGAAATCAGAACATCCTTACCCTTTTTGTATAAAGCCATTCCAAGACCTACGGCTCCCCCGAGTGCAGCACCGCCTGCAAGTGTATAGCCCTGACTTACGACAGCGGCCGGCAGACCGAACATGTTCAATGCGAGTAGCCCGCCTACGGCACCGCCTACAGCAGTATAGCCTGCTCCTTTTGCTACCATTTTACCTGTGCTTACGACAGGATTAAGCTTTGTACTCATTGTACCTTCAATAGGAATTTCTCTTCCGTCAGGGGTAATCAGGTAGTCAAAACTGACTTCTATCCATCCGTCTCTGCCGAGACGCTTTGAGTCAGAAATTTCTTTTACACAACCGTGAGCGATTGTTCCGGCAGGCAGAATAACTCCTTTTTCTCCTTCAACTTCGGATGTTATTTCCGCAAAAAACTCGTCGCCTTCTTCCGTAAAACCCGAACTCAGAACTTGCGATACCGTCATTTTTATGACGTCTTTGGGTTCAAGCTGGTCAATTTCACCCGTGAAGAGTTTTTTGTTTTCTTTTTCGAGTTTGTCATTTATTTCGGCACGGCCCTTAAAAATATCATCTTCTTTAGTAGAAGTTGCATTTTCAGCTGCATTTTGGATGGGGTTTATTTCTGCGAAAACAAGCATATTTAACCCTGTATTTATATACAAAAATGCGGCCAGTATTATACAAGATACAATCTTTTTCATAACAAAATTTTACATCATGTACAAAATTAAATCACGTTTGTAAAGAATTTTTTTGTTTTTATTTTAAGTAGAGTTTATAAATCTTATTTTTATTAATTCCGTGACTTACAAGTTGTATAAAACCCGTGTAATCATTTACTACAGAGCCTTTTAACATAACTGTTTTGTTGTCTATATCTTTTATTGTAAATCCAGTGATTCGAAATTCAGGTACTGGACCGTTGATTCCAGATGGAAGAGCAATTTTTTTAACATAGCCGACTGTAGGCGTTCCTTTTTTTATGTACAGTTTGCCGTTTTTGTAGACATCTTCAGCTACTAAAAATTTGAATTTGTCACCTACCTTTACATTTGTGGCTTCCATTCTATATGTGTTGATGTCTATTTTACGTGTTTTGAGTTTGAAACGTATGTTTTCAGGAGTGTATACTTTTACTTCCGTTAGTGTTTCTTTTTCAAAGTCTGAGACATCCTGCATCATTCTTGTTTCATAATTTGTTTGATTTTTCTGTGCTCTTACTTTGTTTATATATTCTTGCGGAATTTCGTCTGTGTATACAGGTGTTGCAAATGCCTGGCAAGATATGCAAAGTGTTGCAACAATAATACTTACAAATAGTGAAAATTTTTTCATTGTCTCTCCTGATAACTCAAAACTTCTTATTTAGATTGTTTATTACTTACATTTTTTACAGAAGGAGTATATTTCTCTCTGATTTCTTTTCTTTCTTTTTGTGTTGTCAGGAGGAAGTTTTGGTAATAGAGGTTGTTTTGGTATTTGTTATTTATAAGATATTCCGGGTACTGTGTATAGATATATTCATAAACAGCAACAAGTCTTTTCGAACCTTCGGGATGTGTACTTGAGCTTTCAAACCAGTTTTGTTCGGGTGATATTTTGTTCAGAATGATAATCATTGCAACAGGGTTGTATCCTGCATTTACCATTAAATCCACAGCTCTTTGATCTGCTTGGTATTCATATGACTTGGGTGCACTTGTCATTAATATTCTTCTCCACAAACCTTTGTGGGCATCTATCCCGTGAGATATTTCATGTGAAAGTATACCGGCAAGCTCATCATCCGAGTCCATAAACGGAATAATGCCTTTGTATACATGTATTGACTTTGAAGTGAGAGCTGTTACGGCATTGACTTCTTTTGATGTGTCATAATAAAATGTCATTCTTTTTTCAATCTGGTTTGCATTAAGGATTTTGAACCCCATCTGCATAATTTGTTTTTGGTATTTTGTTTCTTTGTCTAGAAACAATTCATCAGCAAAACATGCCGGGATTGCCATTGTAAACGCAATTAAACACAAAATAAATTTTTTCATCTTCTCATCTCCAATTGTCAATTTTTAACTATTTTACTTTTACATCTACATAAAAGTCAATATAAAACGCTTGATTTGTTTTAATAAAATTAATTCTTGATTTATTATGTGTTAAAAATTAAGGCCCTGCTTTTGCAGGGCCTTAAAGTGTTTATATTGATTTAGGGAGTTTATTGTTTATTTTTTTACAGGTTGAATTTTTTGAGGTGCACCGTGTTTGTACATTCTTTTTTGTTTTTTCATTTTGATGTGTCTGTCTCTAGCTTCTTGTTTGATTTTTTCAAACTCTGCTTTTTGTTCAGGTGTGAGTATTGCTTCAAATTCTTTTGTGTTTTCATTTCTTATTTCTCTTGCTTCTTTTTTGAGTTCACGCATGTCTTTTTTCAGCACAGCAAGTTTTTTTGCTTTTTCTTCCTGTGAGAGATTGCTTTCTTTTACTGTTTTTATTTCTTCATGTTTTGCTTTCATTTTTTCAAAAACAGGTTTAATTTTTTCATGACCTTTCATTCTGATTTCACGAGCCTGTTTTTTCTGCTCTTCTGTAAGATTGAGTCTGTCATCAAGGCTTTGTCTTGTCATTTTAGGAGGTTTTTGTTTGTTACATTTGCATTGGCAAGGAGCCTTTTGAGGAGTTTTGTCAGAAACAGTGTCGGCAAAAGCCATTGTTGAAGACAGCATTAATGCTGTAATACCTGCGATAATTAAAGATTTTTTCATTATTAAGTCCTTTCTACATTAAGTAATTGAGAGCTTCCGCTAATTCTTTCTTTGCATTGTATAGTCTTGATTTTACCGTGCCTATAGGACATTTGATTTTTTTTGATATTTCTTCGTACGATTTGTTTTCTATTTCATAAAGCATTATGACTTCTTTGAATTTAGGTTTTAGTTTGTTTATTGCATTTGATATTTCTTTTTGTCTTTCTTTTTTTATTAACAATTGCTCGGGCGATTCTTTGTCACTCTTTATCAAAGATAAGACGGTTTCATCTGCCGTTGAGTTGTCTGAGAGCTTTTTTTGAGAAGATTTTAGGTAGTCTTTGGCTAAATTTGCACTGACTGTACGGATCCAAGCACCAAAAGTACCTTTTTCTTCATATTTCTCCGAATTTTTCCATACCTTATAGTAGACCTCTTGTTCAAGATCCTCGTTTTGTTCATTTGTAATTCTTTTTATAATATTTCTCACAACTGTACCGTGTGAGTTGATTATTTCTTTTAAATCCATATTTACCTTAATTTATGTAAAGGAATCCATATTCATCAACCGGCAGACCCATTTCTTCTATGGTGAGTGAATTTGCCTCATTCATTGCAATTACATCTTCGTAGATGTTTGTGCCAGCTGTATATATAGGAACACTGAATGTTGCAAAAACTACCAGAAATGCCGCACAGGCTGCTTTTAGTATTTTTGATTGCTTTTTCTTTTCTTGCAGCATGTATGGTTTTGCTTCTTGAACAAGCTCAGAAACTCTCTGCATTCTGGCATGTTCTTTTTGGCAATCTTCACAAGTTTCCAGATGCTTTTGAAAGTCTTCCTCACTCAGGAAGGTATACATGCTTTCATAACCGTTACATTTTTTTTCGTTCATAATTTTTTGTCCTTACATATACTATAACGAATCATGAAAAAAAATGTTCATTTTTTGTTTAAAAAGTTTATAAATTAATTTCTTGACATTAACAATTATTTACAGGAATATAGTATAAAGTAGCTTCTGTAAATGTAATATTAGACATTTTAAGTATAAAATTTATTATTTAATTATAGAATTTAAAAGATATTCTGTTATTATTGTGAGCTTTGAAAATTGAATACATTTTGCCCTGGTGGCAGGAATCAACCTGAAACAAGGGCATGCAAAAACAATTGAGTATTGTTTTTGTCATTGGGGTCAGAACACACGAAGTGTTCCGCCACAATACACGCTTTGAAAATTAAATATATTTTGCCCTGGTGGCGGAATCGGTAGACGCGTCGGACTTAAAATCCGATTGGGCTCACCCCCAGTGCCAGTTCAAGTCTGGCTCAGGGCACCATCCAAACGAACTCTTAAATGAGTTCCTTTTTTTATTGCGGCTTTTGACTTTCACTTCGCATTTGTACGCACTCTGTGCTACAACTGCGGTTTACCGTCCAATTTTCTTTGCTCTTTTAACTTCAAGCTCGGTATAATATAGAAATTTATATTAGCAGATTGTTTTGTAGAGGCAATATCTTTTTCTGCTTGATTTTTTTAATTCTATTATTTTTTGTTCTTTTTCCTACAGGGGAAAGTAATCTGATATTTCAGCAATTTCGATTTCTGTAATATTCGTTTTTTTATCAATTAGAGCCTTCTTGCGTAAGTACAGCGAAATATACTAAAAAACTACCTTCACATCATCAAGATTTACGGTTTGTTTTGCGTGCCAGAGGTCATAGGCTAATTGCTCACGCAACCATATCTCCGGTGATGTTTTAAAACATTTTGCCAGTTTTAGTGCTACTTCTGTTGAAACAGGAACTTTGCAATTAACAATATTAGACAGGTGCTTTCTGCTTATCCCTAGCATGAGAGCAAGTTTTGCAATCGTAAGATTGTAATCTTTCATATATAATTCTTTTAGAGTTTCTCCCGGATGGGGCGGATTAAACATTTCCATATTTACACCTCTTTAATGATAATCTTGATAATCAACTATATAAACATTTTCATCTTCAAACTTAAAGGTTATACGCCAGTTACCGTTTACTTTTAATGACCAGTGGTCTTTTAAATCACCTTTTAATTTGTGTAAATTAAGGTTCGGCAAATCAATATCTTTGATATCTGTCATTAAGTTTAATCTATTCAAAATTACTCTTAATCTTTGAGCGTGTTTTTCTTGGATGCCGCTTTTTGAACCAGTTAAATAAAACTTTTCTAAACCTTTATGTTTGAATGATTTAATCATATTATTATTGTAACCAATCTGGTTACAATTGTCAATGCATTAATTGTCAAACAAACATTAATCTGAAATGAATATTGTAGTCAAAAACTTTTGTCAATAAATATCGACACTAATACCCAAAAGATAACACAAGACTTTAATATTTTAGATATATGCTATTTAAAATAACGGATTAATAGTATAAGGTTTTATATAAACACTTTTTAACTCCGTCTCGAAGATTTTATCATCTCTTAATATTTTGAGTTGCAATACTGAATCTTTTTTTGTTGGGGTAAAAATTAAATTTCTGTCGTATTGTTTAAAAACGTCTTTTGTGTCGATTCCATTAATAGCAATTACTTTATCTCCGGGCTGTATTCCGCATTCTTTATTGTAAACAGTGGATAACAAGTATTTACGTTTTTTTATGTAATCAAAATTGTAGGTATAATATCCTTCAATCATCATTTTAAATTTATCTAATAAATGACCTTCATCGCATTCTGGCCATGAATATGAAAAACGAGTAAATGAACCATCATTTGACAGTGTAGTTGCAGTTAATGACATTATAACATCTTTATCCTCTTGAACAAAATACAAATCGTATTTTACAAATGCAGAATTCCCCATGCCCTGCGGACTTAACAACAATTGACGAAATCCACTTTTGATTGGAGCTTTGACGACTAAAGATGTTTTTGTTACGTTTTCAACTCGTGCAGACTCTTTAATCGCTTTATTTTTAAATAAAATGGTTAATTTTTCAGCATTTTGATTTTTAAGCAATATTGTTTGTGTGGCAAAGGCTGGTGCATGCATTAGTAAAAAAATAATAAAAATAATAAACCTTTTCATAACATACCCATAAATTAATCAACTTGATTTTATTTTAAGAGAGAAGACCTTTTGTGTCAAATCTAGACGGTATATTGATTATAAATACTGATAGCAATTCTCAAGATGTTGTAAGTGATTTTAATGTATCAGATATTGCTTTTAAAAAAATATGTCTGTATTAAAAAAGGTAGAGTGAGGCTATCAACCATTATTATTTAAATAGTAATAAGAGTGCAAAGTATTAAGAAACGAAAAAGACAGGTTGAATTGAAAATATTGGCTTAAGATCTTGACAAAATTTTAAAATATTGTTTGAATAAAAGCATTTTATACATGTCTAATATCTTTCTCGTTCATCACTTTGTAAAATTATTCATAATATATTATCATAGTTATGAACTAAAATCTGAGGTTTTATGAAAAAATTATTATGTTTTATATTAATTTTGTCATTGTTGAGTGCAACTGCTTTTTCTGTAGAAGTTCCGGCAGGTACAGAAATTGTTCTTGGGTTGAAAAGACACAAGTCGCAAAGGACTATGCATTCAAAATTGAATGCAATTGTGAAAGAAGATGTTTATGTTAACGGTAGGCTTGTTTTTGTAAAAAACAGCAAAGCTGAAATTTATATTCTAAATAATAAAAAAGCCAGGTTCTTTGGTAGAGGGGGCTCATTGTCTCTTTCTGACGGGGTTGTGTATGATGTAAACGGAAGAGAGCATGATGTGAAAATATTTGAGCAGTATACAGGAAAAAATGCACCGTTTATTGCAAGGTTCTTAATTTTTAAAAAGGGACAAAATGTCGTAATATATCCTTCTCAAAATTTTGTAGTTAAGTTGAGTCAAAAATTTAAAATTTAAGCAGATAAACTATGAGTAATCTTGATAAAATAAATGAACTTAATGAACGTATAGAAAAAAATCCTACTGACTTTCAGACAAGAAGAGAGCTGGCTTTTGAGTTTATGGAAAACGGATACAACGAGGATGCTCTAAAACAGTTGTATTACCTTTTGAAACGCTTTCCTGAGGATTCACGTCTGCATTACAATGCCGGCATTGTCTTGGAAAATTTGAAACAGTTTGACAAAGCTATCATTTCTTATCAAAATGCTCTGAATATAAATCCGGATGAACCTGATTTTTTATACAATTTGGGCTATGCATATCTGCAAACGGGTGAGATCGACAAAGCTATTCCTTTTTTTAAAAGGGTTTTGCAGCTGGATAACAGAGATGCAAACAGTTACTTTAATTTGGGATATTTATATTCAAAAAAAGAAGAACATGAGCTTGCTATAAAATGTTTGAATGCGGCTTTGGCTATCAATGAAAATGATTATCTTGCACATTTTTATATGGCGTATGAGCTTGATAAAACAGGTGAAAGAAAAGATGCCATATCTCATTATGAGAGAGTTCTTGAACTATCTCCCGACTACAGCTGGGCATATTTCAATCTTGGTTCCATTTATTTTGAAGAAGGCTACAATGAAAATGCTAAAGATTGTCTGAAAAAAACTTTGGAACTTAACCCTAAAGATGCAAATGCATCAGTTGTTTTGTCTAAGATATTTGCAAAAGAAAAAGATTTTGATTCTGCATTAAATATTTTAAAAACAGCTATCGAAAATAACCCTTACAATGGTGATATAAATTATACTATTGCTCATGTTTATAAAGAAAATGGCGACGATGAACAATATCTTTATCATCTTAAGGAAGCTATGAATAACTATGACACTTTGTCAACAGATATTAAGCAATTGCAGCATGAACTGAAAAGTTTTGAATAGGCATTGTTACTGTTTTTTTGCCATATCTTTTTTCAAGAGCATTTAAAATAGTTTGAGGGACTCTCGAAGCTTTTAAAACTTCCATTGCTTCTTCATGACTTTTTGCTTTTTTGTATGAGCGTTCTTCTCTCATTGCTGAGTAGATATCGGCTGCTCTGACAATCTGTGCCATAGGGTTTTTTGACAACGGATTGTGGTGGTCTCTTGCTATTTCTGCTACGTTTACTCCGTATCCGAGTGATTTTAAAAGCTCATAGCCCAATACGGCATGAAGATTTACTGTATTTCTTTCTTCATCAGAGAGGCGTCCTTTTTTGTTCAAAATTTCAGGCGGAATGAGTGACTTGCCTATATCATGCAATGCGGCACCTACTTCCATAACAGAAAGTTGTTCTTCAGTGTAGCCCAATTCTTCGCCAATTGCTCTGGCATAAGTTATTGTAGTTGCTAGGTGCGTATATTTAATAGTTTTTAAATTCTCGTAATGTAATACTTTTTTTGCTATTTCTTTCATTCCGATATTTCCCTTGCTCTTTATTATGCAGGTAGTATTCCCGCTTCATTTAATATTGCAGCTATTCTTTTATTTGAGTCAATTGCTGCATAAAGGCTTTCTTTGTCAGGGATATGACTCAATGCTTTTTTGACGTTTGGTGTTGCTGCTGCGTCGTATTGAGATATTCCGTATTTGATATTTTTATAATAATTCGACAAAGTTGACATGAAACCCGGTTTTGTGTTTGCCGTGTCAGCAATAGTTTCAGCCTGTGCCTTTTCATCAGTAACTATATTTGTACCGAATAAAGGTGTTGATACCTTTGCTTCAATTGGCACTTGAACATTACCGGTATTTTGAATATTTCCGAATAATGATGAATTTGTCTTTTCCGGTGTTGTTTTGGGCGGATACAAAAATCCTGAGCCTAAAGAAAAGACCTCTATTTTCCTATTATCAACAGTAGTTTCTGGTGTTTTGCCTTTAGTAATATCACCGGCTGCCTGCTGAACTGTTATTTTTTCAACATTATGTGCCAAAGTTAACTATTCCTTTTTCCCATCGGTTTCCTATATACTTATAAAAAAATTTTTTTCCGCTAAATTTACAGGTTTTAGGAAATTGTTAATATATTTTTACAAAAATAAATTTTTTAACCGGTTTAAAATTATCCGAAATATTTTTCTAATGCCTGCTTGTCAAAGACTTCCACACTTTCTTTGTTATGTATAAATATCAGGCATGACAGTGTGGATTTAAACATAGAAAATTCATTAAGTGAAAGTTTTTTCATCAAATCTGCTATATTTTCCGCAAGAAATTCCGTGATAAGTGTTTTGTTTTTGAATACCAGTGATGTAAAGTAATCCAAGCCTTCTTTTGTTGTAATTCCTTCAAAATAAAGTATGTCAGGAGATTGAAACTCTATAAATCTCATGGCTTTGTCGAGATTGAAGCCTATGTGTTCGTTTAGTTCACACTGGTTTACATTTTCAAGGTTGTATTTTGTGATTGACTCAATCGTCATTACATTTTTATTTTCTGTGGCTATATCGGAAAGTATTGAGTATATCATATGCGTTTTTCCGCTGAGGCCCGATCCGCATACGAGAATAATACCCGGTTGTTGAATTGATGCTTTTATAGTGTTTATTTTTTTTGTGTCTAATCCTTTAATGTCTTGCAGTTTTTTCGGCGGTTTGTAGATTTTTATGGAAATTCTTTCTCCGTGTATTGTCGGGAATGCTGAAATACTGGCAATTAATGCTGTATTGTCAACTTTAAAACTCAATTTGCCGAGCTGAGGCAGTTCTGATACAGAAGGATCCAGGTTTGAGAGTGTTTTTAATTTTGCAATAAATGCTGATGTAAGTATACCAGGTATTTCTCCTGTAAGAATGTTTTGAGAGTCTTTTCTGAATGTTACACTTAATCCGTTTTGTACATGTTCAAAAAATAACTCGTGAATATCTTCTGTAATTGCTTGTTTTAGGATAGCTCTGATTAGTTTTTGTATGTGTTCATCAGACAAGCTCGATGATACGTTTTCACTGTTCAAAACCTCTCGCCAGTCATATTTTGGACGATTTTCATCTATAAATATCTGTCCTACAGTGTTGTTGCTGCTGTAATATTCCTCAATCTTTTTTAATACAGCATTTTCGGATGAGATAACAGGTTCTATTTCGCATTTTGCATCTTCAACGATTTTGTCTATTGCAAACAAGTCCAGCGGGTCAGACATTGCGACAGTAAGTATTCCTTCTATTTCAAAAAGAGGAATTACTTTATATTTTTGAGCATTGTTGAAATTTATGTAACTCAAACATTTTTTGTCTAAAGAATAGTCATCAAGATTTACGTACGGAATATGAAGTTTGTTTTCAAGAAACTTTAGCAGTTTTTCTTCTGTTATAATTCCTGAAGAAATCAATACTTGTCCGATGTTGACATTTTGAACGGAAGCTACCTGCTCTGCTATTTCAAGGTCTTCGTATTTTATTAAGTTATCTCTGACAAGATCATATTTTAATTTTTCAAGAGTTTTGTTTCTTACAAATTCCATATAAAATCACAATGCCTTTTATTTTAGATATTCCTGTACTTTTGTAATTACTTCGTCAAGTTCAAATGGTTTTGTTATATATTCATTTACGCCCGTTTCCTGCCCGATAAGTTTGTCATCTTCCTGCGAGCGGGCTGTTACCATTATTATGGGAATATCTTTATATTTTTTGTCATATTTTAAGAGCCTGCTTATTTTGTATCCGTTTATTTTGGGCATCATAACATCCAGTATCATCAAGTCAGGCATATGATCTTTTGCCATATTCAGACCTGTTTCTCCGTCATATGCACACAAACATTCATATCCTTGAGCTTCAAGCATAAATTTCAGTGTTTCAACTATATCTTGTTCGTCGTCTACAATAAGGATTTTCTTTGCCTCACTCATTACAATACCGCCTCCGCTTTCTCTTTTAGTGTGTTTTGGGCTGTTTTCATCAAGTCTTGAGCATTTTTTCCATTTTCCGGATAAAGTGCTGTTGAATACAATATATCATATTTACAGTCTTTTTGTTCTTCACTTTCGTTATACAAAATGCTGTCTATTTTCTTTTCAATAAAACTTTGTGCAAATTTGTCTGCCTCAGGTATCATTATTGCGAGATAATTTTTTGAATCATCTTCATAATAAGCTTCTTTTGTGTTTGAGGTTTTTCGTATTATTGAAATTTTTTCTTCTTTTATATTTTTAATAAAAGATGTCTCTGTATTTTTATTTTCTGCAATAAGAACAAGAAGAAGTGAATTTTCACAGGTTTTTGATTTTAAAATTTCTTTGTCCATATCCGAAAGAAATTTTTCTTGTTCTGTTAAAACAGGTATAACAAATGAAAATGTTGTGCCTCTGTTTACCTCACTTTCAACCCATATAAACCCTTTGTGTGATTCAATAAGCTGTTTTGCTATCGGCAGACCGAGACCTGTTCCGCCGTTTTTTCTGTTGAGCGGGTTTTCAATCTGTTGGAATTGGTCAAATACTTTCTTTATGTCTTCTTCTGCTATACCGATACCGCTGTCTTTGACCGAAACTTTTACATAATTATCATAAAAGACAGGATTTTCCACTCCAATTAGAAGTGATTTGTTGATTTCTGATGATTTTATATTTTCTGTTTTTATTTCTATCGTACCGTTTTCATTTGTAAATTTGATTGCATTTGAAACCAGATTTGACATGACCTGTTCGATTCTTTGAGAATCAATATATGTTTGAGAAAGATTTTCTTCTTTTTTCAGTATTAAATCTATATTTTTTTCTTTTGCAACATTTTCAAATGTGTTTTTAATAAACTCTACAGGCTTGTTTATGTTTGTTTTTTCAAATTTGAAATCCATTTTACCTGCTTCAACTTTTGAAAGGTCCAAAAGGTCATTTATTATACCTGAAAGCCTTGTTACATTTCTTTTTGCCATATTCAAAAATTTGTCGGTAATAGAGCTTACCTCGCCTGCTTTTCCGCTTAAGCAGATTTCCAACGAGTTCTTTATTGCTGTTAAAGGCGTCCTTAACTCGTGCGAGACAATAGATATGAACTCTGATTTTAGTCTTTCAAGCCTTTCTAGTTTGGTGTTTGTGTTTTTAATCTCTTCATACAGTGATGCATTTTCCAAAGGCAGTGATACTTGTTTTGCAAGTGTTTGAAAACAAGTTGTGTCTTCTTGCGTGTAATCGTTTTCTCTAAAAACTTCAATGAGTCCGAAGAATTTTTCTCCTATATTTATTGGTGCAAAAAGATTGTCAAATTTTAATATATTGAGATCGTATTCTTCGAACAGATGTTTTATATTTTTTATTACTTTTATGTCTTTTACATTTAATTCATACGGTATTCTCTTTTTGTCAAAGAGTGCTCTGTAGCTTAGAATAGCTCTGAGTTTAAGAGAATGTTCCAATCTCGGAGAAATGTCGTACAAAGAGTTTATAATCAGATCGATATTATGTTCATCATTGAAAACGAGCACATATGAAAGCGAAAAGCTCAAACTTTTTTCCAGTCCGTCAATCATAATATTTATCAATTTTTGTTTGTCCAATGAGCCGGCAAGCTGCGTGGATGTGTTGTACAAGACATCAAGTTGATAAAGACTTTTTGCTAACTCGCTGTTGTTTGTAGACAGTGTATCAATTGCTTTTTTTAACTTTAAGCTGCCGTTTATGCAAGAAACTAAAACTTTGCTGTTTATAGGTTTTGTTATATATACATTGGCAAGTTTTAGTAATTCCGTGTTTTCCGTATCCGGCTTTATAATTGCGGCTATTGCAATATTGTTTTTTATTGCGGTTGAGTGTAGTTTTTTGCATAAGATTAACACATCAATGCTTGTTGATTCATCATCAACAATAACCATGTCAACCTGACTTTTTTCCACATAACTCAAGACGGCATTCTCATCGGTTGATGAAATTATTGTGTTTGATGATTTTGCCAGTGTTTTTATTATTAATTCTTTGTGTGTTTCACTATCTGTAACAAGCAGTATTTTTGACATGGCTATATTTTAACATGCCATTTGTATTTGAGGCTATTAGGTTAATAATTTTAAATTTTTATAACTTTTAGCAATGCAATAAAAAATTATCATATAATAAGAGGAAGAATGTCATGAAAAATATTGATTACATGAATATAGTTATTGTTCACTAAAGGATGAATATGTCAGGCTACAGTTTTGAAATAATCACAGGCCCAATGAGCTGCGGAAAGACAGAAGAGTTATTGAGACGTGTAAAACGCTGTATAATTGCACAAAAAAAAGTCGTTGTTATTTCCCCTGAAATTGATACCCGAGCCAAAGGTGATTATATTGAGTCAAGAAACGGTCTATGGCTTGATGCGGTTACTGTTAAGAATGCTCATGAAATTTTGGAAACAATAACTCCAAATGATGAAGTTATTGCTATAGACGAAATTCAATTTTTTGACAGTGAAATAGTTTCTGTAGTAAAGAAACTTGTTTCACACAAAAAGAGAGTTATTGCTTCCGGGTTGGATTTGGACTTTAAAGGAGAACCTTTTGGCTCTATGCCGGAATTACTTTGTCTTGCTGATAAAGTTGACAAACTTACGGCTGTTTGTATGAAGTGCGGTTCTGATCATGCTACTCGCACGCAAAGACTGATAAACGGTTTTCCTGCTGATAAATCTTCTCCTCTGATTATGATTGGAGGGGACGAGACTTATGAAGCAAGATGTTTGGACTGCTATGAACTGCCTGATAAAAAATCGGATGATAAGAAAAAATCTTTCAGGCTGCTTAATTTTACAAAATAAATTGTCTAAGGCAGACTCTATTATAGAATTAAAAAGTTTATTTAGTAGTTTTAGCTTTTAAAATAATCGCAAATAAGCTTTTCTCGTTTTCCTGAGCTGTGTGAGAATTTTTTAAAAAATTTTTGAATTATTGAGCACCTTGCTTCATCCAGTTCTTTTTTTGCGATTGCTTTTTGTATAAGAATTCTGTTGTATTTTATGTTTGCTTCATTTGATTCATCCAATGAACCGCTGTTTTTAAGCTGATCCAGCTGAGTATTGGCTTTTAGTATTGTTTGACGGAGCTTGAGGACTTTTTTACTAATGCTCATATGAATTCCTTTAAAATATCTTTTAAGTTTAATTCTTGACTAATTTGTAATATTACGACGATTTTCAACTTTCTAATAATAATAAATTTGTAAAAATTGTGACTCCACCAAAAAAAGTAAAATATGTGAACAAAAGTAAATCTTTCGTATGGTTCTGCATATTTTAGGTCACGATGTTATAATTTTTTTATGAAAAAACAAGAGATAAAAAAAGTTTTAATACTTAGATTAAGTGCACTTGGAGATACTATTCATACACTTCCTGTGGCTTATGCAATAAAAAAAACTTATCCCGACTGTGTTATAGGGTGGGTTGTTGAAGACAAAGCTAGTCTTTTTATAAAAAATAATCCTCTAGTTGATAAGTGCTATGTTGTTCCCAAAAAAGAATGGAAAAAACGAAGTCTTTTCTCTGTTCAAAACATAAAAGATTTAAAAAAAATTGTAGATGATATAAACAAGGAACATTATGACGTGGTTTTGGATACCCAGCAGTTATTTAAGAGTTCTTGTATACTCCCGTTTTTGAATATTAAAAGAAAAATTACACTTTCCGGCGGAAGAGAATTTTCGTGGTTATTTTCAAATGAAATTTATCCCGAATCACACAAACTTTTCGATCCCGATTATCATGTTGTAAACAGAAATCTTGAATTTGCGAAACATATAGGTGCCGATGCTTCTGAAATCAAAATTGTTCTGAAAGACTCTGATGACGCAATAAAAGCAAAAATAAACTTTCTTTTGTCAGGTATTGATAAAACTAAAAAAACAGTGATATGTTCTCCTGCTACCACTTGGGAAAATAAACATTGGAAGGAGTCTTACTGGAGTAAAACTCTGGATTTTTTAAAAGATAAAGTCAATATTATTTTTACAGGTGTAGAGCAAGATTTGGCTTTAATAGAAAGAATTTTGGATGATTCAACTCTTGAAAAAGATGATGTTATTATTCTTGCGGGTAAAACGAATTTGGAAGAATTGGCAGAGGTATTCAGGCGTGGTGATGTTGTGATATCTCCGGATTCCGGGAGTGCACATATAGCTTGGGCGGTTTCTAGACCCTGTGTTGTTACTCTATTCAGTGCTACTGCTGAAAAAAGGAGTGCACCGTTTGGTGAAAATTGCTATGTATTGGCACCCGAGTTGGATTGCAGGCCGTGTTTGAGAAAGAAATGTAAAAGAAAATCTAAGAAAAATTTGTGTTGTGAACTTGTGAAGCCTGAGGAATTAATTTCTCTGCTTACAAAAATTTTACAATTAAAATAAAAAAGTAGTATAATAAGCACATTATTCTAAAAAATTATTACTAACAGATTTGGTGACGAATGGATATCTTTAATAAAATTAAAGAGTATACAAAAAAACTTAATGAAATTGAATACAGCATTTCCAGCAATAAAAAGGAATTTATTGAAATTTATGAGCGAAATCTTGCTCTTGAAAAAGAGATAGTTCAGCGTACTCAAGAACTTGACCAGGCAAACAAGGCTTTTTTAACCTTAAAGCATGTATGGGAGTTGATGAATTCATCTGAACCTTTATCTACTGTTTTACAAAAACTTGTCAATTCTCTGCACGGCGAAATGGGGTATATAAACAGTACTATTTTGCAGGTTTGCAGTGACGAAAAAGGCAAATATTATAAAGTAAAGGCGTATTCAGAAAGTCCTATATTTAAAAAGCTTGTAGGCTTTTTAAAAGAAAAAAATATAGATATTTGTGAATACCATTTGAAGTATGATAAGCAAATGCTTATCACAAAAGCTATTGAGGAAAAAACAATCCTTCACAGTTGTGATTATCTAAAAATTATTAATACATTATTGTATGATTTCAATGAAGAGCAAATAAAGGCGATTAATCAGCTTGGTGTTAGTAAAAATGTTATATGTATTCCTCTTTACCCTTCAAATACTCCGTTTGGGGTTATGATGGTGTTTTCGCCACGAGAAGATGTTACTGATAAAGAACTTAACTTCTTGAGCCTTTTTGCAAATCAGGTTGAAATGGCGATTACTATAGCAAATCTTTTTGAAAATCTCAAAAAAGAGGCTGTTACTGATTCTTTGACAGAACTTTATAACAGAAGATACTTCAACCAGGCACTTCAAAAAGAAGCAGAACGTGCACAGCGTTTGCATCAGCCGTTTTCTGTTGTAAGTCTTGATTTGGATTATTTGAAAAAAATAAATGATACATACGGACACTTTTTTGGTGACCTTGCAATTCGTACTATCGCTGATATTTTGAAAAAAAATGCCCGTTCAATAGATGTCCCTGCTAGACTTGGAGGGGAAGAATTTTCTGTACTTCTTCCCGGCGTAGATTCAAGCGGTGCAATGATTGCCGCAGAAAGAATCCGTGCGGCGATAGAGGCTCAGGAACTTGATACTATCGGGCATGTTACTGCAAGTATCGGTGTCAGTACGTTTCCTGAACATTCTATAAAACTTGATGAATTACTTGATTTGGCAGATCAAGCTATGTATAAGTCAAAAATTAACGGTCGAAACCGTGTTACTCTTGCAAAAGCTACGGATAGCGAAGACGAATGGCATGAAATTGCATTTGCAGCATTTATGGATATTTTGACAAAGCAAAAAATACCAATTCCTGATGCTATAGCCAAAGAAGTTACATCAAAACTGAAAGCCATAAATGCTTCAGAGACAAAATCGACACTGTTTTCTGTTGCAGATACTCTGTCTCAAACGTACAATCAGCATTACAAAAAAGGACTCACAAAAGCAAAGGTGTCAATGGCGATTGAATTGGGCAGAAAAATGGAATTGTCCAAAGAAGACATAGACAAACTTAAAATTGCCATGATGCTTTACGACATAGGTAAATTGTTGATACCGGAAGAAATATTAAATAAAAAAGACCCGTTGACTGATGAAGAAAAGAAAAAAATTCAGGAACACCCGCTGGTTGCTGCTCGTAAAATTTTACAGCCGATTAGTGCGGTATCAGACATTGTACCGATAATTGAAGCACACCACGAAAATTGGGACGGAACCGGCTACCCGAACAAATTAAGCGGGGAGAGTATTCCTGTTGCCTCACAAATAATTTTACTTATTGATGCATATTTTGCCCTGACTCAAAGCAGACCTTACAGGGTTGCTCGTTCAAAAGAAGAAGCTCTGGAAATTATTAAATTGGAGTCGGGTAAAAAATGGAATGAAAAGTTGGTAGAACAATTTGTGGATATGTTAAATGAATCAAAACACCAGTCTTGATGATATTATTACTCAGTTATATAAATGGTGCACTACATACAAAGAACAGTCTATTTTAAAAGACACAACACGACTCAAAAATACACCGTTTGACTGCTATATTGACAGTAATATAACAACACCGCTTTCATTTACTGTTTTTGAACTTTCGGACAAGGGCGAGTTGATTATTGACCGTCAGCAAAGAATACTCGAAAGTAAAGCTGCCTTTTTCCTTTTTGTTAATCCCAAAACAGGATGGATTTTTTCAATAAAAAATACCCTTTCCAATCAAAAAAAATTGTTGGGTCAAGAACCTATTCAAAACTTTAAAATTAAAGTAGTTGATTAGTTTAGTCGTCTTCGTAACTGATACCTTCGTCTTCTTTTGCTGCTGTTTCAATCAGAACATATGTCATATATGCACCCAGTGCTACAGCTTTCGGATCAAGGTCGGTATTGTTGGCTGCTTCTATGATTGCACTGTTTATTTCAGGATTTTCTTCTTTTATGTAGTGAATCATTTTTTTTCGCCAACCGTGAACATCCTGAAATATTTCTGCAAATACGAGTGAAGCTTGCTCTTCTGTGATTATCGGTAACATCTTTTCTCCTTATATCATTTTTTATGTCTTTTATTATATACTAAATTTCTTTTTGTATTTATCCTCTATTTCTAGTAGAAACGCTTTTTTAGAACTTTGTATATATTTTGTATATATTTCTTAACAATTTTTAATTAAAAAAGCAATTTTGATATTGAAATTTACTTTATAGAAATATAGAGCCATAGAGGAATAGTTTTATGAAAGAACATGAATTGAATACCATAATGGATGTAGTTGCAGATCCAATTAAAAATGTATATGACGTATCAAACAGAAAAAATTTGCAAGAAATCCAGAGAATTATAAGAATTTTTCAAATTAATGAAGAACAAAATCTTAAAAACAAATTGTTTGCAATAAAAAGTCTTGCAACATTAAAACTGGTTTTGAGCAATAATTAATTTTTAAGGTTAATCTTCATCGTCGAAATTGTCTTCGTCGTCTTCGTCAAGATATTCTGTTATAACAGCTATATTGGTTTCAATTTTTTTCAATTGTTTTTCCATATTAGCTATACGTTGATTCAGTTTTTCGTTTTCAATAATTTTTTCATTTGTGACACTGACTTGAGAAGCTATATATTCAACAAGTGATTTAAGTTCTTTTGTATCGTTTTTCTGAGCTATTATTTTATCAAGTTTTGACTCTAATGCTTCAATTCTGCCTGATACATTTTCATTTTCTGCATTCATTGTATCTTTGATATTTGATACATCGTCTTTAATGTCTTCAAATGATTCACTGGCTGAGTCAATCCACTCTCCCAAATACATAAATGCTTCGTTCAGAACATTTTCAGATTGAACAAGTGATGATGTAGTTTGAGAGATATTATCAATTTTTATATCAAGGTTGTTTACAAATGCTGAATTGTAAAATTCTTTACTCTGTCTTTCAAAAGTTGAAATCAGCGAAGAAAATACCTCTATATTTGATTTTAATGTTTTATTTATTTCATCAGAAGTTAAAATTAATTTGTTTGTCCTTTTGCTTATGCTTGAGACATCTTCATTTAATGCACTGAAAAGTGATTTAACTTCCGAAATTTCTTCATTTATCGGGTTGCTTTCTAATTTTTGCAGAGATTTTTTGATATTAGCTAATTTAGTGTTAATATCAGAACCTGCTTCTGCACTTTCAGCATCACTATTTGAAATAACTTTTTGTAGATTTGTCAAATCCAGTCTGATTTTTGTCAAATCTGACTCAATATCAGGCAATGTATAGACATAATCTTTATCTGCTTTGAGTCCGCTTGTTAACAGCTTAAATCCTGAAATCAATGTTTTCAAATCTTGATTTAAATCTGTCTGAACGGCATTTTCAATTTTTTCAAGAAGGTTAATTATGCTTTCGTCTGCATCAACAGAGAAATCTTTTAACTGCAATATTTCTTGTTTTATATCTGAAATATTAGATGTGATTTTTTCTTTGAGTTCTTCCGAGCAACTGTAAATGCTATCGCTTATTTCTTCAGCTTCTTCTTCAAAGTTGATATTGTCAGCTATCTGAATAAGTTGTGATACAAATTTGGTTTGCAGGTTATTCAGTGCCGTATTAATTTGTTCATTTTGTTCGTTTAGTATTATTTCAGCCAAATCTTTTCGGAGATCTTCTATTGTTGAAGAAATTTCACTTATTTGATTTGACGCTGCAACACTTTCAGCAGAAATTGTATCTGTGATATCTTCTGTAACTTGCTTTTGGGCATCACTTATTTTTTCAGTAATATTTTTTTCAAATTCTTTTTGTATTTCGTTTATATTTGAAGAAATATTTTCTGCTATAAGTTTGTTTGTTGTATCAAGTTTTTCAACAACATTACTTTCAAGTTCTTTTTGTATTTCATTTATATTTGAAGAAATGATTTCAGAAATTTGTTTTTGTGTATCAACAAGCTTGTCAGAAAAATTTTGGGTAATTTTATCTTGGGATTCATCAAGCTTTTGGAAAATGCCTTCTTCAAGCTGTTTTTGAGTATCTGTTAGTTTTTCAGTGAAAGTTTCTGTTGATACTGCATTTTTTTGCACATCAGTGATTGTGTCTTTAATAGACCATATTTCATCTTTGAGAACTTCTGTTCCTTGAAAGAACATTTTTTCAGTGTATTCTTTGATATCTTGTATATCGCTGAAATCAATTTTTTCAAAGATTTTTTGTTCAAGTTCGTTTAAAAGCTCCTGGTTGTGCTTTTTAATTTCTTCTTTATTTTTAGATGAATTTTCAATAAGCTCTTCTTTTGTTGCAAGATTTTTTAATGTTTCTGACAGAAATGCCGTTTTTGTTAGTATATCTGCAACATCAGAACGCAATATTTTGAATTCATCGTCATCAAAAATATTTCCTATTACCTGTACTAGTGTAGTTAAATTGTTGTTTAGTATTTCAATATATGAATCAGTTTCATGTATTTTTGAAATGATTTCATCAACTTTGTCGCTTAAAAATGTTTTTTCAGCCTGCTGTTCTTCAGTAAGAAAATCTTTAAACTCTTTTATACTAAGAACAATAGTGTTTAGTTCATCAAGAGTTTTTTTGTTGCTTTGCTGTAAATAGTCATTGAGTTCTGCCAACAAATTTAGTTGTTTGTTTATATTTTCGTTAACAATTGTGTTTTGTTCTTTAACTATTGCAAAATTTGAAACCAATATATCATTAGTTTCTTCAAGTGTTCCAAATTTTTCTATATGAGAAATTATTGAATTAAAAGCTTCTTTTTGATTTTCTTGTTCTTCTGAGAAAAAGTGAATTTGGTTTTGTATTTTATTAAATGCTGCAAGAAATTCCGGAGTTTTTAAAGAATTTAGCAGAATTTCATTTATATTATCAAACTCGCCTTTGATAGCACTAAATTTTCCGTCAACAATGCTTTGTCTGTCTTGAATCATGTTTCTTATTTCAAGAGCAATAAGACCTACTTTTTCAAGATTCTCATTATCTGAAAAGACATCCATTTTTGTATTTATCTTTTCAAGTATTTGTGCATATGTAATGCGGAAATTCTCATCGGAATTTTCTTTTTGTATTATTTTATCGACAAGTGCATCAATTTTGTTTTGTATTATTTCTATGTTATTTATTTCTGACATTGAAAACTACTCTCTACTTAAAAAGCTCCAGTATTATTGTATCAAATACATAATTACATGTATAAATATGTAACTTTATGTTACGGTTGTATATGTTTGATTTTAAAACAAATCTATCTATTGATAAGACATTTTTTGTTTTAAATCTTGTGCGGATTCTTCATAACCCGCTCTGCCCATAAGAGCATAAGTGTAATTTTTTGCTTGTTCAACACCCGGCTGGTTAAATGTGTTTATGTTATATAATTCGCCGGCAATAGCTGTTTGCACTTCAAACAGGTATAAAAGCTGTCCTATGTTGTAAGCATCAACCTTGTCTATTGTAATGGTTATATTTGGTCTTTGGTAATTGCTTAATGTAACTCTTGTTGCATCTGCTTCAGCATTAATGAGTTCATTAACTGTTTTTCCTCCCAAATATCCAATGCCTGTGAATTGGAATATTTTTGGTATTTCAATGGTTGTGTCAAAGTTTTTTACACGTATAAAGTTGATTAATTTATTATTTGGACCTTCATTGTAAAGTTGAATTTGTGAGTGTTGATCTGTTGCACCCAACGCTTTTACCGGAGTTGGTCCTATGTTTACAATATTTCCGCTATTGTCTTTTTCTTTACCTAAACTTTCTGCCCAAAGTTGTGCAAACCAGTCGGATACATATTTTAATCTGCTTGAATATGGCATCATAACAGTTATATTTTTACCTTTTTGTGTATCCATAAGATAATGTATCAGTGCATTTTGAGCAGCTATATTATGTCTTATGTCAGTATTTTTCAATGCAAGATCCATATCTTTTATGCCTTGCATAAGTTCTTCAATATCTATTCCGACAAGTGCAAAAGGCAAGAGCCCTACTGCCGAAAATACAGAAAAGCGTCCTCCAACATCGTCAGGTATAACAAAGGTTTTGTATCCTTCTTCGTTTGAAATTTGTCTGAGTATTCCTACATTTTTATCAGTTGTTGCTACAATGTTCCTTATGTAATTTTCACCGAGTTCTTCTTCAAGACGATTTTTTATTATCATATATTGAGACATTGTCTCTGCTGTCGAACCTGATTTTGTTATTACGTTAACGAGTGTTTTTTTCAAATCCAGAATATCTAAAAGTCCGCTAATTTGATCCGGATCTATATTGTCCAAAAAGAAAATTTTGGGGAGATTGTTTCTTTGTTCATTTGTCAGTAAATTCCAGTATGGTTTTAAAAGTGCCTCGCAAACTGCACTGCCGCCCAGTGCGGAACCTCCGATTCCAAGAACCAAAATATTTTCAAATCGTCCGCTTATCAAAGCAGCATACTCTTTTACAAGCCATACTGTTTCTTCGCTATACCCGAGATTTAGCCATTGCAGCCATTGTCCGGGTTTGTCTTTGCGAGAATTTAAATCATTTATGATTTTGGCTATTCGTTCAGTGTAATTGTTGAATTCTTCATCCAAATTCAGACCGTGCGTTTCTCCAATTACTTCTGCCCTGACATTTCTACAGTCAAAATCTAGCATTTATTTCTCCTCTAATTGAAACTTTATATATAAAGTTTATACTCCATGTCTATTTTACTTGCTGACATTTAAATTAATAGTAGTCTTTGATAAATGTTAAGGATAATTTATTATTTATAACTGTTATCATTGATTTTTTAATGTGTTTTCCAACTTTTAGTTTTAATATTTCTTAACAATTTTTTTTAAAAAGGCAATCCTAAAAAACAGATTGTTTTTATAAATATGTAAGGTTAGATTAAATTAAATTTAGGTTGGAGATTAGGTTATGTATTTTGATGATTACAGCACAAGTTTTCAAAGTTTGTACAGTCCTATGTATAACTTACAGACAAATTATTCTGCCACTATGAATCCATATTCAGGAGGCATGGGTTATAGAATGGGTATGGGCATGTATCCTGGTATGATGGGTTTATTCAACCCTATGACCGGTATCGGTGTCGGTCAGTTTGGTGCTGATTACTTAATCAAAAATGATGGAAATCAAAACAATTATTATACAAGACCAATCCCAGCATATAAAGCAAAAGATGAAGTTCCTACAATTTTGGGTATATTAGGAACCGCACTTGGTACAGCTGCAATGCTGCTGGCATTGAGAAAAGGTAAAAAGGCTCCGAAGATAAAAGGTAATGCTACGCCGGTATCTCCTACACCTGTTGCCCCTACACCGGTTGGTCCTTCTGCTCCAAGACCGGCTGTAACCCCGTCTAACGGCGGTGCAGCAACAGTAAATACAAAGCCTATATTAAATAATAACAGGTTGTTGCCTGCACATATAAATACCCCTGTTTCAACAACAGCACCTAATACTGTTGCAACACAGCCATCTGTATCTACTGCGGCAGGAAAACCGGCAACACTGCCGCCACATATACCGGCTCCGCAGATAATGTTAACAGCTCAAAATCCATTGTATTCTCTGCCTGCTCCGGTAGTTAGTACTACATCAGGAATGCTAAAGTCCGGCCCTCTTCCGGCAACACCTTTGCCGGCAGCTAATACAGCTGGACAAGTAGAAGGGTTACTTAATCCTAACATTCCTTCATCTGTGTTGTATCCCAAAAAGCCGCTTGTTGATGCGTCTAAAATAAAACCTCGTGAGCAACACTTGCTGCCTCAAAATGCCGGCCCGTCCGTAAATACATTTACTCCGACAGGTTCAAAATATGAGTCCAGTCCGAGATGGCAGGCTGCTTTGGCAAGGCTCAGACAGTACGAAAACATGTAATTAGTGCTTGGTTAAATCTGTTAATTTTTAACAAATATAGTGTGTGATACAGACTTAAAACAAGTTTATAGATTTTGTCAATCTTCAATATAATATTGAAGCAATTACTAACCTATTTATAAACTAAAACCTAACCAATAACCCGCCTGTGATTTTATACAAAGGCGGGCTTTTTATTGGAATATTAAAATTATGTTTTTAGTGAACGTTGGCTTTTTTTCTTTTTTCAACTTTTCCGCTGATACTGTTTGCTATCGGTGTTGCAAATACAGGTGATACAAATCTGTATATCATAGCGAATACCATCAGAGATTTGCCTATCTTAAAACCGTTCATTAAGGTAGAAAGCTTTGTATCGTTATTGGAAACGAGTTTTATTCCGTTGTTCAAACTTTGCTTATTGAAAATTTCTGTCATTTGTTTGCTTTTTGACATGGTTTTCATAAAGAGTTCTTTTGCTTTATCTGCTTTGTCTATTGTTATTCCTTTTTCGTTGGTTAACTTTTTAGGAAGTTTAGAAACCTGTTCAATCAGTTCTTTTACAGCTTCATCCGCTTTGCCTTCTTTGACCAGTTTTTTGAGTTTTGTATCTACACCTTTATTGTACTCAAACATTTTGTCTAAAATTTCAAATGATTTTTTTAGCTGGTTTACTCTTAGTACATTTTCGATGTATTCCGGCTGTAATTTCATTTTTTGAAAAACTTTTCTTGCTTCTTGGTTTTCAATAGTATTAATATCAAGTGTTTCTATGTATTTTTTACTGATGTCTTTGTAGATATCTCTTAGCGTTTTACTTGAATTTATTTCGTTTAAGAACAGTTTTTTTGCTTCGTTTGCTTTGTCTGCACTGGTATTTTGTGTTTTATTTAACTTTTCAATTTTATCCAGTACACTTTTGGCAATATTGTCTGTGTTCTCGCTTTTTAAGAAATTTTTAAGTTTTTCTTCAACTTTTTCGGAAGAATTAAACAACTCATCAGTTACGACATTGCTTAATTTCTCAAAAGCCTTTTCTTCTCCGGGCATATTGTTAATTCTTCTTTTCAGAGTCTGTAAATATTCCGGATTGTCGTACAATTTAACAAACATTTCCCTTGTCTTAGGGTCTGACATATTTGCTATATTAAACTTTTCAGTAAAATTAGCAATGTGTTTGTCTAAGTAATTATCCAAAGTATATGCCCCGATTGTAGATAGTGCAAAAACGGCAGCCTGGTTAACTATCAAAGGCATTTTTTGATCTTTTTCTATTTTCTTGGAGCGGGCTGTGTCAATCATATAAAAACTTGATAAAACAGCACTGACAAACGCTGCAAGATGTTGTTGGTAATTTTTTTCTTTTAAATAATCAACTAATCTTTGAACAGGCTTTTTAGCCCCCAAAGACCCCATTCCTTTTGCCAAAACTTCAGGCAGTGAGGGGATATGTCCTTCAAATGACACTTGATCTTTCATTAAAGGTGCAGATGTCATATATTGGGGTCTGTTTTTCAATAAATTATTTTGATATGTATTATATTTTGAAGTATATGGTTGTATTTGCATTATTTCATCACTCCTGTAAAGTTTTGGAATACTTTATTTGCATTTGGACTATTGTTGTTTTTGAAATTTATAAATGCAAATTTATAAGTGGGATCATCTTTGAGTTCTTCTTTTGTTGCCGGAGGTGTTGTAGAACCAAAGACTTTATTCAGTATATATTTGTCAATATAAGGAATCATTGCAATAGTAATAGCCGATCTGATTGATGCAGTAATTACCTGAGGTACATAGTTGCACATCATTGTAAATGTCTGGAATCTCTTAGAAGCAGCCATTTTCTTTGTTCCGTTATACGTAAAATATTGTTCAGCTTTTTGAGCAAATTTTTCGGGATTTTTCTTGATTAAATCAAGACCTTTTTTGATTGGTGAATATAGAACAAGAGCAAATACATAACCTATAATACCTGATGATATAGAGTGTGAAGCTGCTTTTTTGTTCTTTTCTTTATTTTTTTCATTTGACTGAGCCATGATAGCTGCCGGTCTCAGTCCGCAGGTGATTAACAGAGCAAACAATGCATCAAAAACTGTCTGGTTTGAATCAGCAAGTTTTAAAAATTTGTGGAGCATTTTACTTTGTGCAAATTTCCAGGTTTTGCTGTTTTTAATACCGGAAACAGGAAGACCGCCAAAATTCACATTTTTAGCGGTCTTCTTATTCAATTTATTCACAGTATCATTCTTTTTAATCACAGCACGCTCACAAGAGTCATAATTTGTCGCACCGGAATACATTTTAAACCCTGAATGCTCTGCTTTGTGATTGCTCTTGTAAATCTGGGAGGAGTTCTCTCCCGCATGAAACGCCACATTATGTGTGCGTTGAATAGGCAATTGTGTTGTTTGTAATTTTAGCATTTTCTTCTTTTCTTTTAAACTTGGGTGACTACTTAAATTCATTCACACTTGGTAAAAGTTGAAAGATTTTATTATTTGCTAGTTTAGCATGTCATTTTTTACAATTCAATAAAGTTTTTATATTAGATTTTTTTAAGCATGGTTTTAAAAACTTGTATTTAGTGTATTTTAGACAACTAATGTTTTGTATACAAAACTTTACATTGTAAATCATGGGGTTAACAAAACTTTTATGGCTTCGCCTCTTTCGTGTGTCATAATAGCTTCTTTGGCTTCGGAAAGAGACATTTTTTTTGTAATAAGTTTTGTAACATCAACATGACCGTTTGCAATAAGTTCCAGTGCTTCTCTGAAATATTGAGGAGTATGATGGAACGCACTAATAATTTTTACTTCGTCATAGTGAATACGTTTTGTGTCTATATTTACTTTTGTTCCGGATTTGCATCCGCCAAAAAGGTGTACTTTGCCGCCTTTTCGTACTATTTCAAACATTTTTTCCCAAATTTCTGGTAGTCCTACACATTCCACTGCAACATCAAGACCTCTTCCTTCACTTGTAAATGAGCGGAAAATCTTTTCCGGGTGTGTGTATTTTTTTAAGTCAATAACTTCATCGCAGTTTGCAAACTCTTTTGCCATTTGTAGTTTTAGAGGATTTCTGCCTGCTGCGATAACTTTTGCTCCTTTTAATTTTGCTAGTTTTGCGAACATAAGTCCTATCGGCCCAATGCCAACTACTCCGACTGTATCTCCGGGTTGTATTTCTGTGACTTCAACACCGTGAACAACATTGGCCAGAGGTTCTGCAAATGCAGCCTTTTCAAAGCTTAGTCCCGTAGGGATTTTTAACAGATTTTTTTCTACAATTCTTTTAGGAACAGTAATATATTCTGCATAAGCACCATTAAGCAAATCCAAATTTTCGCACAAATTGTATTGTTTTTTCTGGCAGAAAAAACATTTGCCGCAAGGGGCAGAATTGGCTGCTACTACTCTGTCTCCCGGCTGAAAACCGATGACATTTTTTCCTGTTTTTTCAATTATTCCTGAAAATTCATGACCGAATCCTGACGGAGTCTTTTTTATTAGTACAGGATGTCCTCGTCTGAATGTTTTTATATCAGTACCGCATGTCAAAGCTGCCTGTATTTTTACAAGCACCTCTCCTTCTTCCGGTTCTTTTATATCAACATCTTCATATCTTATATCCAGCGGTCCGTAATACCTGATTGCTTTCATTTTCATATTTATACCGAATCAACTTTAGCTATTTTAATATATGCTTTTAACGTCTTGTTTGCAATTGTATCTTCAATTGCATCACCTAAATCTTCCAGATTGTACCCTGTTGAGAGATATTTAACAATTACTTTTTTTTGAGAAAGAAGCTTGTGAGAAAGAGCCAAATCCATTGGAGATGGTGAATAGCTACCGAGTATTTTTAATTCTCTGTAATAAATGTCGTTGTTTGTATAACCTGTTGTGTCATTTGGCACGGAAGAAAATACAAGAATTGTTCCTCCATCTCGGACTGATTTTAGAGCAAAATCAATTGCTTTGTCCGATCCGGATGTCATAAATACGATATCTGCTCCGAAACCGCAAGTCATGTCTTTTACTTGAGAGGACGTGGTATCATTGTCTTCAAATTTTATTGCCGCATCGAAATTTAAGTTTCCCGCAAGAGCAACTCTTTCTTCTATAAGGTCGCTACCTATAACGTCACCTTTAAATGCTTTTATTGCTTGACCCATTAAAAGCCCTATGGAACCAAGACCTATAACAAGAGATGTTGTACCTTTTTGCACTTCTGCACGTTCAACGGCTCTTATACAGCACGCCAGCGGCTCCATGAATGATATTTCCATATCATCAAGGTGCTTTGGTACTTTAAAGACAGTGTGATTTAGATGTTCCGGTGAAACATATATATATTCCGAAAAACCTCCGGGATAAATATTTGTTTCTTTAAAATGTCTGCACATTGAGTAATTTTGATTTTCACAGTATTCGCACTTCATGCAAGGGACATGGTGTCCCAAAACTATTTTGTCTCCTTTTTTAAATTTTGAAAAAATTCCGTTTTTTATTTCTGTAATTTCTCCGACTACCTCGTGACCGAGAACCTTTGGAGAAGAGTCATGCAGAAATTTTACTATATCAGAGCCGCAAAGACCGCAACCCAATACCTTTACTATTGCCCCTCTATTACCAAAGTCACTCAGTTTTGGTTCCGGTCTGTCGTGTATAGAAATTTTTTGGTTCTCTGCTACTGCTGTTTTCATATTTTCCCCGTGTGAGATAACAGTATATTTTTAATTTTACTATTATTTCTGTAAAAAGTTATTTTTCCAAGTCTGTAATGTATACAAAAATTTTATCACTAAATAATTCTTTGTGAATATAATAATTAGTATGAATAATTTGAAAGAATATGAAGAAGAAATTTATAAATGTTCAAGATGTGCATTGTGTCAATCAGTGTGTCCTGTTTACAAGTCTTCGCTAAATGAGTGTGCTGTTTCGAAAGGCAAGTTTAATATGCTAAACGGTGTATTGAACGGTGACTTAAAAATAACAGCAAAATTGAAAAAGTATTTGGACTTGTGTACAGGATGTAATGCCTGTAAAGATTTTTGTCCAAGCGGTATAGATGTGAGAAAAATCTTTATTGCCGCAAAGTACGAATATTATAAAAATAATAAATTGCCGTTACTTCAAAAAATACTTTTGTCTTATTCTTTTTTTTGTGTGGTTTTAAAAACAGCTTCAGTGTTTATGAAACTATACAGGTTTTTCAAGATAGGCTCTTTTATAAAATATTTTGAAAAATTGCTGATTAATTCAGGATTTATAGGAAAATACATTCTTTTGATTGATTCGTTATCGAAAAATGTTTTTTATGAAACAACATTGAAACAGGTTTCAGGCACAAAAAACAAAACAGCTTTGTATTTTGACGGATGTTTTAATAAATATTTAAATCCGCAGACAGAAAACGCAGTAAAAAAAATACTTTATGATTCTGATATTTCTTTAATAAAAAAAGATTTTGGCTGTTGCGGCATTAGTCATTTAAATGACGGGAATATTGAAGAATTCAAAAAAATTGTACAAAACAATCTTTCAAAAATAAACACGGGTTTTGATTATGTTTTAACGGATTGTGCTTCTTGCCGTAGTGTTTTAAAAGACTATAAAAGTTTTTTTGATTCTGAAGCTGCAAAACAATTTTCCGACAAAACAACAAGTGTTGCTGAATTAATAAAAGGGTTAAATTTTGAGGCAACAAAACCTTGTACAGTAGCTATTCATAAACCATGCCATGAAGATTTTGACTTTTCGGGAATTGTCAAAAACATAAAAAATACAAAGTACTTAGAGGTTGAGGATTATGACAAATGCTGCGGATTTTCAGGCTTGTTTGCACTAAAAAATCCGGGTGTCTCTAAAAAAATATCAAAATCTAAGGCATTGCAGTATATAAAAAATAATGCGGATTTTGTGTTGACGACGTGTCCGGCATGTATACTCGGTTTGGAACAGGGATTTATTGAAGCCGGGATTCTATCTGAATCCCGTCCTAAAGTTTTAAATTTATATGTTTTTCTCGCACAATACTGCAAAGTGCAAGAATAATTGCGTTTTTAACCTGTAAAAATCACTGTTACTTTCTGAATTTTAAAGCGGCTACACCGATAAGCGACATAAACGAAACAAGTGCACCTATTACGGGTAACGTGTAATTAGGTTTTTCTTCAGAAATAAGATATCCGTACGTTTTTGAGATATTTGGCCTTTGCGTGTCGTAGCAATAACTTGCAATGTCTTTTGTAACTTGTGTTGCTCCGGTTGCATTTGCAGGATATCCCTGATACGGAATGTAAGACGAAGAAATATTGTTCATCATTTTACTTGACCTTGTTTTAACTACCTACTTATATAAAAACAATTTATGTATTGATATTGCTTAGATTTTGGTGATTGTTAACGCTTCTTAATATCTGTAATTTTTTGCAATTTTAAGGAATATAGAATATAATCAAAAAAAAACAGGAGTTCTTTTATGAAAAATAAAATTAATTTTAAAGATGGGTTTACGCTTGCTGAAACACTTATTACAATCATGATTATAGGTATCATGGTTGCGTTAATGCTGCGTACAATAAATCGTGTTAACCCTGACAAAGATAAACTTTTATTCTTAAAAACTTATCACGCTATAGAGACTGTTGTAGCAAACGTTATTAACGATCCGACAAAATATAATCCCACATATCTTACTGATGAAGAACGCAATAGCGGAGAATACGATTTGCACCATGATTTTAGAGATGCACCTTACACTGAAGCTACTGTAAATATTATAAGTAACGGAAGTTCCCAAGAAAAATCCGGCCTAAAACAGTCAAATGCTCTGTGTTACTTTATGGCTGACGAGTTGAATACAGTTGGGTCGGTAAACTGTGAAAACGGCGGGGGAATTAGTGTCGGAGGCAGCAATGTCTCTGGTGCAAACTTCAGGCTGTCTAACGGCGTTTGTCTTGCAAATTGGAACAAAAACTCAAGCGGAACATACACCGGTATTATAGATCCTAACTGTGAAGGCATGTCAAACGGCTATGCAGTTAAAGTTTTTCATGACGGTAAAATGACGGTTCCGGAAACTGACAGTACTGTTGGTGAAAATCAGAAGAAAGCGTACGAATGGATGCAAAAACAAACAGATTTAAAATAGTATGTTCGAAAAAAATTCGTGATAAGGACCAAAGTGACGTGAACGAATTTTTGGAGTGACACATTGAAAAGGTGAGCAGGTGCTGGCTGCGGTCAGCCGGCAGCAACTGCGACACTAGATTAGACTAGTTTACAAGAGGAGAGATAATGGATAATAAAAAGATTGCTGATATAGGTGTATTTGGTGGTTCAGGATTTTATAAATTTTTGGATAATATAGAAGAAGTAAAAGTCGAAACACCTTATGGTGCACCGTCTGATAGCGTTTTTATTGGTGAAATCGGCTCTCACAAAGTGGCTTTTATGCCTCGTCATGGCAGAAGCCATACCATACCTCCTCATTTGATAAATTACAGAGCAAATGTTTGGGCAATGAAGTCTATCGGTTGTACAAGAGTAATTTCTCCCTGTGCGGCAGGCAGTTTGCAAAAACATGTTGCACCTGGTCATTTTGTAATTTGTGACCAGTTTGTTGATTGGACAGACGGAAGAAAGTCTACATTTTTTGACGGTCCTATTGTTACTCACGTGAGTGCCGCAAATCCGTATTGTCCTCAGATGAGACAATTGGCTGTTGACACTGCTAAGGAATTAGGTATTACTGTACATGAAACAGGTACTGTAGTTGTAATTAACGGCCCCAGATTTTCCACAAAGTCTGAATCTAAGTTCTTTACATCACAAGGCTGGGAAGTTATAAATATGACACAGTTCCCTGAGGCTTATCTTGTAAAAGAGTTAGACATGTGCCCGCTGAATATTTCTTTGATTACGGATTATGACGCAGGTTTGGTAGGCGAAGTACCGCCGGTGCAGCATGCTGAAGTAATAAAAGTGTTCAATGAAAACAACGAAAAGCTAAAATCTTTGTTGTTTAACCTAATCAAAAAACTTCCCGAACAAAGAAGCTGTGAGTGCTCAAAAACAATTGCAGGATCCAGAGCTTAAGAGGTTTTTGTAATGCAAATTTCTCAAGTTGTATATTACTTTTTTCAATTATATTTTTGGGTGATAATTGTAAGAATCTTTTTAACCTGGATTCCTTCAATAGATTGGTCTGCTCCTTTTTTCAGAGCATTGGCAATTGTTTCCGATGTGTTTTTGGAACCATTCAGAAAGATTATCCCTCCAATGGGAGGTTTGGATTTTTCACCGATAATTGCAATTTTGGCTCTTCAATTTGTTCAGTTTGCTGTTGTTAAATTATTATTGGCGTTAGGATTATAACTTATACATCAAAAGACGGATGTGAACAATTGTTAACATAATTTAAAATATAAAAAGTATGTAGCAAAAAAATTTGTGTTTAGTTTTAATATAATGTCGGGCTAATAATGTGTCTTGATGTTTAACATAAGAGAGAATAATACAGGAGACCGTTGTGGTTGATAATCGTTCAGCAGGATTTTTTGGGATAGGTGGCAGCTTTAATTTTAAAAGCGGCGACATATCAGGTACTGCTGCAAAAACTCAAGATGACCGACAAAGTCCCGGAATGGAATATTTTCAGCAAGGCGGTTTTTCAGAAGACGGTCAGTATTTTAACGATTCTCATTTTGTTGACAGAAGTGCTCAACTAAATGCTACTTTAAATTCACTTGCGATGATGAATGTTGCCAATTTGTTAAACAAAAACAAACTGGAAAAATCAAAACAAGATGATAAAGATAAAAATAAAAAAAGTGAAAAAGATAAGGAAAAATCTTTGCTTGAAAATAAAATTCCTCTTTGGGAGGATTATCAAGACGAAAATGAAGATTTTCTGTATGTTGACTAAATTTTCTTAAATTTTATTTAACATATATTTTGCATTTAAAAATTTTTTTATTTTAATATTTATATTATGTCAGTATTTTTAGATAAGGCAAAAATCAGAATTCTTTCAGGCAAAGGCGGAAATGGTGCGGTTGCCTGGAGAAGAGAAAAATATGTGGATAAAGGCGGTCCCGCAGGCGGTGACGGCGGCAGAGGCGGTGATGTTTATTTTATTGCTGATTCTGATATGACTACATTGATGGATTTTCAGTATCAATCAATTTACAAGGCTGAAAACGGTGAAAACGGGCGTCCTAAATCGCAGCATGGTAAAGGCGGAAAAGATCTTTATATAAAAGTTCCTTTGGGTACGGTTGTAAAGGACCCTGAAAATGATAAAATTATTGCTGACTTGACTGAACCGGAAGAAACGGTGCTTGTTGCAAAAGGCGGCAGAGGCGGCAGAGGTAATGCAAGATTTGCAACTGCACAAAAACGTGCACCGCAGTTTTGTGAGCCTGGTGAACCCGGTATTGAAAGAGAATTGGAACTTGAATTAAAATTGATAGCCGACGTAGGGCTGCTCGGAATGCCAAATGCAGGAAAATCAACATTGATTAGTGTGATTAGTTCGGCTAAGCCAAAAATTGCAGATTATCCTTTTACTACCTTAATTCCTCATTTGGGAGTAGTGAAGAAAACAACAGGTGACGGATTTGTTGTTGCTGATATACCCGGTCTTGTAGAAGGTGCCAGTGACGGGGTGGGGCTGGGACATGAATTTTTACGGCATGTAGAAAGATGCAGATTTTTGATACATGTTGTTGATATTACGCAAGACAACCCGATTGAAAATTTTCACAAGATTAATAATGAATTAAAACGTCATTCCAAAGAGCTTGCTTCTTTGTATCAAATTATAGCTTTGAACAAAATTGATGCGGTATCTTTGGATATGCAAAAAGAATATTTTGAAGAGTTTAAAAAAATTAATCCGGATGTTTTTCTTATCTCCGCCGCAACTAAACAAAATATTAAAGAATTCATAGATTTTGTAAGCAAGAAAGTTGATGAAATACCAAAACCCGAAACAAAAATTGATTTGGATGAGGATTTGGCTGCTTTTGATAATGACGACAGTTCTTATTGTGTTTACAAAATTGATAAAAATACATATTCAGTTGAAGGCGGAAAGCTTATAAGGCTAGCAAACGTTACCGATACAAGAAATATTGACCAGTTGTATCGTTTTCAAAATATACTTGCTTCGATGAATGTATACAGTGCTTTGAAAGAGGCCGGTATAAAAGACGGTGATGTTGTCAAAATAGGTCATATACAATTCGATTATTATGACTAATTTAAGATGCGTTTGCAAGTTGCTTTTGTGAATTGACCAGCTTTTTTATTATTTTTTTTGCTTCATCAAGCTGCGGGTCTTTGTCTTTTATAAAATCATCTTCTGTATAATTTATTTCATAATCAGGTGATATTCCTTTTTGATTTATATCGTAGCCTTTTGGTGTGAGATATTTTGCGATTGTTAGGTTCATTCCGGTTTGATTCGGCAGAGGATAAATTTTTTGTATCATACCTTTTCCGAATGTCTTTTTGCCGACAAGAATCGCCTTGTGATTGTCTTTTAGTGCTCCGCTTAAAATTTCAGAAGCACTCGCGGTTCCTTCATCTATAAGAATAACAAGCGGCTTGTTGATAGCGTAGGGCTTGCTTTGTGCATCAATTACTGATTTTTGTTTTTCTCTGTCTACAATGCTTACAATATGTCCTTGTGTTAGAAACATATCAGCAATAACAACCGCATTTGGCATAAGACCGCCTGAATTGCCTCTTAAATCAAGAATCAATCCTTGACAGTTTTGGGTTTTGTCCAATGCCTCAACAAACTCCGTAGTCATATCAGAGCTTATGAAACTTACTATTTGTATGTATCCGATATTTTTGTCTATAACATTTGCTTTTATATTTTTTATTTTTATTTCTTCTCTTTTTATAGTTTTTGTAAATTTTTGCTTTTTCCTCATCAGCTCAATATTTACCGTTGTGTCCAATTCTCCTCTGATTAAAGAGGCGACGTCGCTTATTGTCTTTCCGCTTGCATCTGTTTTTCCGACTTTCAAAATTATGTCACCCGGTTTTATCCCCGCAGAAAATGCAGGTGTTCCTTCAACGACACTTATTATAACTATTTTGCCGTCTATGGACATAATATTTACACCGATTCCGACAATTTTTGCATCAATATTTGTGTTTTGTTCGGCGTATTCTTCTTTGCTCAGAAATTTTGAATAGGGGTCATTGAGGCTTGCAAGCATGCTGTTTATTGCAACATAAGCATCGTCTTTTGTTTTTATTTGATCCACATATCTTTTGTTCCATTTATACCAGTCCTGTCCGTTCAAAGTCGGGTCGTAGTATTTTGTTTTTATTATTCTCCAAGTTTTTAAGAACAATCTTTTGGGGTCTGTGGATTGTTTATTTATAAGATACTCATTGTCATAGTTGGGTTCGAAAAATAAGCTTGGTTGTGCCGAAAGAAAATTGTACAGCATCAAGCTTATTAAAAAAATTATTGTAATGTATATAATCTTTTTTATCATATGATTTCAGACCGTATCTTACATAAAAATTTAGTTCCAAAAAGCTTTTTTTACAATAACTGGTTGAACTATAACAGGGATTTATTTGCCTTTGGGCAAAAGTCTGTATCCCCCGCCGTAGATTGTTTCTATATATTCTTTATTGTTTGAAACTTTTTTGATTTTAGTCCTGAGGTGTCTTATGTGGACTCGGATTGTTTCAACATCATCTCCCGGTGAATATCCCCAAATATCATGCAGCATTTTTGATGACGGTACCATGCAGTCATGATTTTGAACAAGCAGATTAAGTATATCAAATTCAATAGGGGTTAATTTTGCTGTTTGCCCGTTTATGCTTACCGAATACGTTTCAGGAATCAGAGTAATATCTCCGATTGTCAATATTTCCTTTGTTGCCAAAGATTCCGGAATTGAGTGTGCTCTTTTTAATAATGCACGTACTCTGACTTTTAGTTCCTCCATTTCAAAAGGTTTTACCAGGTAATCATCAACCCCTATATCAAAGCCTTTCACCTTGTCTTCAAGCTGTCCCATTGCTGTGAGCATAAGTATCGGTATGTCTTTTGTCTCAGGATTTTCTCTTACTCTTTTTGCAACTGTGTAGCCGTCAACATCGGGCATCATGATATCCAATATTATTAGATCAGGAAGCTCTTGTTTTGCGAGTGTATAGCCTTGCAAACCGTCATATGCTGTTATTACTTCATATCCAAGAAGTTCGAGATTGATTTTTATCAGCTCATTTATTGCATTGTCATCATCTACTACAAGAATCCTGTTCATTTTAATGCTCCGCTATAATTGCTTTTGTGTTCGAATACACAATATTTTATTAACCTTGTTTTTATCTAATTTTTTTAAAGGATTTATCTTTCTGTATAATAAACAAAAATATGAATATAATCTATTATGTTTAGAAAGTTTAAGATATTTGTATCATAAATGACAAAAATTAAACTTTTTTAATTTTTATAGTAATATATTTTTAATTGTAAAATTTACACATGTAGCAGAAAAGGAGATAAACGAATTGACTAAATCATTGACGGCTGTGAATACTTATCACGTAGATACAAATGCTAAGTATCTCGGACAACATGTCTTGGCTGAATTTTTTGAGTGTGATCCCAATATTTTGAACAATGCAAACAAAGTAGAAAGTCTTATGATTGACGCTGCTTTGGAATGCGGTGCAACTATTGTTCAAAAATGTTTTCATATGTTCAGTCCGCACGGTGTCAGCGGTGTAGTTATTATTTCAGAAAGTCATTTGGCTATCCATACTTGGCCTGAACTTGGCTATGCAGCTGTGGATTTATTTACTTGCGGTGACAAATGTGACCCGAAAGTTGCGTATGAATTTTTGAAAAAGGCTTTTCATTCTACAAAAGCATCGTTCTCTGAACTGAAAAGAGGTAAGATAGATGCTTCTTTGCATGTTTCGGAAACACCTTTTGAAATTGCAAATCAGTTTTAAATTTTAAATTTATATTAAATAAAAAACTGCCGTACTTGTTTTGATTCTGTCACAATGCGGCAGTTTTTGTTTTTGAAAATTGTCATTTTGTGTAAGTCTGTTCTTACGAAGTGCAGAATCTTGTCAACCTTGTTTATAGCTGTAAAGTATGTAGAAATAAATTTTTATAAAACAGCTAGTTGCGGAGTATTTTTTATTTCCAAAAAAAGTTTCGCATTTTGTCTAAACTCTTCTGGGTCTGCACTGGCAAAGTATTGCACAGTTCCGGATTCTCTTTGTGAAAGAAGGTTTTTGTCTTTTAAATCATTTTTTATGTATTGTGCAAAAATTCCCGCCGGGTTTATAAAAAGTTCTTTTGGTGCATATTTTACCAATTTGTTAAGCATATACGGGTAATGAGTGCAGCCTAGTATTATCTTTTGTGGATGAAATTTCAGTACGTTTTCGAGATACTCCAGGACAACCTGTTTTTCATCGTAATCGGTTATTTTGTTTTCAACTATAGGAACCCACAAAGGACATGCCTGCTCAAAAACTTCTATTTTAGGGTTGTTTTTTGAGAGCTCTTGGCTGTATTTGTGTGAGTTTACGGTTGCTTGTGTTGCCATTACTGCAATTCGGCTAAGTTTTTTGTCAGCCGTTATGCATTTTGAAACTATTTGAATTATCGGGTATATTTTAAAATCATAGTCATCTTTTAATTCGTCATAAACTGTTGCAGATGTCGTGTTGCAGGCCATAATCACAGCCTTAACTTTTTTTTCTGCAAAAAAATCAAAAATTTGTTTTGCGATGGGTATGAGTTCTTTTTTTGTCTTTTCACCGTAAGGCAGATTTTTTGTATCACCAAAGTAAATATAGTCTTCTCGGGGGCATATTGATATCATTTGTTTTAATATTGTTAAGCCTCCGACTCCGGAATCCATTAAGCCTATTGGGCTGTTTTTTTCAAAACTTTCCATCTCTAATTTTTACCCAGATATTTCATTATTCCTTTTGCAACAGCTTCTGCTGTTTTTTGTCTTCGCTGTTCTGTCATCAGCTCTTTTCTTTCTTCCGGGTTTGAAATAAATCCGGTTTCTACAAGAATAGAAGGGCAGGTTGTATGATTAATAACATAAAATTTAGACTTAAACAATCCTCTGTCTTTTGAATTTATTGCTGAAGAAAATTCTTTGTGAACAACTTGTGCAAATTCATAAGATTGTGGCGTGTAATAGTGTGTCTCAAGTCCGTTGCCTTCTGGTGTTACGCTGGAGTTGACGTGTATTGATACAAAAAGATCTCCTTCGTGTTTTTCCGTGAATTCAACTCTCTCCTGCAATGATACATAGGTGTCTGAGTCTCTTGTCATCAAAACTTCAAAACCTTTTTTCTTCAATATATTTTTAAGCTTTTTAGCCATATCGAGCGTCAAATCTTTTTCATAAACACCGTCTCTTGTTGCACCTACATCAGAGCCTCCGTGACCTGCATCAATAATTATTGTTTTTACGTTCGGGTTTTTCTTTATAATCGCCTGGATTGGGTTTGATGACAATATTTCTGATTCTTTTGGGGTTACAAGAGTAAGTTTTAACTGTTTGTTGTCAAAACTTTGTTGATATTCAATATTTGTGTTCTTTTTAATGGGGATAATGAGTTTTATCCCATATGACGACAGTGCTTCTGTCCGCAGTTTTGACAAAACTTCGGAACTGAGACTTTTTTTGTAAGCATCGTGGTTAAACCCGGAACAGTTGTACAAATTTACTTCAACTTTTCCGTCCAATTTTTTTATTGAATGTATTATAGGTTCTGTAAAGACAAATTGCAGTGTGTCCGTCGTATCATTTATTTTTTTTGCACTGTATGTGTATATTGCAGATGTTTTGTCGTATAACTTTAGCCCGAGTATTCTGTCGTCATGTGCCAGAAAAATACTCTGTCTGTCATATGAGTATATGGGCCTGAATTTTTCGGCATCTCCTCCTGTAACGACTATACGTGCTTTCGTCGGTTCATTTTGACCTATTTTTATGGTTTCTTTGTCAGCAAGTATGTATTCTTTGTTGCGTATTTCAGGAGCAACGTAAGTATTTGGCAAATCAAAAACAAGCCTTGCCGGATTGCTCAAAACAAAAGGCTTTTCGATTGAGATTTCTCCGACTCCCCGAATTAGTGCGTTTCCTCTTTTTATATCAATTTTTTGTGCAAAAAAACGTGATTTGAGCTTGTTTTCTCTCTCTTGCTTTACGACTATTTTTGAGGAGTCTTTTTTTATAAGCTCACCTTTGGCATTAAATGCTTTTTGTATTTCAATTACTTCAGGTGAACGTATCTGTGCACTTTCCTGCGTTGCAGGAGCTTTTGCGTCTTCTTCAAATGTCAGGTATTCATAATAGTTTGTTTTAGATTGTTCATCATTGTATACATCTGAAAAATTTGATTGGGGATATATGTTTCTGTTATAAAGAAATACGAGATTGTTGTCTATTCTGTAAAGTTTTAGTTTGTTAACATTAAAATTTTTGTTGTACGTTATTACCATCCTGACAACATTAGGATTTGTTGTGAATTGTGAAAGACGGATGTTGTTAATACTGCTGTTTTTAAAAGTCCAGCTTGCGTTTGGATGGGTTAATATTGCATTGTCAATATCAAATGAAATTCTGTCAGGATTTGACAATTTCATTGATTTTACATTTATGTATTGAACTTTATTTGCAGCTGTCAGAAAAATAATGTTGTCCGAATTGTCAAAATTGATTGATGTTATCTTTAATGCTTCTTCGGCTTGTGCACTGCAAAATAAAGTTGTTATAAATATGAAAAAGATTAGCCACAATTTTTTCATCATAGTTTTATTTTACAATAAATCGTTTATGATTTCTTATTATGTCTAATCTTTAACATTAATCATTTTGATAAAAACAATTTAGGTTTTAGTGGAAAATATATTCTGCTAAGCAAGAGTTTTTTCAGGCAGTTCTGAAAGATATTTTATTGCATAGCAGCCCGCAACTGCACCGTCTGATGCCGCTGTTATAACCTGCCGCAGTGGTGTATTTCTCACGTCACCTGCTGCAAAAACACCTTTCACTGAAGTATGCATGGTTTCATCAGTGATAATAAAACCGCTTTCGTCTTGTTTTAATTGTGCGTTAAAAAATTCTATATTCGGAGCAAAACCTATATATGGAAATACCCCGTCTACTTTGAGATTAGTGATTTCATTTGTTTTTACATTTTTTATAACAAAGTTTTCAACACAATCGGAACCTTGAATTTCGACAGGTACTGTATCGTAAATAAACTCTACTTTTTCATTTTTGAATGCACGTTCTTGAACAATTTTGTCGGCTCTTAACTGGTCTCGTCTGTGTATTATATAAACTTTTTTTGCGAATTTTGTAAGGTAGCAGCCTTCTTCTACCGCCGCATTTCCTCCTCCTACGACCGCTACAATTTTGTCTTTGTAAAACGCACCGTCACAAACAGCACAGTAGCTGACGCCTCTGCCAAGAAATTCTTTTTCTCCAGGTATGCCAAGTTTTTTTGCCTGTGCTCCTGTTGCAATAATAACTGTTTTTGCTTCAAAAACAGCTTCTTTTGTTTCTATTATTTTTGTTGTGGAGACAAGCTCTATTTTTTCAATTTCCTGCATAGGATATTTGTCCATCTCAAACATGCCGGCATGCTCTTCAAATTTTTCCATCATGTCATATCCGCCGATTTTGCCAAATCCCGGATAATTTTCCAACTCAAGATAATTTGAAGGCTGTCCGCCAAACATAGATATATCCAAAACAGCAGTTTTGGCTGCACCCCTTGCGGCATATATTGCAGCGGACAATCCGGCCGGCCCTGCTCCTAAAATTACAACATCATATGCAAGTTTTTTCTTTTCACCCATCTCTTCTCTCTCTTTAATTTTATTTGTTACTTTTCACTCATAAATATTGCAGCAGCGGAGTCTCCGGAAAGCTTTTTTGCTGTAATTTTGTACACGACAACATATTCGTCCGTTTTTTCTCCATGCTTATATTTTTCTATAATTATTTTATCAGTTCCAGAAAAATTTTCACCATTAAGTGTCAACTCAGGTGTTTCTGTCATTTTAGCATTTTTGCTTTCAATTGTGTGTGTAAATTTTAACCTGTTCCCTTTTACATCCTCAACGGTTATTGCAGCTTCCGCTCCGGAAACAGGGTTTGTTAATGTTATGACGTCATTTGATTTCGATAAGTTCCAATAATCTGTTGTTATCTCGTTAAATATTTCTGGATTGTTGCTGTATTCCATTCTTGATGTTATTTTCCAAGTCCCGAAAAAGCCTTTGGGTACCTGGTCAGATAGTGAAACACCGGCTTTCAAAACCATTGAATCAACGCAGTTACCTGAAAAAATAAATATAACTATAATTAATAAATGTATAAAAATTTTTTTCATAATTCTTATATAAGGACACTAAGAAATTTATCAAACATTTTATTTATGTTATTCTTTACCTATGGAAAAGATATTTACATTCACTGCACAAAACCTTGATGATACAGATTTTCTTGCATTAGAATTTGCAAAAGCATTTGAAAATAAAGGTGCTTTTGTCTGTTTGTACGGTGATATCGGTGCAGGAAAAACTGCATTTACAAAGCTTGTTGCAAAACATCTCGATGTAAAAGAAAAAGTAACAAGCCCAAGTTTTGTGATTATAAACGAATATCTTTCCGGTAAACTTCCCGTTTATCACTTTGATTTGTACAGACTTGAAAATGAAGGCGTCAAAACAATTGTTGATGAACTTACAGAATACTCAAGACCCGGTGTTATTACTTTTGTTGAATGGGCAGAGTTTTCGGATTTTGAACTGCCTTTTGACAGAGTGGAAATAAGAATTGAATATATTGATGAGAACAAAAGAAAATTTGATTTTTACGCAGAAGGCGAAAATTATATAAATAATCTTGAAGGGATGAAACATTGAATATACTGACTTTTGATACAAGTCTTGATAAAACTTATGTTACACTTTCTTCCGACAGCAATATTCTTGAAAGTGAAATTGTTGTGAACCACAATGAGAAATATCATTCTGCTTTTTTAATACCGGTTATTGTTTCTATTTTGAAAAAACACAATTTCACAATGCAAAATATAGATGCTATCGGGACAAATATCGGTCCGGGCAGTTTCACCGGAATCAGAGCATGTGTCACTGTAGCAAGAGTTATGGCACAGCAGCTTGATATACCTCTTGTAGGTGTAAATTCTCTGGAAGTTCTGTCGAGAATAAATAAGTCTGATAAAAAGACAGTTCTTGTTTTGGATGCAAGAAAGCAAAAATATTACACTGCTGTTTATCAAAATAAAAAAGAAATTTTGGCTCCTTGTCTCACGGACTGTTCTGATTTGTCAAAAATTGATTTTGCTGATTCATTTGTAATTTCGGATGAATCCGGTGCACAAATTTTACAAAAGTTTGGTATAAAACCTGTTGTATATTCTGAGGCAAACGAGAATTTAGGTTTGTTTTTGAATAAGATTGTTAATGAAAAATTGTCTTGCTATGGCAAAGATGTGTTTGTATGGTCAAAATTAAAACCTTTGTACCTGCAAGCTCCTCCAGTTACTTTGTCAAAGAAATGATATGGTGCTCAATCTAGATTAAATATAGGATTTCAAAATCTCGATATTATTATTTAATTATAAATAATAATTGTATTGGAGATTAGATTAGCATGGATATAACCTCACTGGTAGGAATTTTCTTCGGGATAGTTTGTATCTTGATAGGTCAGGCAATGGAAGGCGGTAACGTAGGTCAGCTGCTTCAAATTACCGCTGCTTTTATTGTATTTGGCGGTACTGGCGGTGCTATTATTTTAAGCTTTTCAATTGAGGAACTTAAAAATGCAGTTATACTGCTCAAAGATGTATTCTTTGGAGAGAAAGTTAACTTTGAAGAGGTAATTGCTGAAATCATAAAATTTGCTACAAAAGCCAGAAGGGAAGGTGCTATCTCTCTTGAAAAAGAAGCCAGAACGGCATCTGACTCTTTGATGGTTATGGGCCTGGAAGCTGTTGCTGACGGAACTGATCCGGCTTTGGTTCGTCAGATGATGGAAACACAGGTTTCTCTTTTGGAAGATAAAGTTGCCGGTGGTGCAAAAGTTTGGGAATCAGCCGGAGGTTATTCTCCTACTATCGGTATCATCGGTGCCGTACTTGGTTTGATTCAGGTTATGCAAAACCTTTCAGACCCGTCAAAACTTGGTGCCGGTATTGCTGTAGCATTTGTTGCAACAGTTTATGGTGTTGGTGCTGCAAACCTTATTTTGATTCCTATTTCTACAAAATTAAAATTTAAATATAAAAAGATATTCTTGAAAAAAGAAGTTATCATAGAAGGTATTTTGGCTATTCAAGCCGGTGAAAGCCCGGCCTTGATTGAAAGAAAGCTTATGGCTTATATTTTGGATAGCCATATGAGAGAAGAAGCTTTGTAGGCATAAACAATAATGGCAAAAAAGAAGAAAGCGGAAGAACATGAAAATTTGGAAAGATGGCTTGTGTCATATGCCGACTTTATGACTCTTCTTTTTGCTACATTTGTTGTATTGTATGCATTGTCTCAAATTAATGTTAATGAATTTAAAAAAGTTGAAGAATCTTTGAAGAAAGCGTTTAGTATTCAGTCTATCCTTGATGGCGGCAGTGGTGTAATGTCTTCCGGGAATTCTGTTTTGGATACAAGTGCAGCTGACTCTATGATAGATTCATTGCTTATGGAATATATTAGTCCCAGATATGAGCAAGAGTCTTATGAAAAGATAAAAAAAGAAATAGAAGATTTGGCAAAATCCGGTGAGATGAATGGTGTAAGTGCTACTATCGATGAAAGAGGCCTTGTTATAACGATATCCGATAAAAATATTCTCTTTAAATCCGGTTCCGCAGAATTAAGTGATCAAGCAAAAAAAATGCTTGAAATTATAGGTAAACTGATTGTACAAAAATTTGCAATGCACTCTATAAGAGTAGAAGGTCATACCGATTCTGTTCCTGTCAGCGGCAGATATCCGTCTAACTGGGAATTGTCCTCTGCCAGAGCTTCATCAATCGTCAGATATTTGATTGACAGATTTAAAATATTGCCTGACCTTATGTCTGCTGTTGGCTATGCTGATACAAGACCTGTTGATACGGGCAAAGATGCAGAATCTCTCGCTAAAAACAGAAGAGTTGAAATAGTTGTACAAAAAAATCAGTACAAAAACCTTGACCATTACCAAAACACTTATATAAAAATGGGTAAAACAGAACAACAAAGAAGACGTAATGAGCAAATTAAAATTATAAAAGAAATCGAAAACAAAGAAATTGAATCTCTTGGTGAAGATATTAAAAATACTTCTGAAATGTCTGCTGATAAAGATTCGAAATATGAATCTACATCAAGCGAGTTTTTAAATGAATCCAAAAGAATTGAAGAGCTTGCAGGCCCCAGATAAAATTTTATAGATTTTATATTTTTATATATCCATGTTTGTTTTATAATAAATTAGCTGGCTATTAATGAGGATATATTTTGCAAAATATAAAATTGACCAGATATATTTTAATAGCACTTATTCTTGGTGTGCTTTGCGGAATTGTATTTCCTGGTTTTTCCGTAAAAATCGCACCTCTTGCCATGATGTTTTTGAACATGGTTAAAATGATTATTGCCCCATTATTGTTTGCTACTCTGGTAATTGGTATTGCAGGACATGGAGATATTAAAAGTCTTGGCAAAATAGGTTTTAAAACTTTAATTTATTTCGAAGTAGTGACTATTTTTGCACTTATAATCGGCTTGGGTATTGGCCATTTCACTCAGCCCGGTGCCGGTGTTTCTGATGTATCAAATGTTGCACCTGCATACATGGATACTGTTGCAAAAATGAGCGAGACCGGCACTCATGCATCTTTGACAAACCTCATTATAGATATATTTCCATCCAGTGTTGTAAAATCAATGGCGGAAGGCAATTTGCTTCAAATTGTTGTTTTCAGTTTGTTTTTTGCACTTGCAATATGTGCAGTCGGTCAAAAAGCAAAACCAATTATTGATTTTTTAAATTCGCTGTCAGAAGTTATGTTTAAGTTTACGGAGTATGTTATGTGGTTTGCTCCTGTCGGTGTTTTTGCAGCAATTGCAAGTACTATTGGCAGCAGTGGTATCGGTATACTTAAAAATTATGTAAAAATCGTTTTTTCATTATATTTTGCATTGGTCGTATTTCTTATATTTATTATATTTTTTGTATGTAAAATTGTAAGAATACCGTTTTTCGGTTTGGTAAAAACTTTAAAAGATCCGGCATTGCTGGCTTTTTCTACTGCAAGTTCGGAGGCAGCACTTCCTAAAGCGATGGAAGAGATGGAAAAATTTGGTGTTCCAAAAAATATTGTAGGTTTTGTAATGCCTACCGGGTATACTTTTAATCTTGACGGAAGTACTTTGTATTTATCTATGGCTGTTCTATTTGCAACGCAGCTTGTTGGTATTGATTTGTCATGGCAGCATCAGCTTGTTATTATGTTCGCTTTGATGTTTACAAGTAAAGGTGTTGCAGGTGTACCGAGAGCTTCACTTGTTGTTCTGGCAGGTACTTTATCAAGTTTGGGATATCCGCTTATTGGTGTCGCTATTCTTTTAGGTATTGACCAAATACTTGATATGGGCAGGACTACTGTAAATCTTGTAGGAAATTGTGTTGCAACGATATTTATTGCAAGATGGGAAAACGAATTTGATTATGACAAAATGCATAATTATATTTCAAAAAAAATGAATTCTTAAATTTTTGCATATTAAATTTTTATATCTTTTTTATTTCTATGCTTGTTGTATAATTGTGTTATAGAGTTCAGAGTGATTGGCGGTTTCTATGCTTCAAATTTTTAAAACACAAGAAGATAAAACCTTAAAAGAGCTTACAATTAATGAATTTGAGCAAGGTTCATGGTTCAATTTAATCAAACCTACTGCTGATGAAATAAAAGATGTTGCCGCAGCATTAAATATTGATGCGGACTTTTTGAGAGATTCTTTGGACTCGGAAGAAAGATCACGTATTGAACTGGATGATGACAAGCTGCTTATAATTACTAATATCCCTATGATGGAGGATGAAAACAGTTTTGATACGCTGCCTCTTGGTGTAATTATGACGCCTCACAACATTGTTACTGTATCTTTGAAAGAAAACAGGATAATTTCGTTTTTCAATCAAGATACTGCAAAATTGTTTAACACTTCTGACAGAACAAGATTTTTATTTCAGATTTTGTTCAGATCCACAAAGTTCTACTTGAGATATCTTGAACATATAAACAGGCACACTGAAAAAATTGAAGTTGAACTTAAAAGAACCATGAAAAACAAAGCTCTTTTCCAGCTTTTGGATGTGCAAAAATCTCTTGTATATTTCACAACTGCTCTAAAAGATAACGGCAGGGTTATGGAAAAATTAAGCAGATTTAAAAAGCTACCTGGTTTTTCAACATTTATGGCATACAATGACGAAATCGAAGACTTAATGGAAGATGTCATAGTAGAAAATAAACAGGCTATTGAAATGGTAGAAATGCACAGAAACATTTTGGAAAGCATGATGGATGCTTTTGCTTCAATCATTTCTAATAATTTGAACATAGTCATGAAGTTTTTAACTTCAGTGACAATTATTCTTGCTATACCGACTATGGTTGCAAGTTTTTGGGGAATGAATGTTGATGTTCCGATGGCACACATGCATTACGCTTTTTGGGGTATTTTGCTGTTTTCTTTAGTGTTAGCTGGTATTATTGCAATTATTTTGGCAAGAAAAGGACTGTTTTAAGTGTTTTTTGCTTATTGTAACAATGCTTGTAGTAAATGTTTGTAATTAGCAAAAAAAATTTTGTTTTGTCTTAATTATATAGGCAGTCAAAAAGAGGTTTTTATTGTGAATATTAATTCTTTAAACTTGTTAAATAACTATAAAACAATGAAACAAGATAAGAATAAAAAGTCTCAATCAATACCGTCTTTTTCGGGCTGTGTTGTGACTCAAGATGCAAAAGGACGTGATTTATACAAGTTTACACTACCTAACGCACCTGCCGGAACAAAAATTGCTCTTGCTGTCATGTCCAAAGATTCTTACGGAAATTATAAACTGAATCAAGAGGTTGAAACTTTTGATTTTCCTCAAGGGTTTAAGAGTTTTGAAGTGTCTCCTCGCAGGTATGGTCTCGATGAAAACAATGTATTGGGCTACAAATTTTTTGTGGACGGCAATGAATATACTGACAAGGGAGTAAAAGGAGAACAAAACTTCACTATTGCACAACCTTTAAATTACGGGTATTCTTCAAGACCACGCCAGATGGAGCATGTGCTTGTTGACGCATTTAATGTAGACAGTGCTCAAAAACATAAAAGAAACCATTTTAACTTGCTTGGCGGGACAATAAAGTCTGTTACAGAAAAAGTTCCTGAACTTGCAAACAGCGGTATAAGAAATATATTGGGCACCCCGATATTCGGTCAAGATAACAAATCAAGTCATGGATATTGGACGACAAATCCTTACCAAATCACTGACAATTTCGGTAATTTTAAAGATTTCAGAGATTTGATGATATCGTTGTATAAAAACGGTATGTCATGGACGGCTGACGGTGCTTTTGTGAATGAAGGGCTTGAGGGAATTCATATTAAAGACATGATGACTTGGCGTACACAGAGCCCGTTTTTCCCGATGTTTGAAACAAAAGATTTTCAAAGTATTCCTTTTCGCTACGGCATACTTTCGAAAAATCCGACTGCGTTCAAGCACACACATATCCAACTTATTAATGCACCGTATAAAATAGTTTTTGAAAGATATGGCGATGTATACAGAGAAACAAAGATAGTCAGAAACAGAGTAGATGCTTCTAAGCCCACATATATTCAGATTTTTGATGACAGGCTTGCTTCTGAAAAACAAATGAACGGCAATCAAACATTTAATGTTTATGACAAGAAAGAAACAAAAGACAGATATGAAATTGCAAATTACAAAGATTCTGTTCAGCCGTATAATTTCCGTGTTAGTCCTGCTGAAGTAGATGCAAATTATCACAAGTACAAAGAAATAAAAAGAATTGATGAAAATGTGCAATTTAAAGATGCACTAATGAATTGGTCAACCTTTAATATTGTCAATTCAAATAAAGACGGAGGAATTTCACTTTGGGTTGGTAATAGCGATATTGCCAAGAAAAGATTTGTTCTTCCGGAATCTGTTTTGAAGTCCATGAAACTTGATAAAGAAAAACGTGATGCTGTTTATGCTGCTCAATATCAAGTACAAGATGATATGGTGCAAGTCGGAAGTTTTTGGACAGGTGCTGTAGCAAAAATGTTAACGGAATATACGGCAAAAGAGCTCGGACAAAAAGTTAATGAACAAGAAATGACATATGAGCGTGCCGTAGATACTCTCGTCAAAGAAGGTAAATTGCCTAAAGGGGCATTAGCGGTTTTGAATGAAGGAGAAAACAATGCTTCTCCTTTGGCCAATATTCTTTCTTTAAACACAATAACCGGCGGCAGAAAATATTATTTGAAATCCCCAAATCTTTTTGAAACACTCACAGAAGGAGTTATGTCATATCCGTTTGATGCAATAGAATTTTCTCCAGATTTAATGAGTGTTTTAGCTTATCCTTATATCAAAAATCTTGCAGTTTCTTCTGATACTGTTGGAAAAAGCAGATATGAAATGTATTTGATGAACGATAAATATTATGACAAACTTCCTGAAAAATACAGAGATGTTTACAAAAAAACAGATTTGCTGCTGGCAGGAAAAGTTACAGATAAAGTAAAACAAATAATAAATAAACTGCAAGATGCAACCGACAAATCACTTTATGACAACAAAGATTTGTCTCAAGAAGGTAAAGAGATATATTCTCTTCTTGCCAATGACATTACGAAATTTTTGATTGTCTCGGCTTTGGCTCCGGATATACAACCTTTAGAAAATCCTGATATGCTGGAATATAACATAAATGAATTGCACAAAGTTGATTTAAACAAATTAAATTTGCAGTATGAAACCTCGCCTGAAAAGGTTGCCATATCCTTACTTGAAAAAATTGAAAACGGTATTGACAATTTATCCGAACAGAAGATTGACTGGATTGTAAATCATCTTGCCAAAAGAATACAAAATATAGACTCAGATGCATTTAATGTCGCCAAACTTATTATCGAAAAAACAGAATCCGGTTTGGACTGGAGAATAGATGCAGCAAAAGATGTCGGTGATAACGAGTCTAAAATGGCAAACAAATTTTCTGCTGATAAAAATATCGATGCTATTTATAATTTTTGGAATAAATTTAATTCGGCTGTAAGAAAACAAAATCCGTATTCTTATACTATTGGTGAACTTACTGATGAATCCGAACTCAAAGATGACAATAGTCCGTATAGCAGCAGATTAATCAGACATTCGGAATTTTTGGACAGAACAGGATTTTCTACAATATCAGATTATGCATATTTCTACAATTATCTTGCCAGATTATACGGGCAAGACAGCGAAGGCAAAAGAAATAATTCTGCTGTTGACGTGTTAAATGATATGTTTAAAGACGGTTCATATTTTGATAGTGGTCTTCTAAACAGTCTGAATTTCATGCACAGATTTGTAGGCAACCAGGACAAGCCAAGAATACTTCATCTTCTTGCAGTTGATGTTGACAATTTTAATATCGACAAAAGTGCTGAAGTAAATAGAATTTTTGAAAAAGCTTTTTACAATACTCCGGAATTTAACAATCTTTCCGAAAACAACAAAAAAACTATGCTGGATGCCTTAAACAGATTAAGAAGAGGTGTGCATCTGGTGAATAAATCAGAGAAGCATTCTGACCCTGAAAATTTTGGAATAAGGCCATTTGATTTGACTATTGATGATATTGTAAATGAGTCTTGTATATTAAGTCATGAGTTCAAAAACTATGTAATAGATAATAAAGAACAGGCGGAACGTTTAAAAGCTAATATTTTGAAAAATATGCTTGAACCTGCTATGAAAAAGTATAAATCAATTCTTTTTGCGATGGTTGGATTGCCGGGTAACCCGACAAACTATGCCGGTGATGAACTTGGTATGACCGGCTGGGAAACATATTGCAAAAATGAAAAACAAGAAAACCGTAACGCATTAAATTGGGCTCGTCTTGAAAAAAACAGTTATAAATTTTTAAAAGATTACAAAAATGATATTTCTAACATTATGAATATCAGAAATAAAGAAGCCGCTTCTGCTCTTGTCAATGGTGCCACACAGCCGTTGGCACCGCAGAAACTTAAAGAAGACGGTTATGCAGCTGCTTTTTACAGATACAATGACAAAACTGATGCAATTGTAGTTTTGCATTCAAAAGATTTTGGCCCAATGCCTGAGCATTCCGGTTCAAATGTCACTCTTGATAAAATTAAATTAGATAGTCTTGGATTTACGCTTCCAAAAGATACTATATACGTAAATGCTTTGGATGTCACAAAACAATACAAGGTTTTTGAAAATAATGAAATTAAACAAATTGATGAAAAAGGAAATTCATTAGATTCAATCGAACTTGGAGACAACGGAATAATTTTGCTCAGGAAAAATAATTTTGAAGGGAAAAAATTATCGTTTAAAGGCAATGTGCAAAATCCGGCAGTAAAACTTTTGAATACCAAATTTATGCTCAAAAACAATTGATTGGAAAAATTGTTTAAGTTAAGATAATATAGCCGTGCTCCACGGGGACTTTGCGGATCTCTCGACCCGAACGCATATGCGGGGTGCAGAGCCTGCTGTGAGGCTTTTGCGGGAGCGAGGAATTTTTGTATTTGTTTATGATTGCTCAAAATCTTTTGGCAAAAACAATCGAACCGTGTC